>NC_019744.1 GCF_000317535.1 Cylindrospermum stagnale PCC 7417
TCCATTGAATCACACAATGAATTGTAATAAATTATAGGACTTACGCAAAATATCTCTCAAACTCTCATTTCTCTGTGTCGCGCCAGTTGCTACAACGGGGGGAACCCCCGCAACGCACTGGCTTCTCTGTGCCTCTGCGGTTCATTCCTCCGTAACTTGTGCGTAAGTTCTAAATTACCAATTAATACCATTTCTTTCTGAGGCTGCGCTAAATTTTCTTGACTTCTTATTTGTTTCTTTCTTTGTGTTCTTTGCGCCCTTTGCGGTTCGTTCCTCATATATAGCGCGTCTTCATAGAGAATTGGTATAAACCAAAACAGATGACTAAAAAACGTAAGAATTTAGGTCATACTAAAATCGCCAAAACTGTTTATATTCATGGTTTTTAGCGACGCAAGATAATTACCAAACATTAATTCCAGAAAATAACTGCCTTCTGTACGAGACACAAAGTGAATAAAGGTGCTTGGTTTGCCACTAAGCACCTCTTCTTTCGTTGATTTACTGACATTACATGGCATTACGTGGACTTTACATTATGAAATTCGCAATTTCTCAAAAAGACCTCACTGATACACTTTATTTGGTTAGTTCCGCTGTACCGAACAAACCTCATCACCCCATCCTCAACAATATATTGTTGATTGCAGATAAACAGGAACAACACATTTTAGTTACTGCTTTTGATTTTAGTTTAGGTATTAGAGTCCAATGCAAATCTAAAATAGAGATAGAAGGTAAAGTTGCCTTACCTGCCAAATTATTCACCCAAGTTATTTCTAGTCTTCCCAAACAAGAGATTACCCTGGAGATTGTAGATAATGCCGCCATTATCACTCACTCCTCTGGTAAATGTCGTATTCAAACAGTTAATCCTCAAGAGTTTCCATCACTGCCAGAAATTGAAGGCAAGAATATTACACTACCAGCAATCAAGTTGTTACAAGCATTAGAAGCAACATTATTTGCTGCTAGTCATGATGAAAATAAGCAAGTTTTAGCTGGAGTACATTTCCAGTTTACTAAAAGCAGTTGGGAAGCAGCAGCAACAGATGGACATCGGTTAGCAGTTGCTTCTGGCACGATAGAAATAGATAAACAATTGACAGAAAATGCACAAAGTGAGGCTGGGTTAGATGCAGTAGAAATCACAATTCCTCAGCAAACACTAACAGAATTACAAAAGATTTTAGGTACTGTAGGAGATAACAGCGAATGTACTATTAGCATTACCAATGGCATTGCGGTGTTTACATTACCCAATATCCAAATTACTACCAGATTATTAGAAGGAGATTATCCCAAATATTCATCTCTAATTCCCCAACAGTTCCAATATCAATTTACTATTGACAGAAAATTGTTTGATAATGCCATAAAACGGGTAGGAATTGTTGCCGACCAAAGGAATAAGATTGTCAAGATTACCTGCGACTACAAGCATCAACAAGCAACATTATCTACAGACTCTTCAGATATAGGTGGTGCTGTGGAATCTTTAAACATTAAGCCACAAGGTGATTATCAGCAAAAATTAGTGATTGCTTTCAATATCAAATATGTGGATCAGGCTCTTAAATTCATACCCACAAATGAGGTATTGATTAATGTCAACCAACCAACAACTCCTGTAATTATTACTCCTGTTGACGGCATTCTCAATCAATTAATTCTGGTGATGCCAGTTGAACTTATTGGTAATAGTGAGGTAATTGCTGATGTGGATGTAGCTGCTGATGAAGATGTCATGGAAGAAACTGTTAATGAGGAAAATAGTGAATTAGCAGCAAATCCTTCTTTACCTAAAACCGTAGGGAAAACTATGGTCAATCCGATACCTCCTGCAAATTCTACTCCTAAAGCTAGAGGCAGAAAAAAGAAAGTCGCAGCTGCATAGGTTGACTGCATTAACAATTACAGAGGGTTGCTTTTGCATTAACCACACCTCCCATCAGTCAGGTCTATTTTACTCCAACTCAAAACTACTTATTACACCCCAAGCTTGTTGCTAATACATGAGCTTGGGGAATTCAACATATCTGCATTTGAAAAACATGGCATATCAACCACTTCACCTTAAATATCGCCCTCAGTCTTTTACTGAACTTGTCGGTCAACGTGCGATCGCTACTACTCTAACCAATGCTATCACATCCCAAAGAATTGCCCCGGCGTACCTATTCACTGGCCCTAGAGGTACGGGTAAAACTTCCAGCGCACGCATCCTGGCCAAATCTCTCAACTGTCAACATGGTGATTTTCCTACCCCCACACCCTGCGGCCAGTGCAATTCGTGTACCGGCATCTCCAAAGGCTTATCCCTAGATGTGGTAGAAATAGATGCTGCTAGTAACTCTGGTGTTGAAAATATCAGACAAATTATTGACCGCACCCACATCATACCTGTCAACAGCCGCTACAAGGTGTTTGTTTTGGATGAAGTGCATAGCCTCAGTTCACAAGGATTTCAAGCTTTACTCAAAACTTTGGAAGAACCACCAAAAAATGTAGTGTTTATCCTCTGCACCACAGAAATTCACAAAGTTCCTGCGACGATTATTTCTCGTTGTCAAAGGTTCGATTTCAAGAGAATTGGTGTGGAGGATATGGTACAACATCTTAACCACATTGTTACTGAGGAATTAATTAATATTACCCCAGAAGCACTACGCCTAGTCGCACAAATATCTTCTGGTTGTTTGCGGGATAGTCAATGTTTGCTGGATCAATTGAGTTTACTAAATATCACCATTGACCAAAATTGGGTGTGGGAAATGGTGGGAAATGTACCTGAATATAAATTGCTGACAATGGTGGAGAGAATTGCTGAAAATGACAGTAATTCAATAATTACTATTATTCGCAATTTATTGGAATGGGGTAAGGAACCTTTAGTAATTCTGCAAAATCTCACTAGCTTTTATCGAGATATGTTGATTGCTAAAACATCTCCTAGCAGTAAAGAAATGGTGATGCTAACTGAAGATACTTGGCAACAATTGTGCCAAATATCTAAAGATTGGGAGACTACAACTATTTTGGCAGCACAGCAACACCTGAGACAATGTGAAGTGCAGGTAAAATTATCTACTCAACCGCAGTTATGGTTAGAGGTTGGTATTTTAGGTTTACTACCTGCTACTAACTCCACAAATTCGAGTCAATTTGTTCCCATTGCTGAAGATCCACCTTGGACGAATTGGAAGACACCTGCTGATGCGATCGCTTGGGGGCAACAGAAATTACCAAATATGAGTCTTGAATCCCTGCAAGAACATTGGAATTCTTTGATTCCAGTCAATGGTAAGAAAGCTCCTATTTGGGTAGAAACGGTACAACAGTTATCATCTTCTCGATAACATTCTATCAATTGGTATAGCAATCTTATCTAATTTTTGAAGATTCATTTATGGAAATAGCCTTACCCAGAGGTGCAAAGAGAATAAATGTAAATTTTAAGAATTATTTAGAATTGCTATATAACCAGCCATTCAAGATGAATGGCTTTTAAATTTTCCATCACATACTAATTCCTAAATTAGCTAATTTCTTACACCAATCTTATGTGAAGCTGCACAGAATCCTAAAATTCATTGTTCTATCTTCATCTGTGTTTATCTGCGTTTAATTATTCCTGATAATTTATTCTATGGAGTTTCATATTAATTTGGAATTACATTATAAAATAACCACAGCAATTATTTTGAAAATCTATTTGTAACAAGCTTTTTAAATATTAGCGTCTAATGCCGTTATAGATGTAAAATCATTCATTTTTTTACAAAATCAAAAGATAAAAACCATTAGTAAATAACTCATAATCACAATGAGCATTAATTACAATCATCGTCATTTTGTCAGCAAAAGCGATAATCAAATTACTGTTGCCGAAGATAAGTTAAACATTTTCTACACAGATGATACTGTTTATCAATCCTGGCAGCCTTTACAGACTATTAAACCTTACAATGCCCTGAAGCAAATGGTTATTGACATTGAAACTTCAGGGCTGATTCCTAGTAAAGATAGAATTTTCGCTATTGGTTGTATGAATGAATTGGGCGAGTATTTTGTATTTATGGATGAAAATGAATCAAAATTACTCTGCCAATTTATTTCCTATTTTCAGTCTATTTCTCCTGATGTAGTTCTCACATACAACGGTACAGATTTTGATTTTCCATTTATCATTACTAGATGCCTAATCAATAACATATCTCACCCATTTACTATCTCTAATCAATCGAGAATTATCAAGACGGCACAGGTATTTGGCAAGCCTATGAATATTTCGGAAATATTCATCAGCACCAGCCAACATATTGATGTGTATATTTGCGTCTTGAGATGGGATTTTGTCAATAAAGCATTACATCAACATTCCCTAAAAAGTGCAGTCATAGAAATGGGATTGCGAGAATCTGCTAGATTAGTTTTAACACCCCAAGAAATTCAAAATTGTTGGGGTGAAGGTGCAGGTTCTCAAGGATGGGAAACAATCAGAAAATACCTAATTTTTGACTTAGAAGATACGAAATTAATTGCTGATAAATTAGTTCCTTCCTATTACTATGAATCGCTGATAGTACCAGGTATGAATTTACAACAACTATCGCTCACTGGTAATGGTACTAAATGGCAGCGAGTTTTAGAAAGACAATATCCAGGTTACAAACCAACAGCTGATCTGAAGTTGAAATTTGAGGGGGGACTGGTAATTTCAGTACCAGGTTTACACAAACACATTGCCAAAATTGACGTTTCCAGTCTGTATCCCAGCATTATGCTTAAATATGGTATTTGCTCCCGCAAGGATACGCGACGAGTGGGGTTAAGTATTCTCGACTATCTCACCAGGGAACGACTCAGACTCAAAGAATTAGGAAAAGCTGGAGATTTAGCAGCTAAACAAGCTGAAGCTGCTCTCAAAGTGTTAATCAACTCGTTGTTTGGCTTTTATGGGACTTCTGGTGTTGGTTTTAACGATATGGAAGCTGCTGCACTGGTTACAGCTTATGGTAGACGTATTCTGCGATTCATGATTGATGTGATTGAAAAAGCGGGAGGTATCCAGGTTGAAAGTGATACTGATGGTGTGTTCTTCTCCCACACTGAACCACTGCTGATATTTGAAAAGCTGCAAAATGCTTTACCTACTGGTATCAAAATAGAGTTGGAAATTCTTGCTAAAGCGATGTTTGTTCCCTCTAGAGGAGCTAAAAACTATATTATCTGGCATGAAGATGGTAAAATTACTACTAAGGGTTCATGGCGGAAAAGAAACCGTTCTCGTCTAGAAAAGGAGTTTCCTTTGAACTACTTGACACGATATCTTCTGTCAAAAGCTAAGGCAGAACAATATTACCAGGAATTAACAAAGGTTATTCGTTCTGGTGATTTTCCTGTGGAACAGTTACAGGTTACTCGCAAAATTAAGAAAGGTGAAAAGGCTCTTCTGGTTCTGGGTAATACTGGGGATGTTGTGACGTTTTATCAAGGAATTTTGGGACTGACTAATTCTGAAGCCTATTCTAGTGGGTATTATTTGGAGTTGATCGCTAAAAAACGAGATGAGTTACTTTCGGTTGTTGAGCCTCAAGGTGATGTGGGAAAGCAGTTGAGTCTGTTTTGAGTGGGGGATTATACTAATGATGAGAGCGATCGTCTATGGTAATGGGGCGATCGCTCTCATTTGTCAAAGTTATCACCAGAGTGGTACAGAAGAATCAAGGTTTCAGCTATGTTCTATCATATTGCAATTGAAGCTAAAAATTCAGGAAAGATAGCCTTAAAAGCGGTTTTTCAGGCAGTTTATTATTCTTATACAATTTGAGTATTATTTTTTCTGATAGTATGGCTCACTATATTCCTTTAGTAAAGAAGATATGTCAAGTTTGTGAGTAACTAACCATTGCTGAATTTTTTCATCACTAATATCTTGAATTTTATAATCCTTAAATTCCTTGAAAAAAGACCTAACATTATCTCTTAAGAGTTTAAGCTTACCTTTTCTCATTATTTCAACTTGATGAGTAAAGTTCCCTTCATTAGAAACCTTTTTAGTAGGGATAATTAATATTCTTTTTACTTTTTCTGTTTTGTATGTATCTTCAAACCACCCACAATGATTATTCATTTGACCAGTTTCAGTTTTAAATATTTCATCTCGTGAGTCTTCAACTTCACTCTTACATTCAAAAATAAAATACTGGCTATCTTCACCACACCAAAGGTTATCTGCTCCCTTCATAAATTCTCTCTCTGGTCTTTGGCTAAGAAAACCAATTGCGCTACCCAAATCTTGAAGAGCTTTTTCAAACTTCTTCGCAGGTTGTCCAAAACTCAAACTTTCAAGAATATCATCTATATTCATCATAAGTTCTTCATAATTTGCATTTAAAGATGTCCATTCCTTTATCCTTTTAATTCTATTTTCACTTATATATTGCAGTTTCTTATAATTAATACCTTCTTTTGGTTTCAAAAGATTATTATTATTTTTAAATGCACTTTTTTGTGTTTTGTTAGATTCTAATTTACTAATTCGATATTGATAACGAGCTAAAATTTGTAGATACCAACCCTTTTCCGTTGAATCTTCTTGACAGAAGGAATCAATTATTTTTTGAATACAAGTTATTGCATTTTCTAGCTCATTGATATGCAAGGAATCTTCTGCTTTTTTTTCCAATTCTAATATTTCTATAAAATCTTTACCATTACTAGATGTAATAGTAGCATCTTCATCCATTTTTTCTTTGTAGAATTCTTTCCATCCTTCATCTCTTTTTAAACATTGATTGATTAAATTCATTACAACATCTAAAGGTTGTTGTTTTTTTTCTCCTAATTCTTCCTCCGCAAACTTCCCAACCTCAATTCCTATTTCTATTTGTTTTCTTGTTTGTTCCGAGAAAAATTTATTTGAATTAATACTTTTAATAAATTTCACCAAATCGTATCCAATGATTAAGATGACACTATAATCTTTCTCCCCTCTTACACTTCTACCTAATCCCTGTTCTATTTTTTGAGCAATTTTAATATTTATCTGCTCACTATTTGATCTGCATTCTTCTTCATATTTTTCTGTTAGTGAACTTGCATACGGTATTGAATCTATTATCAAAATACGACAAGAATTATCAGGAAGGTCTATGCCATCATACCTATTTGCAAGAACAATAGTATTACTGTAATGATTATCTTTCAATTTATTAATTTCTTCAAAAATATTATCTGTATCTGTTACAATAGAACCACATTGTTTGTATGTATTAGCTTTTGGAAAACTGGGAGTTATTACGACTATCCCTACGGTACGTTTAGGGTCTTTTTTGGCAAATCTATTTATAATAGATGTTCTGTCTAAACTGCTGTGAATTAATGAAGGGATCAATATCATTTTTTCACCAGACCATTTCTCATTGTTGTAAACGAGAGGGTTTTTAACTGCTTTCGCATCCAAACCGAGTCCTTTTATAAAAAACGAATCATTTTGAGTAGTTGCTGACATTAAAATTTTATGTTTAGCTTTATTAAAAGTGCCAAATTGATATATGGGGCTTATAAAAGGTGAAATTTCTAATTTTTGCCCACTTATAAAACATTGACAATTCTCAAGACTATCCTTAATTAAATCCCAAGTAAATTGTACTTCTTTATCTTCAGTGTGTTGTGATAAAATTTCGGCAACTTCTGATTTTTTACCTTCCCAACTCCAATAAGGCACTGGGAGAAATGTACTGTATTTACCACTTTGAATTTCTAAAAAACTACCTTCACCTTGTTTTCTTAAATCATCTTCAAATAACTGAATTAGTTTTGTATAAATTTTATGCTCGTTATTTACTGTTATTTTAAAAGAGTTATTTATGTAGTCTATACAAGCATGAGAATCATCTAATAAAATTGTATTAACTTTAGTAAAGTTACCACCTATGCCAAAAATGGATTTACCATTAAAAAGTTTTTGAACATGAACTATTAATATTTTCTCTGAACTTAAAAACTCCTCTGGAAGAGAGTTATCATGATTAAGAGTTACATAGCTGATTCCAAACTTCTCTGCTTCTTGGCAAGTTTGCTGTAGTAAATATATATTGGGACAGACATATAAACATGGTTCTTTGTTTTCATTTAATTTTGATTGAAGCATTAATAATCCAATTAAAGTTTTTCCTTGTCCAGTATGTAGTTTTAAGATCAAGTCCTTGTCTTTTCTTCGATTCAGCCACCAATCTGTAAGCATTTCTTTCTGTACTGGACGAAGATCGCCAGTTTCACTTTTTCTATCTAACACATCATAAATCTCAACTGGATTTACTTTTTTCTCAATTGATTTAAGTCCTAATTTCTTTTTGAAGTCAACCATCTTACTTAGTTAATAAATATGTTTACTGTTTTGTTGATTAAGGCAGTAGAGTAAAAATTTTACAATTAGGTAACGCCTAAAGCCCTAAAAGGGGAAAAAGTGACAAACAATACCATTATAGAGCTAACGCTCATGTACGACAATACAATTGCTGTACTACTATGTCAACATATTTATACTTTGGTGAAAACGAATTCTTTCTAACTCGCACCATCAAACAACTAAAAACCCACACTCTAGATCAACAATGGGCAAACTTCAACTATACAGAATACCCCCCAGAATCTAAAGAAACCATTCCTCAAGCATTATCCGATATCATGACACCACCAGTTGGGAGTGGAGGAAGATTAGTACATTTGCCCAACAGCACATTACTGGGAGTTTGTTCAAAAGAAATTTTGTTGCAGTTGGAGTCCATTCTCCCCAAAATTCCCTCAACAAATACCGTCCTTATCACCAACACTCACAAACCTGACGCGAGAAATAAATCAGTCAAACTACTGCTGGAATACGCACAGGTAAAAGAATTTCCTCTCATTCCCCAATGGCAAACCCAAGCATTAATACAGCAAGCTCGTACTATAGCTGATGAAGTAGGTGTAACAGTCACCACCGATGCCTACACAGTATTGATTGATTACACAGGCAATAATACACGACTGATATTCACCGAACTAGAAAAGCTCAAAACCTATGCTTTGGGTAAAACAGTCAACGGGGATATGGTGAAAGAATTAGTGTCAGAAAGTGCAGCTAATAGTTTACAACTAGCCAACGCCATTCGCTTAGGTGACATTGCTCAAGCATTAGAATTTGTTGAACGCTTAATTAACTGTAACGAACCAGCTTTAAAGATTACCGCTACCCTGACTACTACCTTTCGCACTTGGCTAACAGTCAAACAGATGATCATCACCGGGTGTCAAGACGACAATACAATAACCCAACTTGCAGACGTGAAAAATCCCAAACGCTTGTATTACATCCGCCAAGAGGTTGCTAATTGTTGTGCAAACAAGCTGAAAAATAGTTTGAAAATGCTGTTGGAACTAGAGCTAATGCTCAAATCTGGTGTAGATGAAAAACTCGCCTTGCAAACTCAAATTATCAAACTTTGCTCGTAGGTATTACTTCTTGCAAATGCAATAAACACCTCGGAAATTTAACCTAAAATGCTCCGGTTGTTAGAGGGAAATTAAATTTCTGGAGATGTCTAATCAACAATTTCCAAAACTCAAAAAATGAAGCAACTTGATCTACTTGATCTCACAACAGACCTTTCTGTTTGTGAACCTTCTCAAAGTATAGATTCCGAATCTACACAGCCAATTGCAGAAAACTGGCAGTTATCAAAAATCATTGGTCAAAATTTAGCGGTATCTTTACTCAAAGGTGCAATTACACACAACCGAATTGTCCCTGCTTATTTGTTTGCTGGAGCAGACGGAGTAGGAAAGTCCTTAGCTGCTAAATGCTTTATCGCTGAAATTTTCAACATCCAAAACCTAGCTAACTGTCCTGATAGTTTATGGATTGAACCAACATACATACACCAAAAACAGTTGTTAAATGAAAGTGAAATAGCAGCTTCTGGGGTACTGCGAAAAACTCCATCCCAAATTAGAATTGAGCAGATTCGAGAAATCACCCAATTTCTGGCTACCTCCCCTCTAATTGCACCTTACAAAATTGTCGTGGTAGAAAATGCTGAAAGAATGCCACCCACTGCTGCTAATGCACTCCTGAAAACATTAGAAGAACCAATATCCGGCACAATTATCCTCATTTCATCCCAACCCCAAAGGTTACTGGCTACAATTACCAGCCGTTGTCAACTGATTCCTTTCCAGCGTCTAAACAACGCCCAAATGACCACTGTTTTAGACAATGTGGGACGTTCTGAAATTCTCAATCGCCCAAATGTTATACAGTTTGCAGGTGGTTCTCCTGGGGATGCGATCGCTTACCATGATCAACTTCAATCTATCCCAAAATCACTTTTGCAAGAACTAATTCAACCTCCTAGCAGTCTGTTAACAGCACTAAGTATCGCCAAAGATATTGAGGTTCAATTAGATTTTCATCAACAACTATGGCTGCTGGATTACCTGCAATATTGCTGGAGGGAATTTCTGAGTTATCAAAATTGGCTGTTGAAATTGGAAGATGCCAAAAACTCTCTGTTGAAAATGGCCTCTCCCCGTTTGGTATGGGAAGTTTTATTGTTTCCTGACTAATACCAAAAACTACGTTTTCAACGCAGTCTGTCTAAACTCACAAAAATACTGAACGATGTTTTTGGACAAAAGGATTGCGCTATGCGCTCTTGTGGTGAACTAAATTGAACAAAAAACCATGAGTGCCATTATAAATAATTACCGTCAATTGGATGTAGCTTTTCTCCTGCTCAACGACTTGACAACAAAACTCCGCACGGCTGGGGCAAGAATTTCAGTTAGAAAGGTGGGAAACGTACACAGAATTACTGTGTTGAAAGAACCCACTGTAGCCAGTATTGAGCAAATTCTCAGTTACACCAATGGGGAAACAGAAACCAAAACGGAAATTTCTAGCCTCAGCAGTAGTGATGCAATTACTTCATCAACATCAACTAAACCAAATAATACTCCTACTGAATCTAGTAGTGATACAGTACATACGGTAAGCGAAGAGATTGAGGAGAACTCAGTACCGATGGCGATCGCTCCTCCAACAGCACCTGAATCTACTTCCCCACTAGAAGAAACTCGTAATGAAGCTGGTGATAATACAGTATCTGTGGTGAGTGAAGAAATTGGGGAAAACTCAATAGCAGATGCGATCGCTTCACCAGAATTATTTGAATTGACATCCTCAACAGATGATACTCCTAGTGAAGCTGCTGATAGTACAGTAACTGCGGTAAGCGAAGAAATTGAGGAAAGCACACCACCGGAAGCGATCGCTATACCAGATACAATCGTAGCGATTGAGGATAACTCAGTGCCGAAGGCGATCGCACAAAGCGCACTGCCAGAAACAATCGCTCCTCCAACATCATCTGAATCTACTTCAACTCCAGATGACGGTCATAGCGTTGACAGTAATAATATGATTGCCTGCAACACAGCAGAACTCATCGTCGTTTCAAGTGATTCATCAACACCTGTTAACTCTTCATCAGAAATAACAAATATTTCCAATTCTCCAGAGTTAGCAAGTTTGGCAGATTTACAACCACTAACTCTAAAAAGACTAAAGGAGTTAGCCAAATTCCACAAAATCCCTGGTTTCTCTCGCATGAAAGAAGAGAAATTAGTAACCAAACTACATGGTTTAGCAACCAAGGAACAAATTTTGTAGTTATAAACCTCAAGTCTCAAGCAGATTTGGGGTTATTTTTTTGCAGGGTTTGCGCCCAATGCCGTAAGTAATCAGTGCGCTAGGCGCAATTAGGATTGATACTGGGCTGTTTCCAATACCAGTCCTCAAATCAGCCTGTAGCAAATCATTCATTTGGTTTCATAACTGGAAATGCGCTATCGCGCTATTACCGTGAAAAAAATTGAGTATCCAAGGAAAATATTATGACTCAGCAATACATCAATAAAGTTGATTTAGTTGGTCGCGTTGGTCAACCACCTGAAATCCGCTATTTCGAGTCAGGTGCGATGAAAACAGCCTTGACTCTTGCTGTCAAACCTCCCTACAGAAGTGAATCTCCCCTCTGGTTTGATTTAGAACTTTGGGGAAATATTGCTCAAGTAGCAGCAGACTGGGTTCAAAAAGGTTCTACTATTGGCATCACCGGTGAAATAATCTTCGATAGATGGACAGATAAAAACACAGACGAACTCAGACAAAAACCAATAATTCGTGTCAACAATCTAGAACTCATCAGTTCTGCTCAACGGAAAGATTCTAATGAAACTGGTGATGACCAAAACTCAATAATTAACTCCAACTTCTAGAAAACCAAATACATCCCGCAGCATAGCATTTGCCTGTGGGATGTTTTGGCTGGAAAGCGCAAAGCGCAGTTGTAATGAAAAATTTACAGTTCAATCACAAGGATAGACCATGATTAACTCAACCCAAACTATTCGACTGCTCACTATTGATGAAGCCTTTGACAGTCAAGGAATAAAGATTGTCTATGGTGAATGTGCTTTCTCCTTCTATTCAAAAGATGGAGTAGTAGAAGACACAATTCCTTACAGAACCAAGGGAGCAGCAGCAGTTTCCATCGCTGAATCAGGAGTGAACGCTACTGGTATCGCTATGGGATATTTGGATATTAACGTAGTGGATAGCGGTAAGGGATATAAGGAAAAGAAAACTGCCTTGGTTATCCGCACGTTCATCTGCACTACCACTGGTAATCGCACTCATACACCAACTGCTACCCCTGTTGTTCAACCAACACCACAGGAAAATACTCAACAGCTAGTTGGTGCTGGTGTAGCCACAGCATCTAACAACGGGCATTCTCGGACTACTAATATTTCTAACATTCCCTTCTAATGATCTTACTTCTGGCTGCTTTGCCAGAGGTATTTTTTTCTGTGAGAAGTCCCTTAGTTGTCGAAAAGTGGTTTAATATCCCATCTAGGGACTCACTTTATAAATAAAATATCAGTCGATATCTATATCAAGTAGAAGATTCCAAAACTTGATTGGGACATTCTAAAATTACAAGTCCCCTACCACCAACAAGATTCTAGACAATTCACGATAAACTAGAGTGCAAACAATGATCACAATCTCTTTTTGATTGTAAGATTTAGTAAAAAACCTGATTGTAAGGAGACACCGCATGATTCGCATCATTGCGCTATTTAACCAGTCTGGCGGTGTGGGGAAAAGCACTTTAACAATGAACTTGGGGTATCATTTAGCGCAACGTCATCCTAACCGTGTGCTGTTGATTGACATGGACCCCCAAGCAAGCTTGACCACATTTATGGGGCTGGAACCAGAGAATCTCACAAAAACTGTGTACGAAGCTGCCGTTGGAGAAGAAGCATTAGCCATACATCCTGAACTGATTCATGGACTGTCGTTAGTTCCCTCAAATATTAACTTAAGTGCTGCCGAGCTTGAATTGGTATCTGCCTTAATGCGAGAAATGCGCCTCAAAAATGCGATCGCTCCTGTATTGGACAAATACGATTTTATTTTGATAGATTGTCCTCCGAGTTTGGGTATTTTGAGTGTTATCAGCTTGGTGGCAGCAACCCACGTTTTAGTTCCAATTCAATGTCAATTCAAATCGTTTCAAGGAACGGACTTGCTCTTAAATACAGTAGCGACACTCCGCAAAGCTGCAAATCGTTCTTTGGCAATCGCCGGATTTATACCTACAATGTATGATGCTCGTACTGCTCAGGAAAGCAGAACTTTCAAAGCCATCTCAGAACAACTGTCACCACTTGCGACAGTCTACGACCCAATTCCCAAAGCCATTGCTTTTGCCGACGCTAGTGAGGCACGATTGCCTTTAGCATTATTCAATCGCAAACATCCAGCCGTTGATGTATTAGAAAAAATAGCTTTAGGTTTAGAGAAATTGAAGTGATTACCAATAAAAAAGACCAACCCTATACCAGTCAGTTGAAAGGCGTAGCTGCATTGCTTGGAGATAGCGTTTACCCAACTGAAGATGCTACTAGCACCCCGCATACAATTGCCATCAACTCTATAAAGCTGCCTAATTCTCAGCCCCGGCGCTACTTTGATGCAGAAAAACTAGAACAGCTGGTAATATCAGTTAAAGAACACGGTATTCTAGAGCCTCTTTTAGTCCGTCCTCTACAAGAAGGACAATATGAGTTAGTTGCAGGGGAGCGGCGGTATCGAGCAGCCCTGACGGTAGGACTAGAAGAAATACCCGTTGTTGTTAGAGAACTCAACGATAGAGAAGCCTTGCAGTTATCGCTTGTTGAAAACCTGATTCGAGAAGATTTGAACCCAATTGAAGAAACTGAAGGTATACTTCAGCTTTTAAGTTTGAGATTAAATCAGGATGTCAGTAACGTAGTTTCACTTCTCTACCGAATGCAAAATGAGACTAAAGGTAAAGTTACCCAAAACGTTTTGGGTAGTGATGATTCAGAAGCTATAGAAGCTGTATTTGATGCCTTGGGAATGATAACCTGGGAATCTTTTGTCAGCAGTCGTCTACCGTTACTGAAACTGCCGGAAGATGTACTAGATGCCTTGCGGAAAGGTGAAATTGAATATACCAAAGCCACTGCGATCGCTCGTGTCAAAGACTTATCACAACGAATCGCACTCTTAGAGGCGACAATAGCAGACAGTCTATCACTAACTCAGATTAACGAAAGAATCAAAGCAACTCGTCAGGTAAACCCAGAACCACCTTCACTAAAGATTCGTTATAAGGAAGCATCGAGCCAATTACAAAAAGCGAAGATTTGGGAAAATCCTAAAAAGCTTAAAGCTTTGGAAAAACTGCTGGCTCAGATAGAAGCACTTTTAGTTGAAGAATAAGTAGCTAGGCGCAATTAAATATAAGACGCTCAAGGGCATATCCACCCTTTAAACTTCTAGCCTCCATGCCATCAATGATTGCTATAGCTAAATCATAATTGTTGTCAAACATCTGTCCAGCGATTTCATGAGTTTTTAGTTGATGCCACTCCTCCTCAATTCGATTCATCTCGGAACAATAGGGTGGTAAGAAGAACAGGTATAGTCCTTTTTGTTGCCACTCTTGCCATCGTTGTTTTGCTTTCTTACTTGTATGCAGGGAGCCGTTGTCGTGAACAACAACAGTGATGCGACCAGTTTCAGCTAAAGTCTGTTGTGCTTTGGCTGCAACCCAATCCATAACTTCAATGTAGCGTTCTGTTTTGAAACCACCTTGAACCAAGGCATACTCGAAACTGATCTGGGGCAACCACAAACCCAAAATACTGATGCGACCACCACGACTACCGACTTGTGCCATTTGTTTTTGGCTACCAATACGGCTGTAACTATAGCTGGCTGGGCTCCAACGACAACACCCAGACTCATCAAGATACTTGAGTTCGACATAACCATCTACAGTCGCTTGTTTTAAAGTATCTAGGTCTGCCTGCTTGAGCCGTCGTTTTTCTGGGTCTTGTTTTCCTTTATGACTATGACGCGTGCGTTTCCATCGCCAATTTTTTTTTGAGCAAACGTCGCAGACGGTCTGGACTCAGTTGTACATTTCTGTGTTGAGCCAACTTTTCTGATAACTGCAAACTGTTGTAGGTGCGAGGTTCTACTTCTAAACAATACTCTAAGTATGCTAAGTCTGCCTCCTGCCATTTGCGCTTTGCCCCTCGTCCTGCGGCCTCCCACAATCCTCCCAACCCCAAGTTCTGCCAACGTCGGAGTGTCGCTCGTACTGTGTGTTCGTGACACTCAAAAATTTTGGCAATCGCTGGTACATTCCACCCTTGGGCATTTAATCGAATCATGTGGGCGCGTTAGCGAAGCTTACCGAAGGTATCTCGCGTCCGTTGAGGAACTGTTGTCGCTTCTCGCAACTCCAATAGCGTCAAATTTTCTAAATCTGTTAATGCAACTCGTAATGGAGCAGACATCTTCTAGCACCCATTTTTGGACTCCTTTTATCTTATATTTAATTGTAACCACCTACTTAAACAAGAGAGCCAATCAAACTCAGAAATACCATTTTCCATTTTAGGTACACAGCTTCTGCCCATTCTGGGTGGGAGCTACTCAATTACAGAATCAAAGAACAATACTTCTTAACAAGCGTGCAATTCCCCTATATATTCAGAATATAGTTAGATTAGACGGAAACTTTACTCATTAATGAAACTTCCAAAAAATAAAATTAGACTTGGCAATTGCCTACGGCAGATTAATTAAATCCTAATCTTGATTAAGTGCGGGATTTTATGTTTTTGAAATGCTCCTTTTCATCGAGCAGCTAACTGTGGGAGGATAATGTTAGGAACCCATTAAGTTAAAAATTTAGGTTCTTAGGTTATTTTTATGGAAAACCTGGTTCAAAATCATTAAAAGCCTTATTCTCTAGGCATTTCATTTTAAAACAAGAGCATAATCCTTTATAACCATTGTCCTGTAAGGGTTTTGTTATAATCAATCCTCAGTCACCATAAAAACAACGCAAGAGCCAAAATTTAATTGCGCCAACTTTTTCAACCATAACCTTGCCGTTGCGGCAAACTCAAACTTGAAATCAGATTTTGGGAACAAATTGTGTAGCTATCAGTTGGAAGCTAACGCTTTTTTGAAAGTGAGCAAATAATATGATTCTCACAACAATATGCTACAAACAGTCATTCCCAACTCAAATGAAACCTTCCTCAAAGACGCTGTTGTTGAAAGATACAACTTCTCCAAATTAAACAAAACGCGCATCCGGTTCAAGATTCAGTTAAAGAAAACAACCAAAAGCAATGCTCCAAAATGGGCAGATGTTCTCAAATCGTCTCAAAATGAACAAGAATCAGACTTAGTAAAAGTTACAACTTCAGAAGTTGGTTTAAAAGGCATCAAGGTTTTCAAGGCTCTAGATGAAGCAGCAAACAAATTAAGACAAGAGGTTGCCTCAGTCCAAGAATGGATGAATTATGACAATGGTGATTGGATTTGTTCCATAGACCTAGCACCCATAGTCTGGAGTCAATTAATCGAAATTCGAGATAATATTGCCCCTACTTTACGCACTCAACTGAGAGAAGAGTATGACGAGGGTTACACAGATTACCAAGAACGGATTGATAAATTCCTCTCACTTAATGCTTGGCAGTTATCTGTAGAACAACAAGAAGAAGTTAAGCAAAACTTAGTAAAAGCTTTTCCCTGTTTAGAGGAACTAGAAGACTATTTACAAGTAGTAATTGGTCGTCCTGTGATTATTCCCGCTATCAGTGAGCAATTGTCAGAACAACAAGCTGAATGTTTGGAGCAAATAACTCGATTTATCGAGCATTATGACAGAAATTTAGAACAAACACTTAGAGAATCTGCGATCGCAGGCGGTGAACAACTAGCAGCCCAGTTGCTGGAGGATTTGAGCAATTGGGAACCAGGACGCAAGCCAGTCAACTTCAAGAAGAAGATGGAACGTCATTTCAAGAAAGTTCAAATGCTTTTGGGTAATGCCAGTTTTGAAGCAGGTAGCAGCCTAGAACAAATGATGACTCATCTAGAAAATATTCTCGAAAACGCTTCTGTGGATGCCAAAAAGCTTGATTCACAGGGGCGTTCTCAATTGGAGGAAAAAATGGATGAAATTTACTCCAAGCTTCTGGATGAACAACGTCATCTTCAACGATTAGCAAGTGATGAGGGTATGGGGTTAACCAAAGCTACAGCCATGTCTCTCAAACTTCGGTAGGAAAAAAAACCAAGAGCCTGTCTGTATCATCTTTGAGCAAACGCGAGGTGTGAGGTGTAGATGAAAACAATACACCTCCCCATCTTGCTACGCAATTGAGAGGGGACGTGAGAGAAATATTGGCTCTTTTGTCCATCACTATAAACCGTATTAATTTACCAATTCACAGTAATCAGAGGTAATAGATGTCACATTTCTCAACTGTCACCACAAAATTAACTAATCGTGAATGTTTAGTTGATGCACTACAAGATTTGCAGCTTACCGTGCAAGTTTATGAAAAACCACAATTGCTGAGAGGTTATTACGACGACTCAGAAGGAAAAAGTGCTGAAATTGTTGTTCCTGGTCGTACTTTAAATGTCCGCGCAGATATCGGGTTTATGTGGGATCAAGAAGCTGGGGTGTATGAAATCATTCATGATGCCTATGAAACCGTACCCCGACTGGGAGAAAACTTCTTTTCTCACACCCTAATGCAAGCTTACGGCAAAAACATGGTTCGCGCTAAAGCAGCCCAGTTACAAGAGCAGCTAGGAGAATGCACCATCACTGAAGAAACCAACGGTCAGGTACATACCTTGCGTCTTGCATTCTCAGCACATCAACAAACTCAACAAGTACGGAGGTAACTTATGGAACGGGCAATATTGATACATTTTGACGCTGCTACAGGTGAAGTAAAAATAGAAGCTGAGGGTTTTGATGGATTGTTCTGTGTAGAAGCAACCCAACCTTTTGAGGAAGCTTTAGGGATGGTACAGGGCGAACGCACCTACAAGCCCGAATCTCACCAACAGCTTCGTAGCACCAATACTCATCAACATCGACTGCATCAATAAACTCAAACCAGGGAGGGGGAAACTATCTTCAACATTCCTCCCTCTCCTCATTATCCTTCACGTAAACAAGCTTTGCTATTTCATCAATAAATTTTCACCGGGGAGTTACCAAAATTCCTTATTCACAACCATGAAACTATCAAACCTAATTACCACCATTGATTCTCAAATACCCATCGTGGCTTTAGAGGTTCTATCCCCTGAAGAAGCAACCATTATTCAATGGTTAACTACTGAAGTTATGGACAAACTCAACAGTCCTATGTATTTCTGGAATTTAGGAGTATCCAGCTTAGAACAATGTCTGATTGCTGACGATGGTGGACTGGTATTCAAATCAGTTGAGACTTATAAAAAGCCTCCTCACATAGACCCTCTAATATATGTATTCGAGTACATCAATAATTTCGAGGGGAATGGGGTTTTCATCCTGGGAGATGTTCACCCTTTTGTGGGTAAAAACTCACTGCAATTGAGTTGGGAAGTCCTCACCAGAGTCAAAAACTTGTACCATCGTCTCAAACCAACTGAAAAGCGCATTGTACTTCTGGGTCAAAACATTCAACTGCATGAATCTTTGCTGAGGCTAATTCCTTGCTGTGAAGTGCCTTTACCCAGCATTGAGCAAATTCAAGACCACTTAGAATCATATTTGCTGTATTTGCAAGAATCTGCCAGTGAGCAAGAGGTGAATTTTACAGTTTCTCTGACCACTGAAGATAAAGAAACCTTGGCAAGAGCAGCATTAGGCTTGACACTAGAAGAAATCAGTGACTTCCTGCGGTTGACTGTGAAAGAACGATTAACTTCTCAAGGCATTGTAATTGATGCAACAGTGATTTCCTTGGTTGTCGAATACAAGACCCGGCTATTGGCTCAGATGGGTATTGAATTGGGTAAACCAACGACAATACCTTTTGGCGGTTTGGATTTACTACGGGATTGGCTGCAACGCCGTCGTCGGTTATTTTCCCAAGAAGCGCGATCGCTAAATTTACCCCAACCAAAAGGGGTGCTACTGGCAGGGCCACCAGGGACAGGTAAATCAATAGTAGCGAAGAACATTGCAACTATACTCAATCTTCCACTGTTGCAACTAGATATTGCCTCAATGCTGGGTAGCCTAGTGGGAGAATCTGAAGGCAATGTCCGCCGCGCACTGAGTACGGCTGAAGCGATCGCACCCTGTGTCTTGTGGATTGATGAAGTAGAGAAAGCACTTTCAGCTAATGGCGATACTTCTGGAGTTTCACAAAGGATTCTGGGGAATATCCTCACTTTCATGTCGGAGTGTACGGCAGGGGTGTTTGTGGTGGCAACCTGTAATGACCCAACAGCTTTGCCCATCGAATTCAAGAGGAAAGGACGGTTTGATGAGAATTTCTTTGTTGACCTACCCACAGAACCAGAACGTTGTCAAATTCTCAAGATTCATCTGGAGCGATACGGTATAGAAGTTCCGCAAGAGTATCTGGAAGCGATCGCTGCTAGTACCAACAAGTTTAGCGGTGCTGAATTGGAAACTCTGGCATCAGAAGCCGCACTACTAGCTTTTGATGAGGGAAGGCCGCAGCAGGTGACACTAGCTGACTTAGAAAATTGCCAACAAAATATTACACCTTTAGCTGTTCAGGATGCTGCTGCTGTTGAGCGAATGCAGTCTTGGTCAAAGGTTGCGCGACCAGCTTCTAGTTCTGTGCAGGTTTCTAAGAGAAGTCTTCGTACTTCTAGGTTCCGTACCAATTAGGGGCAGTGTTACGGAAGCTGTCACCAAGTGCAAAGTAATAAGAGAAGTACCGAATTTTATTCAGGAGTCGGAACTTTATGTGTTTTGAGTTCAATTTAGTTAGTTTTAAGGGTTGAACAACGCGGAATTTTCGTCCCCAAGTGCCGACTCCATTGTAATTCGGAACTTTTTAGAAATCGCTATCCCTCATTATCATAAAGGCTGAAACGTTTGTATCGTAGTAATCACAGGCTACGAAAGCCCCCTGTGACAGCTTCCGTAACTATACCCCAATTAGTACGCAAGCGATCGCTATGCGGGTGGGTAGGCCATCTCTTTACTTCAGGACTTACGCAAAGTCTTCCATTTCTTGGCGTCTTGGCGGTATGCCTCCGGCTCCCGAAGGGATACGTAAAAGTCCTATTTCTTCGTACCCTGTGCGTAATTCCTGTACTTGCCACAGACATCTCAGGACAAAGAAGCGATCGCTATCTAATCACCAATTCAATAGGACTTACGCAAGATATGACTGAAAACTTTATTCTTACGTAGCGGTAATTCATGTAGCCATAGACTTCCCGTAGGGTATTACCGCTACTTTCGTTCTGCTTTGCGTAAGTCCTGTTCAACTTTTTAGCTGATTGTTACCATGAAATCTCGCTGTATTAATTATGGAAATATACTTAGTATTTGTAGATGCTGCTCAAAACAGTAACAAATTCTGGAGTGCAAAGGTTGAGCAAGGTAATCTAACTGTTGAGTGGGGTAGAGTAGGCTACAAATCTCAGCAGAAAGTTCACTATTTCGGTAATTCTCAACAAGCAGTTTCTAAATTTCACAATCTTGTTGCTGAAAAGAAAATGAAAGGATACGGAGAAAGCCAACCTCAAATTGATAGCACTTCTGATTCTCTGGAAATCAAAAGAGCTATCCAATTACTGGAAATTTTGCGTCCTTATGTAGCAGGAAGGCAATTTGCAAATAGTAATTATCTAGACTCTTTAAACCAATATCTAAAAATAGTTCCTACACCTTTAGGAATGAAAATAGACCCTTCTTTAATATACCGTAATGTAGGGGATGTTGATCACCAGCTATCACTGCTGAACTCTTTGTTGAAAACTGATTATGTGCTGGCTGATAACGCTACAGAGGAATCTGTTAATAACAGAGTTATCAGTCTCAAAAGTATTGGTAAGAACTTTTGGAGGCATATATAAAACCATTGAGTATAGCTTACTTATAAATGTAAGCTATACTCTTCATTTTTTTATCTCAACGTCAAAGTACAAACAAAAATTATATTATGACGAGTAGCTAGTTAAATTATTAATTTGCGCTATCGCGCCCATTCCCAAAGCTAATTTTTGGAGAATGGGATATGTTGACAATCAACTCAACAATTGAAACCGAATTAAAAACAACTCCCAAACAAAGGTGGGAGAACAACAAACAAGCAATTATCACCCTGCAAACCCTCAGCGGCTCCCCCAACCAAGAGCAACTGCAAATATTAGCCAAATTCAATGGATGGGGCTGCCTACCAGAAATATTTAGCTTAAACCCACAAAGTGGCTGGGTTGCCAAAGCGCAACAAGAACTGAAAAGCCTACTGGGTGAAGATGAATTTAATCATGCCGCCAGCAGCATATTAAATGCCCATTATACAGAACCCACAATTATCCGCAGTATTTGGGAAATGCTATCACAAATCGGATTTACCGGAGGCAGAATCTTAGAACCAGCCTGCGGTACCGGCTTATTCTTTGGATTAATGCCAGAACAAATACGCCGCAACTCAAAGTTATTTGGCATTGAATTAGATAAAATACCCGCTACCATAGCCAAACATCTATATCCTGAAGCTCAATTCTACAATCAGGGATTTGAAGAAGTAAGCTTCCCGGACGCATATTTTGATCTGGTATGTGGGAATTTTCCCTTTGGTGACTATGGAGTAAATGACCCAAAATATAACTTTCTAGGAGTTAGCATCCATAACTACTTCCTCGCCAAATCTGCCGACCTTGTGAGAGAGGGAGGATTAATAGCAGTGATTACTTCTGCATACACCCTAGATGCGCCTAGTTCTCAAAAGTTCCGAGGTTGGTTAGGACAAAAACTAGAACTTGTGACAGCAGTAAGACTTCCCAATGGAGTATTTAACGCAATAGCTAGAACTCAAGTAAGCCCAATTTTGCTGATATTCCAAAGAGTGAAATATCCTAGTCAGTCCAACATATCAAAATGGATGAATACTCAAAAAATCCAAATTGTTTCTCAAGATTGGGGTAATGAAGGTGAAAAAGCTAAAGCCCATCTCAACGAGTATTTCTTAAGTGAATTTCAAGGGAGAAGCTTTGATAAATATTATCAAGAGCATTTGTGGAAATATCCCCAATCTACACATTTCCAACAGAGAATTTATCCTCATGTACATCACTTACTAGGAACACCAAGCATTAACAAACTCTATGGAGAAGGTTTTGCTCTCTTAGATGACGGCAGAGAATTATCTGAAGCTCTAACCAAAATTCCTCTAAACGTTAACTACTCTCCTAAAGAACAAGAAGCAGAACTACTTTTAGTTCCACCCGAATTGCAACATATTAAAGAAATGGCTTTCTGTATTCATAAAAACCAGATTTACCAAAGAGCAAAAAGCCATTTAGCACTGGTAGAAACAGTAGAAAAAAATCGAATTGAAGACTTTTGGCAACTGCGTAGCTGCCTTACAAAAGTTATCAATGCCCAACAAAGAGTAGATGATGAAGAATTAACACAACTCCAACAAAAACTGAAATACAGCTACAACTCATTCATTCAGAGATGGGGCAGAATCAATAGCAAGTACAACCTAGAACACCTGGGGAAAGACCCCAATTATTATTTAGTAAGAACTCTAAAAAAGAGTAATTACAAACTAGCCGATATTTTCTCTAAACGAGTCTGTCGCTCATATTCTGCACCCACCAAAGTCAAATCAGCACAAGATGCTTTGACACATTCTCTCAACACAAAAGGTTGCCTAGATTTAAACTATATCTCACAAATCAGCAACCTCGTTCCAGAGAAGATCATCCAACAACTTGATGCTGATAACCTAATCTTCTACAATCCAAGTACACAGAAATGGGAACTCACTGCTCAGTATTTATCTGGTAACGTCTACAGAAAACTACAAGAAGCAATTGCTGCTAACTTGCCAAAAAACATAGAGGCACTCAAAGCAATTCAGCCATTGCCAATGTTACCAGATGCCACAGAAGATATCAAACTTGCCTGCCTAGAAACATCAAACATTGATTGGAATTCTCTTGCAGATTCCCAAAAAGACAAAATCCTGAATAAGAAGATTCACATAATGCTTGGTACAAACTGGATTAAACCAGAAATCTACCAGCAATTTGCTAGAGAAATACTGAAAATTAAAGTGACAATATCTCACATTACTTCATCCAGCACATCTTTTTGGACAATAGGAGGAAATTCTGACGATATTACAGAATATGGCACTAGTTACTTAGATAGCGCCAAACTCTTGGAAAAAGGATTAAATCGTCAAGACCCCAGAATCATTATTTACGAAAGCAAAGATACCATTAATACTCTAGCATCTAATGAAGCGACAGAAGAAGCCAGAGCTAAATTAGAAGTAATCAAATTTGCTTTTAGAAACTGGATTTGGGAGAATCAGCAAAGATGCGTTGAACTGTATACCTACTACAACACACATATCAACGTTTTCGCTGCCCGAAAATACAACGGTAGCTACCTAAAACTTCCAGGTAGTAATCCTAATGTTCACCTCAACTATTGGCAGTTAGATGCCGTTTCCAGAATTCTAGAAGAAAATGCCACCTTCCTTGCTCATGATGTAGGACTGGGTAAAACATACACCATGATTGCTGCCATCATGGAATGTCGGAGGTTGGGATTAGCTAATAAGCCAATGTTAGTAGTGTTAAATGGCACAGAAAACCAAATTGAAGCAAGCTTTCGAGATTTGTATCCAATGGCAAACTTATTAGTTCCTGATAAGCTAGATGCCGAAGGTAGAAAGATGTTCACTGCTGCCATTCAAACGGGAGATTTTGATTGCACTATCATTACACATTCCCAATTCTTCAGTTTGGCATTATCGGAAGATTATCAACTAGCTTTCCACAACCAAGAAAAAGAAATTCTCCAAAGTTTCTTGAGAAATGAGTCAAATGACAGAATCACCACTAAACAATTGAAAAAGGCATTAAAAAGCCTAGAGAATAAAATCAAGAAGGTGACAGAATCAAGCAGAAAAGACAATCACATCGACTTTGATAATCTGACAGATATGCTGGTGATAGATGAAGTTCATGAATTTAAGAACTTATCTATCATAACCAAGATGTACAACATCAGAGGCATCCCCAACAATTGGAGTCAACGCGCTAGTGATACCTACATGAAAATTCTGCATATTCTGGGAGATATGCTCACAGAAACTTGTTCCCAATTAAAAGGAAAAGTAATTGGCGCAACTGGCACAATTCTGTCAAATACTATGGCAGAATTATTCAATTGGATGCGGATGTTCCAACTTCCTAAATTACGAGAATTGGGAATAGAAACTTTCGATGAGTGGGCTAGTCAATTTGCCGAACCTACCTCCTCTGCTGAAGTTACTGCTAGTGGTAAGTATAAGGTAGTTACTCGGTTTAAGAGTTTCTGCAATATCCAAGCTCTCAGAGGACTAATGGATCAGTTTGTTGATCTCCAAACAAATGATAACATTGGCGATGTCCTGAAACGCCCAAAACCTAAATTTGTAGATGTCGTTGTAGAACCATCCCCAGCACAGCTACAATTTCTCAGGGAAGCTCTCAAAAGGTCTGAGAAAATTCATAATCGGCAAGTTGCACCCAGCATTGATAATATGCTGAAGGTGACGACAGACCTCACAAAAGCTGCTCTAACTATGCGCTTGTTGGGAGAAACGCAGGAAGCAGAGGTCAGCAAGTTGCATGAGTGCGCTTGGAACATCTGGCAAATTTGGAAGCTAACTACTACTGTCAAAGGGACTCAACTGATATTTTGTGATGCCAGTATTCCCAAACCAGACAAATACAGCACCTACTTGTATTTGAAAATGCTGCTCATGGCATTAGGTATCCCAGAATCGCAAATTGCGTTTGTCCATGATTTTAATAAATCCAAGCGCACTAAACTTTTTGAGTTAATTGATGCTGGTGAGGTGCGTGTTCTGCTGGGAAGTACGAAAAAGTTAGGTACTGGTTGCAATGTCCACCGTCGCGGATTATGGGCTATACACCACCTAGATGCCCCTTGGCGACCATCTGACCTGACTCAACGGGAGGGGAGAGGTATCAGGCAGGGAAATGGGGAATTTATGGGTTGTACGCTGCCTTTTGTTTGGATATTTAGGTATGTTACGGAACGTCTAGATGCTCTCAGATGGCAAACTTTACAGTGGAAACAGGAAATGACTGCTAAGTTCCTCAACGGTGAGGATTTAGATAATGTTGAAGATTGTGATAAAGGAATTTATTCCTATGCTCAAATTAAGTCGATGGCTACAGGAAACTCTCTGTTAATTGAGGAGTCTAATCTGCGGAGTGAGTTGAATTCTTTGCTCATTCAACAAAGGAGTCACCAAAGGCAGCAATTCAGTTTGGGGTGGAATATAGATAGCTGGAATCGGAAAATTCAAACTTTGGAGCGCCAAATTCAATTTCTTGAGGAAGACCTCAAAGCTACCAAGCCAGTTTTGACGGGAAGAGAAACGGAGCAACTCTCAAAACGAATATCTCTTGAATGCAGAGATATTATCCAACAAAAAAATATCTCTGCCAGGAAAATTGCTGCTTACCGAGGATTTGATGTGTATGCTTACTATCGTCCAGCCAATAGCAAATTAGGTCTATACATTCAATGCTGTGGTAATGAGTACTATTTTCCCTGGATGTTGAATAACAAAAGAGAAAAGCTGGAATTTCAGCGCTCAAATCCTATAATTGGTCTTGATGCACTGATAGACTCATTGCCAGAATATTTACCAGAGTTGCAAGAAGAACTTGAAAAAGCACACATTGAAAAGGTAAGACTTGAATCTCTTGTAGGACAATGTTTTCCACATTTAGAAAGAATTGATGAAATTTCACAGCGCTTGCAGGAAATTGATGCTGTTTTACAAGAGGATGAGGCGGCTTTGGATACATCAGAACCATTATCTAATGATGAAAATGGTGAGGATAGCGGAGATGATTTCTGGTTAGATGATGACAGGTGCATTCAAGAATGTTATGTTCACCCAGGAATAGTGGGTAAGTTGCTCGGCAGAAGTATTGAAGATATTCAATGGATTAGCGAGATTTCTCTAGCCGTCACCACCATTAAACCTAATACTTTTCAACTTCCTACATCTAGCACAAGTAACAAAATTCATGAGTTTCCTAGCAGTATAAGTAAGGTTGTGGCCGTTCAACTTAGTCTTTTCTGAAAGAAGTACTAGAGTTTTTGGTATTGAGAGAATCTCAGTTTTACAAAAACACTTTTGGGCTTAGTTTTAGCAACGGAAAAATTTTGAGCGTTAAGGCTGAAAAGCTCACAGCATAGTGGTTGTAACTAATCAGCCTTTGCTTTTTATCCTTACCGACTCAGCCACCAGCCGTATGGCTCCGGTAAAACTTTCGGCTCTTCGGTACTTTTTATGGAAAACCAGGTTCAAAATCGTTGAAAGCCTTATTTTGTAGGCATTTCATTCAAAATGATGGCATAATTCTTTATAACCCTTGCCCCATAAAGGTTTTGTTATAATCAATCCTCAATCACCATAAAAACAACGCAAGAGCCGAACTTTCTTGCTGCACGAACTCTGGAACTGTACGAAGCCAGGGGAGCTTACAGCGCCTGGCTCGTGGGACGCTACAGGATCTCTCACGTTAGAATGCAACCAGAGAACACATTTTTTGCCGTTCAGCGACCGGTCATTTGCTCCAGCTTTTCGGGGTATCTAGCCCCTTGCACCGTGATTTTGGCGGCGGCGTCATCGATATCACGCAGATCGTCGGGCGTGAGTTCGACTGAGACTGCCCCGATGTTTTCGTCCAAGCGATGCAGCTTCGTGGTGCCTGGAATCGGAACAATCCACGGCTTCTGGGCCAGCAGCCAGGCGATCGCAATCTGAGCAGGTGTCGCCTGCTTCCGTTGGGCGATGCTGCCGAGCAAATTAATCAAAGCTTGATTCGTCTTGAGCGCTAGGGGCGTGAAGCGAGGCAAGGTGCTGCGGAAGTCGGAACTGTCGAATGTCGTTTTCTCATCCATCTTGCCAGTGAGAAAGCCCTTGCCCAGCGGGCTGTAGGGGACAAAGCCGATGCCGAGTTCCTCAAGGGTCGGTATCACTTCCTGCTCAGGAGTCCTCGTCCACAATGAATACTCGCTCTGGAGAGCAGTAATCGGCTGGACGGCGTGGGCGCGACGAATGGTTTGCACTCCTGCTTCAGAGAGTCCAAAGTGCTTAACCTTACCTTCCTGAATCAGTTCCTTCACCGCTCCTGCCACATCTTCAATCGGCACGTTCGGGTCAACCCGGTGCTGATAGAGCAGGTCGATTGCCTCAACCTTGAGTCGCTTGAGCGAGCCTTCCACGGCTTCCTTGATATGCTCCGGCCGGCTATTCAGTCCTGGTGAACCCTTCATGCCACGGGGATCAGAATTAGGACTCAGGTCGAACCCGAATTTGGTGGCAATGACCACTTGCCCACGGAAGGGAGCGAGGGCTTCGCCCACAAGCTCTTCGTTGGTGAACGGGCCGTAGACCTCGGCAGTGTCAAAGAAAGTAACGCCGCGTTCGACAGCGGCCCCCAGAAGAGCGGTCATCTCCTGGGTGTCTTTGGGCGGGCCATAAGAAAAGCTCATTCCCATGCAGCCTAGCCCGATAGCCGAGACTTCTAAGTTGCTGTTTCCAAGTTGGCGTTTTTGCATTGTTATTCCTTCGAGGTTCCACCTCGGTTATTCAGATTTTAGTGATGCCATATCGATACAGAAGCGGTACTTGACATCGGACTTGAGCAGTCGCTCGTAAGCTTCGTTGACCTTTTGGATAGGGATAACTTCGACATCTGCGGTGATGTTATGCTCGCCACAAAAGTCGAGCATCTCCTGGGTTTCGGGAATACCGCCGATGTTTGACCCCGATAGACTGCGGCGGCCCATGATCAGGCTGAATGCCGAGACATCCAAGGGCTTCTCAGGTGCGCCGACAAGGGTGATGTTGCCGTCGCGACGGAGCAGGTTGAGATAGGCATTAATGTCGTGCTTGGCGGAGACGGTATCGAGGATGAAATCGAAGCTGCCAGCGTGCTTCTGCATTTCGTCAGCATTACGGGAGACGACCACTTCGTCAGCACCCAGGCGGAGTGCGTCTTCTTTCTTATCTGGTGAGGTGGTGAAGACGACGACCTGGGCACCGAACGCACGGGCGAACTTCACGCCCATGTGTCCCAGTCCGCCGAGACCGACCACACCAACCTTCTTGCCCTTGGTGACACCCCAGTGGCGCATGGGCGAGTATGTTGTGATTCCAGCACAAAGGAGCGGCGCAACCCCGGCAAGATCGAGGTTGGTGGGAACGCGCAGAACGAAGCGTTCATCGACGACGATGCTATCGGAGTAACCGCCCTTGGTGACGCCTCCAAGGTGCTTGTCTGGGGAGTTGTAGGTGAGGGTCTGGTTCAGGCAGAACTGCTCAAAGCCAGCTTTACACTGGGGGCAGGTTCCATCTGAATCGACCAGGCAGCCGACTGCCGCGATGTCGCCAGGCTGGTACTTGGTAACTGCCGAGCCGACTTTGGTGACGCGGCCCACGATCTCATGACCGGGAACAATTGGGTAGACAGTAGACGTGAAGCTGCTCCACTCGTTACGCACCGAATGAAGATCGGAGTGGCAGACGCCACAGAAAAGGATGGAGAGTTGCACGTCGTGTTCGGTTGGCTCGCGCCGCTCGATTGTGGTGGAGGCTAGTGGTGATGTTTCACTGACTGCGGAGTAAGCTTTGGTGTTGTACATAAATTGATGCTCCAATCTGGAAGATAAACTGGTTTCCATCTACTTGGTCTTGAATCTGCCCTGGTTAGGACTTACGCAAGAACCCTCTCAAACCCTTATTCCTTCGTGTCCTTTGCGTTCTTTGCGGTTCGTTTCTTCATGATGAAAGCGTAAGTCCTGCTGGTATTGTTCGTCGCTGACCTTGGACATCCAGTCCACGGGCTTGCCGTCGAGTACCTCCTGAGTGGCGATATGAGTCATCACCGTTGTTGCTTAAGGTGGCGATCGCGACAATGGTTTGTTGTCGTACTGGCGACGAACATCACTGCACCGTTTGGCCGCCGTCGATGATCATGGCGTGCCCAACGACGAAGGCAGCCGCGTCCGAGCACAGCCAGACGACGGCCGCAGCGATCTCCTCAGGCTTGCCCATCCGTCCGACCGGCTCCTGGGCAATCACCTTCGCGCGTCCTTCCTCCGTACCGCCTGTGAAGCGACCCATCATCGGGGTGTCGATGTAGCCGGGACAGACGGCGTTGACGCGGATGTTCTGCGCGGCGTAGTCGAGGGCTGCTGCCTTGGTCAGTCCGATCACGCCATGTTTCGCGGCGGTGTACGCGGGGCTACCCTTGATGCCGATGATTCCTGCGCCTGAGGACGTATTGACGATTGCGCCGCGTCCCTGCTTGAGGAGCAGCGGGATCTCGTGCTTCATGCACAGGAAAACGCCTCGGAGGTTGATGTCGATAATCCGGTTCCACTCCTCCTCCTCGTACTCCGCAGTCGGAGCCGCCTTCCTCGGCTCGATGCCCGCGTTGTTGAAGGCGAAGTCCAGCCGCCCGAAAGCCTCAACGGTCTTGTCCAGCGCAGCTTTCACGTCCTCGACCCGCGTCACATCGCACCTAACGGCGATCGCCCGCCCGCCGAGTTCCTCGATCATGCGCGCCGTTTCTTGATTGCCCTGTTCTGAAATATCAGCAACCACCACCCTGGCACCCTCACGGGCAAACGCCAGCGCCGTAGCTCGACCGATACCGCTCGCTGCTCCGGTCACAAACGCTACCTTTCCTATGTAGCTTCCATTCTCGTTCCTTGTCATTTTTTACTCCTTGAATTTTTCACCTAACAAGGTCTTAAAACCGCCGGATGCGGATATCAGTTGTGATATTGCTCGTCGCTGACCTGTTCCATCCAGTCCACGGGCTTGCCGTCGAGCCATTCCTGAATGGCGATGTGCGTCATAGCCGTGGTTGCTGTGGCACCGTGCCATTTGGGTGGCTGTCCCAATCGTAGAGATTGAGCACTTATCGCCTCCTCTATCAATAGGGATGCAAATTTTTTCAGAAGCAAAGTCGTTTTGATACTATATTGGTTGTCAGTAGGCGAATCTCTTACCCAATCAAAACTGAGTTTTCTCTTAAATAAAAATCCAGAATGCTTACAAGAAGCCGGAATCATTTTTCATTGCTTTAGCTTCATTCTAAGAATTCTCAAGGGCAAGCAATAAAACGATCGTCTAAAATTGTTGTACAATCCTGCTTTTCTTAGAAATGAACGCTGCCAAAACGAGTGAAAAGTCCGATATCGATTTAATGAACGACCCGCAGGCAAAGCGCGAGGCAGACAGAGCGCAAGCTAACAGAGATGAACTGACTGCCCGTATTGCACAGGTTATTCGTCGTGATGGGACGATTGAGCCGCTCAAAGGATTGCACTTCAACCGCTCCTCCTCGCCTTCTCCATGTGTTCATAGTGTTTCTATCCCTGCCTTTTGTATAATTGCCCAAGGCAGCAAAGAAGTTCTTCTGGGGTGCGATCGCTATCAGTACGACCCGATGCATTATCTGCTGGCTACGGTCGAACTGCCGATTGTCAGCCAAATTCTGGAAGCGTCCAAGGCGCAACCGTACCTTAGCCTTCGCCTCGATCTCGACCCCACTCTCGTTGGCTCAGTCATGGTTGAGGCAGGGTATCCCTCATCGCGCAGCCGTGCTGATGTGAAAGCGATTGACGTCAGTCCGTTGGATACAAATCTGTTGGACGCTGTGGTGCGGCTCGTCAGGCTTCTAGATTCCCCGAATGAAGCTCATGTTCTCGCACCACTGATTAAGCGGGAAATCATTTACCGGCTCCTGATGGGAGAGCAAGGTAATCGGCTCCGTTATATTGCAGTTCTGGGTGGCTATACTTACCACATCGCCAGAGCCGTCGCGCGACTTCGTAAAGACTTTAAGGAGCCGATCAAGATTGAAAGCATCGCCCGAGAACTGGGAATGAGTGTTTCTGGCTTCCACCATCATTTCAAGTCTGTCACTGCCATGAGTCCCTTGCAGTTCCAGAAGCAACTGCGGCTACAGGAGGCTCGCCGTCTGATGCTGGGGGAAAACCTTGACGCTAGCAGTGCTGCCTACCGTGTGGGTTATGACGATGCCTCCCACTTTAACCGGGAGTACAAGCGGCTCTTTGGTGCACCACCGATGCGCGATGTGGAGCGGCTGCGAGAAGCTGCTAGGGAGACTGCTAGTTCTATATGATGATCTCCTCAAGATGCCCTAATCTTGCCAGAAATCGCTACAACATAGCCTATTTTACCAGCAACAAATACTAAATTTGCGACATCTAAATACTGAAATTGATACAGAAAAAGCATTAATATATCGCTACGCGAAACATTTGTGAAAATCACTGTGTTTTAGGAGAGAATTATGCAATCTGTACTTAATTTCATGATTGAACTTATCTTTGTAACTTTCTTCATAACTATGTTTGTAGAATTTGTTGTAGGATTTTTGCAATTACTACAACATACAGCATCAGCTACACCAGAAAGTGTATCAAATTTAATAGCCATAGTCAATAAACCAACTATCTTTAAACAATTAGCTGACCCTTGGACAATGGAATTTGAAAGCGAAACTTTACACTGCGGAGCTATTAAGATTGAAACAATTGTCTTTCCTCTTCCTACATTGAAATTATTACCACCTGCAAAAGAAATTCAACCAGAACCAAAACGCCGAGGAAGACCTAAAAAGATTAATACAACATCAACTCCAAAAACTACCTCTACACGCAAGCGAAAATCACCTCAAAAAGCTGTTGCATAAATAAAAAAAGGGAATAAATTCCATAAATAATCCTGTTGGAGAATATATTAAAGAAGCCTAAGAGCTAAATAATGCTATTGCTAAAACCCAATTTTATGGGTTAGGTGTTAGTTAATAGGCTTTGAATTCTCCAACAGTATCCTGCTCCCTTTAGGTGGACAAAAATATTTGCCGTCATTGCGTATCCCTTACAGGAGCCGCAGGCATACGAAGCACAGCAATCTCAAACCCTTGCGTAAAGCCTTCGGCATAGCTGCGCTTACCGCGAAGCGTGTCCGCAGGACTTATACTTCATTTCGGGTTGCTTCATTTGCAATGAGATTGTGTAATTAATTATGTTTACCTACTTACGATAGACTACCAACTTTTTACAAGTTTAGTCCCAACGCAGCTTCTCCAAGATTCAATTAGATTCATATCTGATGCTAATCTCATCACTAAAAACATTAACAAAAAACAGAGAATAATAGGATATTCTTACAACCTCTTGATAGTTACAGCACTTTGCGTAACGGTTAGGTACAAGAGTTGAGGACATCAACTGGAAAATAAGATAAAACCTGTGTCAGTTAGTCGCGCAAAGTGTTGTAACAGTTATTCTTGACAAGATGTATTTACTCTGTTTATACTATCGAATATAAGATTGGTGCATTCAATATTCGTATGGTAATTGATGGATAGAAACCATACAACTTTAGTTTATTAAACGACTATAAAGTACAGTTAATATAACTCTACGACTGGAAATCAGCATAGAAAATGTAATTCATCAAAATATAACCTTCTGTAAATAACCTCTGGATAACTATGCAAATTATTTGTCCTAAATGCAAAAGTGATAATTGCCGTAAATTATCCCTAATTCATCAGGAAAATGTAATCCATAGCACAGGCATAATCAGAGGTTCTATAGGCTCAAAGTCCACTGCTGCTTATAAAAATGAAACTAAGACCACATCACTTGGCAAGACAGTAGCTCCACCAGGAAAACCAAAGTCAAATATCATCTTAATTCTTAAGACCATCTTTATTGCCTGGGGAAGCATTGTACTATGTACTGTTTTCAAAGCATTTTTTTTGCTTCAACTATTATTGTTCATCGTTTTACCTTTATATTCATTTTTGGCATTCAAGAAAAACATTTTATACTCACGTAAATATCCTAAGCTTCAGAAAAAATGGGAGGATTCCTTCATGTGTCAGCGTTGCGGAAACATCTTCGATAACATCGAAGTATAGAGTTATTTTAAATAAGTTATTTATCACATTTTTTTATAATTAAGAAGACCTAAAGCCTATCTGGCATTTCCAGAAATCCCTTAGGTTTTTGTGAAGACAAGCTGACAACCTTACTTCCTGAAACAGAAGAAGTATAGCTATTATCATCACTATCTTTCTTGATTAAATTACTCACTCCAAATAACACTTGATACAGCGCCCACACATCTGCTAATCGCACTCCCATTCCCACTTTATCCAGTCCTGGGGGAATCTCTACGCCACCATTCCAAATCAATTTAACATTGCTGTAATAAGTCTCTAACTCCGGCTTGAGGTACTTTGCAGTTCCACCGCATAAAATCATTTCGTCAGTATCACGGGGTACTTCCTGCAATAACCACCGCACCAACGCTCGAAAATATTCATCCCGACTAAGTTTGAGTGCAAATGACATCTCTTGTGCTTCCACCAAAACCTCAGCAGTATTTTTGCGCCGTGATAACGTAGCTAAAGCTTCGGGGTTACATTCAGAGCCTGCTGCTATTATCGCCGCAATTACCTGTGGGTCGTCTTTTAATAAACCACTGCACCGTCTGACAAAATCATCCAACATCCATGACATCCCAAAGGTATTCGATACTCCTGGATTTACTGCACCTTTAGTAGATATCTGCACAGAAGCATTGCGATATCCCAACATCACCACCGCAAGGTTACAATTCTTAATTTCAGCCCCTAAAATAGTACGACGGTGCAGATAAATACCTGAGCCTTCAGGCTTGACATTAAAATATAGTAACTTGACTCGCATTTCACCAGTAGGTGTCTTAAATTTTTTCAATCCCTGTCTTAGTTTCTGCTCTAGTCGCTCCTTGTCCTGATATTCTGATGGTGGCAGCAAAACGGCGATCGCTACTGTTAATTTACTCATCAGCTTTAATTTTTGACACAGCACCCACAAAATTCCGCAAATCTTTGGAACCGCACTTTCCTCTTTCAGTTGCTTCAGTAGCGAATTACCACCATATTTGTACCTTGCGAGAAAACCAACAGCATAATATTCTTCGCCAATACCCACCCAGCAGGTGTTCTCTGGATCTGTTTCACCAGATTTGGTTCTTTCATAGTTTTCCATTGATGCAGCTGATACATCAGCTATCTCTGGTTCCATACACAACAACATAGGAAAGGTATTTTGAGCAGGTACACTAGCAATAACTTTGATTTGAGAACCACCTAAATCTATAGCCAGTCTTAAATCCGGGACTACAACATTTACAGGTTTAGTCATTTTATTACTCCCTGGTAAGAAACTTTTTTGAACTCAATTCAATTACTTGTCCTCAGAGCAATCAGGCTGAGAATAAAAATTATATTTTAGAAAACAAGGTTTTATATTTCACAAATTCTAAAAAAATATGTAGTAGTCTTATAGCAAGAGTTTCGCAAGTTTAACCAGAAGAAATAATAAATTAAGTTTCAAAGATTTTTACTTATTAAAACAAGGCATCCATTTCATCTCTAATAGCCTTCTCTTCGGCAGATAATTCAAGGTCTACTTCTATATCTACGTTATCATCATCCCAAAACTCATCATCTTGTTCAACCTGTTGAGACAAATTAAATTGATTATCGCTGTTAACTGTCTCTGTCAGTCTATTTTCAGAAGCAATAGGTTGTACTTCGTCATTAGAGGTACTCAGAGCTATTTCTAAACCTTCCGTACTTTGTAAGAGTATTTTAGGTGATGGCAAATCTAGCTTTAACTCTATTTGGATATAATTCCACTGTCGTGAAAGCTCGAAAAATGACGATATCGCTAAGTTCTTTATTTTTTTCTCATCGGTACCACCTAAATTGACATATGCCATTGGCAGAAAACACATTCTGGCTGCTTCCCATAATAGTTCTTTTATGTTTTTATCATGGTACTTGAGTAAGTATTTTAATAACATCCCATCTAATGAATGTTCTCTAAACCTAAACCTAAGTCTAGTTTCTAACGATTTTTCTTCGCTCATATAATACTGTGCTTTTAAAGCGAACTAATCTATGTCTAGGGAATACATCAAGCGGCAATAATATTTTTTTGCCTTGCACCAAATATCTTGCAACATTCATCAACAAGTTGAAAACCAACAAAAAGTATAAATCGACTATATTTTTTGATAGATTGTTGCTCGGTCTTGATATAAGCTGTTGTGCTTTTGATTTGCACATCAAGGGCGGGCAAGACTTGTACTGAGCTTGTCGAACGCGAACAGCGTCTCGTAGAGAAGTATGCCCATCCCACAAGAGTTATATTAAATAATGTTATGCAAATTATAGAATTTTCAGCTTACCTTATGCTTTAGTCCTTACTACAAGACCAAAACAGAATTTTTAAGTCTCATCATGCTAAAAATATACTACAAGAGTAGTGCATGATGAGTTATCACAACTAAGTATAATTGCTTAATGTTTGGTGTGGGTCAAAAATGGTCACACAATGGGGACAAAGTGGGGACAACATGGGCAATTTATATAATTTGGGGCAATATAAAATGGTCGAAGAGGTTATTTTGATTCAAAAAATCATTTGATAGTGCCACTTTTTGGGTTCGAGATGGGGACGGCGTGGGGACGATAAATTGAGTCCACTATCTTGCGGATATCACTGTGATAAACCCTTCAAACCTTGACTAAATAAGGATTTAGCTGATGTCAAAACAATAGTATTCAATAGTATTCAATAATACAAATTTCTGCACTGAGCAAGATTCCTGGTGAGACGCAAGCCATGTTGCCTGTATGCGCTGTACGCGCATACCGCCCCCTCAAAAAGGGGCGACGGCAACGGCTTGCTCCTGCGGAGGGCTATTTTTGGAGATAGTCGTGATGTCAAATAAAACGAAGAGGACTGATGGAGTTGCCAGAAAAATTACGCATCCTGTTCGCTTTGCTGCTGATGAGTATGAGCAACTGAAGAAAAAGGCTTATGAAGCCAGGGTGAGCATTACAGAATTTATTCGACGTGCTGCACTAAGGCGGCGTGTTGTGGAATCTCCACCTCCTCCACAGTTAAACTGGAAATTGTACGAAGAACTAAATGCTATTGGGGTGAATCTTAACCAAATAGCTAAAGCGGCAAACAAAGCAGCGAAGTCTGGACAAGATGTGAATATTGATGTTGAACAGCTACAAAATTTAGTAGAATCTCTGCATACATCCATCAGGGAAACCCAGTTGCAATTACTGGAGTGTGGGGTAACAGAGGATGAGCAGGAATAGTTATTTTAGTTATTGAGCGATCGCCCTGGCAAGTCAGTGTGCTTCTCACCATCACCTTCATATCCCCATGTCACCCAATGACCAAGCGATCGCCTCGAAGGAGACTCTTTGATTGGCAAACAGTTCAAAAATCAAAGCTTTCGCTCCACCCTAGACTATGTGCTGGGTAAGGATAAAGCCACCATGATCGACAGCAACATGGGTGGCACTACACCCAGGCAACTAGCCAAGGAGTTTGGTGCAGCCAGAAGACTGCGGCCCAATCTCCAACGTGCCTGCGCTCATGTCATTCTCTCCATTCCCCACCGCGATGCATCTCATGAGAAAGGCATGTATCATGAGCATTTGGAGGATGAGCAATACACTGAAATTGCCCAGCACTGGCTTAAGGCAATGAAATTCCTGGGTGAAGAATTAAATCAAAGCCAGTATGTGGTTGCCCGTCACCATGACACCAATCATGAACACATTCATATAATTGCTTCTCGTATCCGCATGGATGGGTCGGTTGTACCAGACTCTTGGGATTACCGCCGCAGTGAGGTGGTAGTGCGACAGTTAGAAAAGGAGTTTGGCTTGGAGGCAGTATCTTGTAGCAGTGAAAGAGTGGCTACAAAGGTTAAAGAGGAATGTGGTATTGAGACAGCTGTTAGCGAACACCACGCCCAAACCCAAAAGCAGAGACATCACTCTTCCAGTAAACCACCTGTTACCCAACTCTTAGCTGACATCATTGATGAAGCGACAAAAGACCAACCAACTGTTACCCAGTTTATCAAGAGACTCCAGCAGCAAAGTGTTGTGGTTCATCCCCAGTTCAGCACCCAAGGGTTGTTTAAAAAGGCGATCGCTTTTGAGATAGATGGTGTGAAGGTAGCTGGCTACAAATTAGGTTCAGCATATAGCTTTCCTGGTCTTCAGAAAAAACGGGGCGTATCTTATGACCCAGAACGGGACTTGCCTGCAATATGTTCATGTGCTGCTGGTGAATTGGTTGAACTGCTACCACCGGCTATGGAGCAATTGATGGCAGTATCGCCCCCTGGTGAGGAAATGCCAGTAGGGATTACTTCCGATGGTGCATTCCAGACAATAGCTACAGTGAGCGGTGTGATGGGCTACGCCCCGCTGGATGCGATCGCCTCCGGCACTGCGCTCCGCGCGATCGCACCAGAAGGCATGGCACACCAGATGGTAACTGAGGAACAACACCACATTAGTACCATCAGCCCTATTATCCGGCTGTTTTGGCAGAAAGTAGCACGACCAGAAACATATTCAGGAAAATACTACGACCTTCAGCTAGAGAAAGATATTCTCAAGCTGAAACGCAAGAGTGGAGAAGAGATTGCAGAAATTACCCTTGATCCTAGTGCTGAAAGCCAAGATAAAGGGTTGACCAATGAGGATTTGACGAGAATGGAAAAACTGAAGGCGTTGCTGTTGACCCAAAGCCGACAGCAAATGCACCAAAACCAAGTGGATATGGATTAACATCCAGTTACCGTAACTGAATGTAATTCTCACTAATACTAAAAATTGTCCAACCTAATGTCCTTCCAAATATCAGAAACCTGCCACCCTGTCTTACCAACAGATAAAGTCACAGGATTATCACGCACCGGAATATAGTTAGGTTCTTTATTCTCTACATCCAGTTCTGGCTGTTCCTCAACCGCCGGTTCTTCAACATTAATTATATCGGGTTGAAAATTTTGCTCTTTTGCCTCCTCTATTGTTGTTTTTGCTTCCTGGAGCAGTCTTTCAGATTTTTTGATTAGTTTCATATCTCTTTGAATTTTGAAAACTTGTACACAGACAGGTTCAGAAGAATCTGAACATAAATTTTTAGAGAAGTTGTATAATTTTTTATACTTCACTAGCCTCATTATAAAAATTTAGCAAGAAAGCTTCTCTGAAATCTAACCCTTCATTTTTTCTTGACAAAACTTACTCGTCTAACGAGTAAATTGTTTAATAATTGTCCAGTTTTGTTTAAACTTTACCCAACTCTTACGGAAAAAACCGTAGGAATTATCAGAATACCTCAAATTGCCAAAAATATGACTAATTTGCACCATCGGTAACTCTAAATGTAGCACCCTGTGTCATGTCTGCCAAATCCATTGCCTGTTGATGTAACACTTGAATCTGACTCAACTTTTTAATTAAAAACAAATAAATAATTTATACAGCAAATTACAACTTGGTGAGGTACAAATTATCATAAGGGCGAACGGACTTAGCACTTACCCATGTACCTCATTTACCTGAAAAACGCTGTATAAGCATAATTGCTAGTAATATATAGCACTTTGATTTATACCTTTTAATATAAGGGTAGCCAAAACTATAAAACAAAAATATGATTTTTATTAGTAGCCACTTCAGATAAATAATTTATAAAATCTGGCAGGGAGTGAAATAGATATTACCCTGCACAGTTTTTGTTAGTTAGAAGTCATGATGCATTGGATTGTACCCTTGCTGCCGATAGTAATCATCTGGTTGTATATCCAGTGGGAGAGATTCAATCTCTTCACCATTGCGAATATCTTGAGACATGAGCGCTTTGCGTTGCAAATAACTTTTGCTGTCTGCAATTCTCGCTCTCATCTGCTGTTGTCCAAAATTTATGCCTTGTTCGGCATATCCAGCAGACAATTGATTGTAGCTGTCAACATCAATTTTTTTGCGGCGCTCCATTTCTGCAAGCGATTCATCAGTAATACCAATATTCAGAGCATATTCAGCATACTCCCGTTTGAGAGAACCATCAGAATTAAACTTCTGTTTCTCTTCTTCTGTAAAGAAGTCATAAGCAGTGTAATCTACCCACGTTTCTGGTTCACTTTCATCTAATAATTTCAATCGCTCATATTCTATCTTGAGTGTGGCAGCATAATCATCAATTGTTACCCGGTTGATACCTTTATCTAATCGCTCCTTTATGTAATCTTCTCTTAAAGTTCCTTCGGTGTTTACCCTTTTTTGATTCAAATAAAGCCAACGCTTTAATCTTGACATATTTAAATCCTCTTTACTTTTTTTCCACAAAGACAAAGAAATTAAATTATGGCACTCATATTAAAACATTTTGACACAAAATTAAACCAATGGTTACACACTGATGGAGATCCCAGCAATTCAGACTCAATTCTAACTGAGGAATTGGATAACACGCTGCTAGAGTTCTTCTTACCTGAGAAACAGTTCTCTTTTGGACAAATGGATGAACATACAAAAGCAGAAGACCTGAAGAACCATCCAGACAGTCACATTCTGCTATTGTCGTCCAAAACACGATTACTTTATGGGCCACCAGAATGTTTGGAGGTAATTGAAAAACTATGTCCAGATCGTAAAGATAGAGGTGCTTACGGTTCTATCTTTCTAGGTTCGTGTCAAAATGCCATCTACGAAAAGCTAAACATTCTCGTAGTTGATGATGTTACTGGGGAAAACGGGGGAATACTAAATAACGAAGATGCTTGGAAATTAGTTGGAGATTGTTACGGACAAATTACAACAGATTTATACAAAAAACTAACAAAAACACAAGAACAACAGGACAAAACTTATTGTGTTATACAGCATCGTTTTGGATGGATAGATGGAGATGGAGATAACACTAAATTTCGCTTTGGTAAAGGAACACTACGTCCCCACAATTTAACCCAGGTAGAATACGCAGATTCTAAGAACAAACCCCAAATAGACCTGATTATTCCCTTATCAAGCTTCAAGGGAACAGACAAAGATAATCCATCTACACCGATTAAACCCCAAATCAAACCAGGTTTATACAATCAAAGGATTTGGTTAGGTGAAAAATCACAGTCTCAGAAAGGAAAGACTGCTATTTCTCAACTGTTGGCTTCCTTCCCTCAAGGTATCAGAGACTTTACAGAGGAATTAGAAAACCAAGCCCAAGAACTTGCCCAAATCCAAAAAGACCCCAGAAAAGTAGCAAAACTATATTGCGAAAAATATGAAAAGCGTAAAGTATTTATTGGACAGCAACAAGCTAACCCAGAAAATGAAATTGCTCTCCAAGTAGTAAATGAAACAATAGTAAGTCCTGTGGGACTATCTGCTACTAATTCTCAAGCAGATGAGAATTTATATATAGATGATTCACAGGAAGATAATGCCAAGTCTGAGCAAGATGACTTGTTGATGTACAAAATTATTAAAGCAGACATACTTGGTCATGCTCAACTTTTAGAAACTGAAAAAGTTAAACAAGAATTAAGTCGATTTGTACAAAATGAATGGCGGGATATTGCTCTCGGTCGTGTTCTCACCTTTGACCGGGGAATGATTATTCCCTCTAAGGAACTTAAAAACGGAGAAATTTGTGTTCCTTGGATGAATAAAGAAGAAAAAATTCTCAACTTCCGCTCTCCCTTCCTCAACTCCAATGGTTTATGTGTTTCCATCAACAAACACGTTGAAGACTGTCTAGGGCCTGACGGTCAACCCCTAGAAGGTATTATTGTGGTCAATGATGAAGACCACAAACGTATCCAAGCTAGACTTGAGATATTAAAAGCACAAGGCATTAATACTGACGAATTAGAACCACTAGAAACAGAATCAGAACGGCAAGGTCGAGACTTTGATGGTGACTGTATTGGCGTGGAATTGGCAAATAAATATCCTAATTTTACAGCAGAAGCCGAGTACAGAAACCTGGCTGAAAACGCCTATACTCCTACAGTAAAGCTGAAAAAGCAATCTTTTTACAGACAAGATGGTACACAACCAGAGTTTGAAGAAATCGCCATCCACATGAGTGATGGTATCAGCGTTGGTATTATCAACAATCATGTTACAGCGCTGGAAGCTTTAGAGTCAGAAATCGACATCTTAAAAACTTACGGTAATAATGAACAACAAACAGAATATTTAGACCAAGTATCTACTTATTATAAAAAATTATTTACCTTAGAAAATAATCTAAATTATCCTCAACCAATTAGGGAAGAATATAGAGAACAGATGCAGAATTTTATTGAACTAGCATCAGTTCAAGATAAAGATTTTGAAGTAATAAAACAGGCAATGGAAATTAACCGCAATATATATCGCCACATGATTGAGGAAGCTTGTTTCCAAAATCAAATTGCGGTGGATTTATTCAAAAGTGCTAAAAAACCTGATATGGAGGTAATCGCTGAAAACAAGCGCTATCTCTATCGAGATGTCAACTATATTAAAGACAAAAAATTATCCTCTGCCTACCTTAATGAATATATTACTACCACTGGCTACTCACCAGTAGAATTGCTTATCAACCAAACCAACAAGTACTTCCAAGAATCTCATCTAGAATCACGTCCCATAATTCAATTCCAAGAGTTATTCAAAGGTGTAGAGTTTACTCCTCAACAAAAATATCAAGCCATATTAGCAAAACAAGAGTTTGATGATAAATTCAACGAAGCTACAAGACTAAATAAGCGTCGAGAAACTGAGCGAGGCCCTTATGCTATTGTCAAAACCAGCAGTGGTACACAAATTGCTATCACTAACCTCACTCGCTACCAACATCCTGGAATTTGGAAAAGCTCAACACTTAACATCCGTTTGTCAGAAATACCAGAGAAATACCGCTCTTCAGAACGTCCTCATTCACTGTTAGCAATAGCACAAATTGACGGAGAAATGGAAGATGGAGAACCCAAATATCGCCAACTGGGGACAGTTAGCCAGCAATCTATTATTGACCACAAACTCAAAGCTGGAATGACGACTGAGGGAGCAAGATTAGTCGCGCTCAAACCGGAACTCAGGGAAAGCCAAATCAAATTACTATTTCAAGATGCTTATGCTGTTGCTGAAAATTTCTATACTCTAATTCCTGAAAACCAAAAATTAGCAGCCGCAGCAGCTACTTGGAGTATATCAGCTTCTCGACAAGATGAATTAGAACAAGGTGACAATTCAGCCGCAAGTTCTCGAAAGAAAGTATCAAATTTTGTCTTTGCAACTTTTGGAGATGAAATAGTTGCTCGATTAAATGACTTGCAATTTACACAGCTTAAAGTATTAGGAATTGGCAAAGAGGGAGATAATTTTGTCGGTAGAGAATGGAATCCCCTACAAAGATATGACATCGAAATCAAAGCTAGCGAATATCTCCCTGAGCATGAAAGGCATGGTTCTAGACTGGTATTTGTCAAAAACGATGATGGAGAATACAAAGAATTTGCGGTTTTGGAGCAAAGAACTGGACAATTACCAATTGGTACTCAAGCACAAGCATATATTACGCCAGGAGAGGCTTATACTGCCACAGCAACTATTAATTTACCGTCACAAGCACCAATTAATATCACGATTAGAGAGATTAGCAAATTTTCCCATGCGGGAAAGACTTTCAATGGTGAACAAGTAAAACTCACAATTGGTAATGTTCCGGTTCCTGTTGACATAGCCAAAATTAAGTTAGATGGACAAATATTAGGAGAACTGGACGCTGATTCAATTAGAGAATTGAGAAAAATAAATTATTTAGCTAATGATAATCCACTCAAACTTAAGTTTAAATCGATTGGGAATAATAAAGAAGGAGGAGGATTTATTATTGCTGAATCACCTAATGGTAATTTATTAAAAATAAATAAAATTAATCTCTACGATTTTAAAGGGCAGACTTTTTCTGACCAGGAATATAGAACTGCTAGTTTAGAAATACCTACAATTAAAAATCGAGATGCTGTATTTTTAGATGGAGAGCTACTAGGAGTATTACACTACAAAAAAGATAAGGAATTTCTACAAAACCTGGGAGTGCTTAAACCTGGTCAGAAAGGTTCTGTAGACTGCTCGCTCCAAAGCAATTTCTCTCACACTTTTGTTAATCTTGATGCTAGCACGGTACAGTATCCCGAAACTTGGACAAAAGACTCTCAAGCTTTCAAAGACAACTCCCAAACAATTGGAGTTAATAAACAAGAGGTGATGGTTGAAAAGAGTGCGGTATTTCTTCAGAAAATAAAAGAACGTCCCACTATCCTGTTTAGGAGTCAGGAAGATGAAGTTTTGGGACTAATGGGTATGGCGGTAGACAATCACAAAACAGTATTGGTTCAAAATTGGTTAAAATCTAAAGGTGTTGAATTTAATATTTTAAAACCACAAGACGTACCGCTAGAAAGTAAAAAAGGTCTGTCTGTACTCTATTTGGTCAGCAACACAATTCAAGATGATGATATCAATGCATTTAAAACAAAGTTTGGGCAACCTTTGAATGCGAATGGAAAAAATAGTGCTTACTATAAACGTCTCAATTCCCTACCCAATAGACCCCAAATTATCAGGGAAAAATCAGAGACAATTCTGAAGTCAGTTTCAAAGACGATACCTGTTACAGTTACGTCCAATTTGTCAGATAGCAGCCTACTCACCGAAACACCCGTAGGTTCCCAACATCACCAAACGGTATCAGCTGCTAGTCAAGGGCTACTACCTGTTAATACTAGCATCGTATCCAAACCTCAAGAGCAGGATGTTGTGATATCGGGTAAACCAGTGCAGATGGTATTCCCCTTGAAAATGCATGGTGAACCCAATCCTTTACCAGTTAGGACTACTATCGATGCCATGCGGGGGTATGGAAGATGCCACACGACTAGAACATACGAACCGTATAAAGCTTATGGATTTAAAGAGGGGGATATTGCGATCGCCTCCGGCACGTTTTCTCTGCCAGACGCTACGCGAACAACGAACACCTCCAGCACATCTTCTCTAGAGGCTCCACCAACGCGAATGACAAACGCCTCTGGTACGATGAAAAGTGCGATCGCCTCCGGTGGGGCGAAGCCCATCGCTCTTTCTGTTTCCCAGCAAGTTGCCTTCCGGGTAGGTAAACAGTACCGCATCACCCAGGAAATGATTGCTGATCCCGCATACCAACAGCAGTGGGCAGCAATGGAAAAACACAGCGCCCAGGAACTTACCACTTTCAAGAACAAACTTGAAGTGTGGGGACTACAGATGGAACCACTGGGAGATTACGTTAACGGTAAAATCATACCCTTCCCCAACCAAAATGTTGAGCAGTCTTTGCCTGCACCTGCTGTATCCCCCTCTGTGTCTACAGCTACACCCCCCACAACTACCATTAGTTCTCCAGTTAACATCGGTTCCAAAAGTTCTGACCCTCTGGGAGCAGCTCTTGCTAATCCCACTGTTGAAGCCAAGAAATTAGGAAAAATCCAAGGGGACTACCCTGTATCTTTCCGTGATAACGCCGCAGTATCCGCCGGAAAAAATGGGACAGAAACTTATACCCAAGATAAATCTGCTGGAGTTCCTTTTGTCTCTGCTGAACAAGCTTACCAACACTACAAAACAACAGTACCTTTGGAAGAACAACGAATACAGTTGATGGCAGAAATCATCCAAGCCAAGTTAGAGCAACACCCAAAATTATTCGCGGCTATTACTCAAAGGGGAGGAGTGGAATGGTTGGAAAATTGTACTCACTACGTCACCTCTACTAGAGATAACTACTGGGAAGGCAAGGGTAAGGAATCTCCATTTATTCGCGCTTTGATTGAGGGATATTCTAGGGCGTTGGAAAATTCGCTCTTTGTAATGCCGCAAGTTTCCCCCGAATTACAACCAAAGGACTCTCAACAAACAATTTTCACCTCCCCGGAATCACAACCAAAGGACTCTCAACAAACAATTGTCAGTTCTCCCAAAACGTCTAATCCACTTGCTCATCTCCAACCCCTTAATGCTGCTGTAGCACCACATATGCAAAAAGATGTGGCAATGGCCGAGGTAGCTACTCAATTTATTGGCATATCATCTGCACCACCTGAAACACCCTCTAGTACCCGCAATTATCAACAAGCTTGGGGCGATTGCGCGGAGCGCACTGCCGGAGGCAATCGCGCAAACACAGGGGTGTACTCGGCTAATGACACTATTATGGTCTCAGGTTCTGGCCCTTGGCGTGGCGTTACACAGCAGCAAATCCTGGAAACCTTCAATAACCATTATGTCCCACTGATCGATAAGGCGATCGCCTCCAACAGTTCTTTTGTAGTAGGTAATGCTGCTGGCACTGACCAACTGGTACAACAATATCTACAAGCACACGGATACAAACTGGAAACTGTCAGGGATGCTTACACACGCGCAGTGAAGCTAGAACAAGATGCTGTTCTAGCCAACACACAAACACAATCGATTGCACCAGCAATCGAAGAAGTACCATTCCCACCACCTCCTACACAGCCATTTTCTGTGCTGTCACCTGACAACCTAAAATCAGCTACACATGACCCACCACTAAAATCTATAGCCACTTCCTCCCCAAGTATTCCCCAAAAAGGGGTTATGGCTGACACTACCACTCGTTATGAAGAAACAACTATTGAAAACCTGAGAAATTGGTATTCGGCTGCACAAAAGTTAGGTAAATCAGCAGAATATCTCCAGCGCATTGCCGAAGTTGGTAACGAATTTAAATCGGGTGCAGGATTAACAGGAAAAGCATTGATAGCAATGAATAGTGACCTACAAGAATTACGTTCCTTCAATCGCTTTACCCAAATTGCTCAACGAATTGGAGATATACTTGGCACTCCCAAACAAGATGGAGGAATTATTGTGCAAGGTAAAAAATATTCTATTTCCATCAACAACTCCCGTAAGGATTTAACCATTGTCCATAAAAACGGAACTGTTTTACTAGATATTCAATCAGGGCAAGTTAAAAATAATCAAGTATCCACTGAAGTTCTTGATATGTTTGAGAAAATCAATAATAGCATTAATCAATCACTAGCATCAGTTAAAAATGAGTATATTCAAGTTTAATATTTTATAAGTTTAGTTTTTATTAAATTCATTAGCATAAAGCTATGACAACCAATCCCTTAACTACACTCACTGAAGAATCAACCAAAATATCCCCTGATATTTCCCCTGCTAAAGCTGCTTATATGTTAAGTCAACTTCTCGAATATGTTGACTACGACCAATTGGAATCAATAGCGCCAACAGAACCTATAAATCCTGAAGAACAAAGTGATGCTATCAAAACACTTGCATCTATTATTGCCAGTCTTAACTCTGGGATGACAATGGAAGAATCTATTGTAACAGCAATTGAACCATTTGAGATACAGCAAGATAACCAAAAAATTATTCCTGAATTACCAGTTTTGTTAGCAGATAATTTAGCTGTGACTCCAATAGAAGAGGAACCAGAAAATCTAAATCAAATCAATAATGATTCAATTATAGTCTTGGTAGATGAACAACAAGAAAACGAAGCTGAAACATATGAAGAAGACATTATGTTATACGTAATTCCTCTCATGCTGGCAAGACTAATGAGCGTTGAAACTTTATCAGAAGACAGTGAAGATGGAGAAATAAGAATTTACCAATCAGATAAATTTACTGCTTCCCTGCAACTTACAGTAACAGAGGAGCAAATTTTAATCTTGAAAAGAAAGCAAAACCTGTATTCTGAAAACGAAGTTGCTTTAAATGCTTTTAGAATAACAAATCAGGCTCAGTTTCAAGTTACTACAAACCAATTAACGCAAGCAGAGATTGAAAAATTTAAAATGATAGCATTACTAGAGTATAATCAAAGTATAGAAATCCCTAACAACAGAGAAGAGTTAGGAGATTAAAAGGTAAGCATTCAGCCGTCAGCATTCGACTGATATAGCGATCCTAAATAAGATGTGAACATCTCTTTTTTATCTTCCTCTGCGCTCTCTGCGTCTGGAGCGGTAATGCCTCCGGCACGCTGCGCGAACGTTAAAAAAATACCGTGATGCCTACGGCACGCTCCGCGAACAAAACTCAAATACGATTGCTATATCACGCCATTCGCGTAGCGTTCCGCAGGAAAGTATATTAGCAATTTTAAAGAATTTATGAGTATTTTTGCAGAGGGACTGCTAATTGCTTTTGGTGTCAGTTTCTCCAACTCAAAACCCTTAAACTCAGTCTAAAAATTAGTTTTAGCTGATATAGAACTCATATTTGAATTTTGAAAAAGACTCGGTACACCTTAATCGTCTAGAATCCTTTTGCCTCTTGCCTGCCTACGCAAATAATTTCAGGAATCAAATATTATTCCTATAGCTGAATGCTTACATTAAAAGATAAAATAACAGAATACAATCTTCAGTAAACTATCTTAATAAAGCTCCATATTTTTATTTCAATACATGAACAACGAGCAAAACCCACAAACCGAATTCGACTCACCTTGGAAAGACATCATACAGCGATACTTCGAGGACTTTATCTTGTTCTTTTTCCCCCAAGCTCATGATGAAATTGAATGGAGTAGGGGATTTGAGTTTTTAGATCAAGAACTGCAAAAAGTTGTCCGAGATGCGGAATTAGGGAAGCGACTGGTTGATAAATTGGTAAAAATTTATCGCACTGGTGGTGAAGAAGCTTGGGTACTTGTACACATCGAAGTACAAAGTCAAGAAGAAAGCGATTTCACCGAGAGAATGTTTGTTTATAACTACCGCATTTATGATAGATATAGGCGTTCAGTGGCTTCTCTCGCAGTTCTGGGAGATGAACGCGCTAATTGGCAACCCAATCAGTTTGGCTACGAATTGTTTGGTTGTCGGGTTAATTTTCAGTTTCCTGTGGTGAAGCTGCTAGACTACAATCAGCAGTGGTCAGAACTGGAAGCCAACCGTAACCCTTTTGCAACAGTAGTCATGGCTCATTTGGTGGGAGTAAAAACTCGCAATGATAGGTTGCAACGCAAACAATGGAAATTGACTTTAACTAAAAGGTTGTATGAATTTGGTTTTGAACGAGAGGATATCATCAATCTATTTAGTTTTATTGATTGGATGATGAGCTTACCAGTGGAGTTACAACAGGAGTTTGAGCAAGAATTAAGTCAGTACGAGGAGGAAAAAAGAATGCCATATATTACCAGTATTGAGCGAAGTGGTATCAGAAAAGGACTATTAGAGGGGATTCAACTGGGATTGAAACTGAAATTTAAGGGTGAGGGATTAGCAATATTACCGGAAATTTCTCAAATTCAAGATGTCGAACAATTGAGAGCAATTCTAGTTGGACTGGAAACAATGAATAGCGTTGAGGAGTTGCGTCAAATTTATAATAAACCCGACTGAAAACTACTATAGAGTTAGCGCAGATAATCAGACGAACAATCAGGTTAGAACAGGACATTGATACCAAGCTGGATACGTTTTGCAATGTAAAGAAAATTACTAAAGATACTTTCCTAGAAGCTGCATTTATCGTCTGCTCAGAAAATGAGGAATTATTGCAAGAGGTACTAAACCAAGCTAGAAAACGTTATCAACAGCGTAAACAACGCAAATTTCAGAGATTAGCTAAGAAAATTAACGTTAACGATTAAGTTAACCCTAATCCATCCGTGAGAGGTTAAGGTAATTGCACTAATATCTGGGACGGTGCAGGAAAAGGCAGTAATTCTCATAATGAGAATTACTGGATATTTATAGTAACTTGGTGGATAATTCCTCTTAGTTAAATCCTATTGCAAACGGTGAGTTATAAAGCTTTAAATAACTGCACTGGATCTGTAGCCTCACGGCTGTTATTCACAAAAATATCAGCAATTAGTCGTAAAACTTCAGCTTGTTCTTCTGGAGGTGCTTCAGCAATCAGCGATCGCAGGCTAATTCCTGGCCTCTGACCAAATAACTCAGATAAATACCACACCCTAGCTTCTGCCGGAATAGCCAAAAGTAGCGCTATTAGTTTTGATGCTCCTAGATCCGCCTTCCCGTGACGAAAGCGGGATAACATTACTTCCGACACTTTAGCCTGTTCAGCAGTTTTCTTCGCTTCCAAATTGAAGCGATTCATCATGTCATCAAATAACTGCTGATAACTTCGAGTTTTTTCTGATACAAAACTTTGCATTGCTTTGCCAATTATACTTAAGTTTAACGGTTATACTATTTGATATTTGATTAAACAACAATGATGACGTATACCCTAATCTTACCAAACTCTTGCTAGGAGTGCTTTTTCCCATACATATCTTTAATTTTCAGACTACTAGCATAGCCATCAAATAAACGCCTTGTCACGATTGAATATAAAAATTTGTTGACTAAGTAAGTAGACTTGAGATAACCAAAATTTGTAACGATATGTAAAGTTGCCTTGATTCGTTATTCTGGTTGAGTTTTAGCCATTTTACAAAACGAAATATATTTTGTTTTTTCTCCGTCTACCTACTTAAAGCGTTAATGATGGACACCTAAGAAATTAGCCTCTATCCCAACGATCGAGGTGAAATTTTGTCTTTTCATTTGTATTAGCAAAATTGTGACACAACCAAATTCAAAAATTCAGGGACGTTTCTATCCACTTCAGCATGAAGAATGGCTGAAAGCCTGCCGTGAACTCACACCAGCACAGAGGGATGTCCTCTACTACATCCGAACCATTGACCCTTATAACCACGGGATTGACATCAATGCTGCCGAGGTAGCTCGTCAACTGTCAGCACCAGAGCGGATAGTCCATAGGCAAACTGTAAGCCGCGCTCTCAAGGAATTGGACGCAAAGGGATTCATTGATCTAGAGCTATTGCAAGTCAGAACCAAGGTGAAGCCAAAGGGATTATGGTGTGATGACGCACCGATGGTGTGTGAAGACACCGATGGTGTGATGACGCACCCAAGGTGTGATGATGCACCGAGTGCGATCGTCACGCACCACGCTGGATCACCACACACCACGATGGATCATGACGCACCATGCGTGATCGCCACGCACCATGCGGAGGCTGAAAGCCTTGTGGAGAGAGAATTACAAAACCCTAAGATCAATAAGAATTATTTAGACTTTATAAAGACTCTCTCAGAAGAGGAGCGAGCGAATTTTTGGAAATTTTGTGAGGAAAAAACTAAAAATCTTAGCCAGCCAGTGAATGACATTGAGGCTTGGTTAGCTCACCAGAACAAAGCCGGAAGAAATCGCTGGGAGGTTTATTACGAAAAATATCTGGCTTCAAAACAGGTACAAGCCAAAAAAACTGAAACAAAAAATACTCGAGACGAATTCCGCCGAGAACTCGAAGAACGAGAGCGAAAGGCTCAAAGAGCTTGGGAAGAGTCGCAAAGCCAAAATCTCGCTGAGAATACTGGAGGTGCGACATGATTGATAAGTTGCCACCCCAAAACATTGAAGCGGAAGAGGCGATTTTAGGCGGGATTATGCTTGATCCGGAAGCAATCGGTAGGGTGAGCGATCGCCTAGTTCCCGAAGCCTTTTACATTAGCACCCATAAAGATATCTATCAAGCCGCGCTGCGCCTTCATTGCTCTGGTAAACCCACTGATTTACTCACAGTTACAGCTTGGCTTACTGACCACGATTTGCTAGTCCGTATCGGCGGGAGAAATAAATTAGCAACTCTAGTAGACCGCACAGTGTCAGCTATTAACATTGACGCCTTAGCCGAGTTGGTGATGGACAAATTCGCGCGTAGACAGTTAATCAAGGCTGGAAATGAAATTGTACATCTGGGTTACGAGACAGAGACTGAGTTACCAAAAATCCTTGACCAATCAGAACAGAAAGTTTTCCAATTATCTAATCAAACCCTATCTTCAAACACTGAACATAACAGCACGATTAACGTTGCTGCTTACGAGGATTTAAATTCAGGAAACCCCATTTACCCTACAGGACTTCATGAACTCGATAATTTGATGGTGGGATTTGAAAGCGGCACACTTACCATAGTTGCGGGTAGGCCATCAATGGGGAAGTCCCAAATTGCGCTGTTTCTTGCCTTGCAAATGATACTACTCCACAATCTATCTGTGGTCGTCTTTTCTTTGGAGATGACAAAGAAACAATTGGAGTACAGGCTGTGGAGTTTAATTAGTATTACTAACGCCTATAAGCATTTAGAGTTAACACCACTAAAAAGTGATCGCATCCGCAGACATCGCTCAGGTAATAAACCCCTAGCAAACTGGGAATTTACAAGTATTGCCAAAATCGTCGGTATTGCTTCCAAACTCCCATTGTACATGAATGACTCAAGAGGCATCACCGTTTCTGGAATTGCGTCAGAATGCCGTCAAATTAAGGCCAAAGAAGGAAAACTAGGGTTAGTTATAGTTGATTACCTACAAATGATGGCAGAGGATTCTGGAGCGAACCGCAGCTATGAACTGGGAGATGTGGCCAGGGGACTTTACAAAATGGCGGGGGAACTTGATGTACCCGTGCTAGCACTATCGCAAATCTCTAGGGGAGTTGAAGGCAGACAGAATAAGCGCCCAATGATAAGTGACCTCAGCCAGTCAGGAATTTTAGAAATGGTGGCAGACAATATTATTCTCGCTTACCGGGATGAGTACTACAACCCAGACACTACAGACCAAGGAATATTAGAGCTCATCATGGCTAAAGCACGGCACGGTGAAACAGGTACAGCAACGGTGTTTTTTGACAAGTCCTATGGAATTATCCAGAATTTGCACTCCGGAAATATCTGAGTCCTCAAACTGCTGTCAAAATCATCCCCCTCCTGCGTCGGAATTTTTACTGGGGGGTATTGATAATAGCCCTAGTAAAAACTCTTCAGAAATAGAAATACCCCCTAGTAAAGACAACCCTAGTAAAAAGCGCAGAAATTGGGGTGAGGGTAACGGCACTATTCATTGGCGCACTATTACTAGGGGTGAAAAGGACTACCCCCAGGCTTATTATCATTGGCAGGAAAAAGGGAGAAAGAAGACCAAGTACATTCCCAAGCATTTACTGGGGGATATTCAAGAAGCAGAGTTCAAGAAGCGCCCAATTATAGAAATTTTGACATTACTGGGTGTTGTGCCTAGCCCTAGTAAAAACACATTACTGGGGGATATCGAAAATAGCCCTAGTAACGATGTCGAGCAGTCAGAAATACTCCCTAGTAAAAATAGCCCTAGTAACGATGTCGAGCAGTCAGAAATACCCCTCAGTAAAGATAACCCTAGTAATGATGTCGAGCAGTCAGAAATACACCTCAGTAAAGATAACCCTAGTAATGATGTCGAGCAGTCAGAAATACACCTCAGTAAAGATAACCCTAGTAAAACTAGACGACACAAAGGATTAGGTAGTGGCTCCATTCAGTGGAAAACCATTACCCTTCACGGCAAAGATTATCCCCAAGCTTGGTATCACTATGAGTTTTGGAAAGATGGCGATCGCCTGGTTAAAAAATGCAAGTATATTCCAAAACGACTATTAGACAGAATACAGAAGCTAGAAGTAGATAAAGCCCCAGTTAGAGATATTTTGTCAATATTGCAAGTAAAATTATAGAAAAGCCGTGCAAATCCTAAATTCAGGGCAAGTTTACTACAAATTTACAATAATGATTGTCAGGTTAATATCCTGTGCTCTTATATCCAATGGTGACTAATGGTGATGCTGTCATGCTTCAAAAATAGAGCATTTACGATTGCACCTGCGGAATGTCGGATATATGAGTAAAAAAAATAGAAAAATAACTCTTTAGTTAAGGAGGCAGGAGGCAGGAGGCAGAAGGAATCCCCATAAATAAATTTAGGGGCTTTAATCAGAACGCTGTATTTCTTGCACTGCGCGTCTCGAAATACATCTTTTTTTGTTTTTCATAAATAAATTTAGGGGCTTTTAACCCAGGGAGCAGAGGGCAAAAAATAGCTCTTTCAATCGCATCCCTATCAAAAGGTATAAAAAAAAGGTATAAAAATATAGATAAATTCAATACTAAGGTATATTTAAATGGTGAAGAAGTTTTTGCTACCGAGAAAAAAAATTTATCTTCTAAATGGGACTTTGAAGTTTTCTGGCATAAAAATTGCCTGAAAGCCCTGTCAGTTAAGGGATATAGATTAATATAAATAAAATCAAATAGCTCAAAGCTAATTTTTTTGACAAGGATGAGTGGTTAATCGAAGTCAAACTATTGTCAGTTCTAAGTTAAAAGCAATTTTGATCCTAGTTTCTTACGGAATTTCATCAGAGCCTCCAAGCCTTTAGGTGCAGGAGTTCTGACTAATACTTATTCAATTGGAGGTTGTATAGATATAATCCTTACTCTGCTGCGCTTTCAATTTCTTTATGATGTGTATTTTAATACAAATAGAAATAATATTTATACACAATATACTAAGACGAGCTTGTTTAAGTGTGATTCAGATCACAGTTCAAAATAAATAAATTATTGAATAATTATCAGAAGATTAAATTTGCCATCTCCCAAACTGGCAAATATAGCGGTTCTCCTTTGGATGCAAGATATTGTAGATGGCATAGATAAGATTTCTGTTTCAGTGCAGAACTTTCGGTGTCATCTGCTTCGATTCTGTATTGTATGCAATTCAACTCCGCTATAAGCTACCATTTTTCAAGATCATCACTAATAATTTTGAAAAATCAGATAATCCAACCTAAGTAGGAGGTAAATCAGATGATCAAAACAGTTATTATCGATGACCATGATCTGACTCGGTATGGTATTAGAATGTTACTTTCGGAAGAGGAGAGTATCGAAATTTGTGGGGAAGCTGAAACAGCATCAGAAGGACTAGAACTAATAAAAACTCATGCTCCAGACATAGCACTTGTTAACATCACACTTTCAGACTCCAGTGGTATTGAAATCACAAGAAAGATTAAACAAATGTCGCAATTTACCAAAGTTGTGATTTTTAATGCCCAAGCAACTGAAATTTCTGTAAAAGAAGCTTATGCGGCTGGTGCAGATTCATACTGCACTAAAACAATAGCTAAGGAGAAATTAACAGAAGCTATTTATGCAACACATAGGGGAAAAACATGGTTAGATCCAGCAATTGGTAAGATATTAATTCAAAATTTGCAACCTAAACCTGTAGAAGTGATTGTAACAAAAAAGGAGAGGGTGCAGCAATATCCACTTAGCTCTAGAGAGTTAGAAGTTTTGCAAATGATTGCTTTAGGTCATCAAAATGAGCAGATTGCAAAACAACTTTTTTTGAGTGTTGGTACTGTCAGGTCTCATGTTCATCGTATTTTAGGGAAACTCGCTTGTCAAAACCGCGCTCAAGCTGCTATGAAAGGAATTGCAGAGGGACTTATAGATAGCCCTGATATAAATCAAATTGGTTTAATGGTTTGATTTTTGTCGTTGATTTAATTGCTCCAGATAACGCTCCCGCTCGTCATTATGAACAATCCAAATCATACATCTGCCTTTTAATTGATGTTGTTTGGAGCGACAAACACTCAGGTCAAAATTGTTCCAGTTCATAATCTGACGGGCAAACTCTCCGTCTTTTGATTTAGCCCAATTCAAAGTTTCTTGTTCTGTAAAAGTCAAGCGAACTGCTTCTGTTAAGCCTCCTCCTCTCCAAATAGGAATCATATTACCAACTAGCATACCTACACCAAATACACCAGATAATACCAGAGTAGTGGCTATTAAGGGACTAAAGACGGATTTAGATTTTTTTTGCTCTATTTTATTTAACAGGGTTGACGCGGCTTTAGCGATCGCACTTTTTTGTTGAACAATGGCTACGCTTGATGCTTTATCGAGTTTGTCATCTATTTCAGTTGTCCAACCTTCCACTACAGTATCAAGTTTGCCGGGAATATCCTCCATCAACACCTCAAACTTACCAAGAGAACTCAACACCAAAAACAACGGGTCTTTGGGATTGATACCAGAACGCCTAACTACGTCGAGAACTTTCTGTTTAAAATGATCAGATTGTCCTGCTAATGTTGCATCTAAAGAAGCTTCTACAGATGTATTCATAAGCTAACGTGCCTTGTTTAAGTTTCTTGATGGAGATAAGGTGTCGTTTTTTACTAGGATTCTGAATACTTACACCAAAATTTAGAAATCGCTATATAATTGGTTTCGTAAATCCACTGCTGATGTAATGTTTAAAAAACCTAATAGTTCCCCAATGTGTTTCTTATTCTTAATTTGCTCACTAAATTCTTCCATCCAGTTAAAAATACGAGAACGGTTCAGAAAATCTATTTCAGAATTTTGGATGGCATAGCTATAAGGTAAATCCAGAGATTCTACTAATTCATAAACATCTCTCCATAACTTCCCAAAATACAACTCATCTCCTCCACTTGCTTGGATACGCTGTTGGATATCAGAACCATCATAGTAGGGAAATTCTTCACCAAAATACAGATTTTTAATGATGATATAATCTGCTTTATCGCCATAAGAATTAAAAATTTCTTGCAAATATTCTACACAATCTCTGCGATGTGAAATTGGATGCACAAAGGTTATGCGATAACCTAATTGAGCAATTGCATCCCACAGCATTACTTCTTCTACAAATTGTCGGAACTCTTCAAAACTTTGTCCTGGTAAATCACTCAGAGCTACATGAACATCAGAAAAAAGCTCTAAATCAATTAATAATTGGTCTGCACCACCTTGGTTTAATGGTAATTGAGCAATAGGTAATAGTAGCTGATACGCATACAATTTATTGCGATTACCAGTGTAGTAAGCTCGTAGATTCAGTCGTGATTCCAGATATAAATCTACTAATAAACGTGCTATTGTAGACTTACCTACCCTAGCATCACCAACTGTCATTACCAGCCGCTTAGGATAGGGGATAATCCCTTTAGTATTTTGGCTATGCGGCTTGCTCTGTGACGACTGCATTTTCTACTATCCCCAATAATTCATTAGCACCCAACACGGTTTGCTCAAATTCTTTCAACCAAGCTGAAACACGAGATTTGATGACAATGTTGGCTTCTTTGTCCTCTAAAACTTCACTAAAGGTCAAGTTTTTTTCATCAATATAGTCATAGGGTTTAAAAAATAAATCTGGCATCTTAATTTCCACCGCACCATCTGCTAAAAGTGTGGTGCGAGTATCGGAACTGTCGTAGCGTTCAAACTTATCAGCCTCACCGTGGAACAGATTTTTCACAACTACATAATCGACGCGATCGCCACAGTATTTGTGAAGAATCCGCAGAATATTCACTGAATCTTTCACCCTAGATAGTACACTTACCATAGTGACTCTGTATCCTAAGCCTTTGACAGCATCAAATACACCCAAGTCTTTCTCAAAATTCTCAAAAAACAGACCGGACTGGGCAGGTAAATCTACTAATACAAGTGGAGGAAGTTCTTTCTCTAAGTCTATTAGCAAGTCGTCTGCACCACCCCTTGTAAAAATATCGAGCAGCTTGACGCCAGGTGCTACTGAGTCGTAGTGTCTATACAATTGGGCATTGCGATGATCTGAGTCATAAGCCAAATACTTTAGCTGTCTGTTGATATATAAATGTAGCAATCCTCTAGCAAATGTGGATTTACCCACACCTCCTTTATCCCCGGTGACAATTACTATTCGTCCTGTTTGCTGAGTGGTATTTTCTACTGTTTGTTCATGTGTTGTTACCTGTTTGTTATCTGCTGTTCCTTGACTTGTCGGTATCTGTTCACTTTCATGCATGGTATTTTTCTTCCTTTTTCTAGTCATAAATTAACAGTTAAGCAATGCTTTCTTCCAGTCATGAAGATATTGGGTTAGGAAAAGAGATAATTAATTTGCTGTCCATCTAAATAATTTATGATTAACTAGGGTCAAATCTAGTTTTGTAAATATCTCGAATATTTCAGTTTTAGTTTTACAGGTTATTTACCCATTTACAAACCATCATTTGATGTAACCTAGTAGGCTTTTTGATGTATTTTTTCTGTTAATTATTCCTAAATTCAATTTGTATCTCAAGTAGTCATTGAGTAGAGTGCAGCACTAAAGTTGCAGTCAGTGAAGTAACCCTATTCCGCAAACCGATTCGTACTTGCTGAAGGAAGTAACTGGGCTAACTACTGCTGCTGTTATACCAATTCCTCATAAGGTTCAAACAAATGAGATGAGATCCCACCAACCCCCCTGGACAAGCAGGGCTAAGATAGGGTCTTGCTCACTTTTGGTGATGCGGGGTGGATAGAGACGACTCAGAAGAGCGATCGCTATTTCAAAAGCTCAGCAGATTTCTAGAAGTAACCTGCTCAGGAGAGTTCTTACACTGCCAGCAGAACCCGTTGGCTCAACAGGTCAAACTTGGCACGACCATACATCTGGCGTTTCAACATCTTCAGACGGTTGATCTGTCCTTCCACCTGTCCGTTACTCCACTCTAAAGTCACGCCCGCCTTGACCGCCTCATAGTTGGATGCCTAAGCCAGGAAGTCACCCCCCTGACTCGGCTACAAAACCGTGCATGAAACGTTAATTTCACACGGCTCCTCAATGATTTGGTGCTTGTCACGCACACCTCTAGATTCAGAGTTAAAAGGGATTACAGTTGAGATAATCCTCATCTATTTCTTGAACTGAAACAGCAATTTTCTCCGCTGCTGTTTTAGCATCATGGCAATGTCCATGAAGTAATTGAAGGTTGTCGTAACTATCCTTACCGCCTTTTGAACGGGGGATTTTATGGTCGATTTCCATCAAATCTTCATGATTGAAAAACAGCCCACAATGAGTACACTTTCCTTTCTGCATCTTCAAGAGTGTTGCCATTCTTTTTGAAGCTTCAGGATGTTTACCCATTCTCGAACTCCAGTACACCCAATCACCATCAAATGGGCTTCGGCTTCCTTGCACTTGTATGTGTCTCACGATAGGAGTTTCACGGTGCTTGAGTAAGCGAATCTTCTGATTATGGGGTTTAAATACCCAATTATCAGACCCTACGGTTTGCCAATATTTTTGACAACTCCACCAGGAAGATTTATTGGGGTGACGATGTTCTGCCCATGCTTTTAGCTGGCTGAATAATGTTGTATCAGCCTGATTAAATATGCGGAAAGCTAACGACACCTGAGTAGTAGTTTGTCCATCCACGGATGACGGGATTCAGATGAGCGATTAAATCAGATTGTGGTATTGACTTATGCCCATCAATCAATTTACCTATCTTCTGTGTGTGTGCCTTTAGCTTTGTTTTACTTGGGGTAATCAGAGTTTTGTAACCAAGTAATTTTCCGTCGCCTCTTTTTCCAGCAGCGTGCTGACAGCCTGTTCTACAAATGCTTCCCAAAACCAATTTCCAGCACCAAACATTACTACCACCGATACAAGCGACAAACAAACGAGGAACCATGACAGTGGCTCAATGCATCATGGTAGCGGTATGAACCACAGCATGGCAATGGATTTAGGCCCAGCCGATGCTAACTACGATTTGCGATTTATTGATGCGATGATTCCTCATCATGAATCAGCTGTAGTTATGGCGAAAGATGCCTTGCAAAAGTCTCAACGTCCTGAAATTAAAAACTTGGCTCAAGAAATTATCAAAGCGCAAGAAGCAGAGATTAATCAAATGAAACAGTGGCGTAAAGCTTGGTATAACAAGTAAGCCCAAGTTTCTATGTAAACCATAGTGCACTGCCCTTTAAGCGATCGCAATTCTCATACAACAACCAAATGTAAACAAACTAGTTTTACTCGAATTTAGTCATGAGAAAGCTTAAAGGTATTAAATACTATAAATGCTCTTTGAGCAAAGATATGATAGCGTCTTTTGTCGTATTTCTCGTTGCTTTTCCAATGTTGATGGGTATTGTGATCGCTTCAGGAGTTTTTCGGCTCGTGGTTTGGTGACAGAAATACTTGGTGGAGTGGTTGTTGGGGATATTTCTGGATTAGCATTGCAAGTTAGTGGGTCAGCTACTTGAATGCTAATCTCTTGTCCTAATTTCATCTCAATTTCATATTTGTATGAAAGACTATTAAGTTAAGTGGTTAATTTGGCTTCGTAAACAAATTCCAAGAGCGAAACCGCTAGCTTGCTTGCCAAAAGCGGTTCCCCAAATCCCGCTTAAAAAGTTAACCAAGTTTAAGCACAAATTTACACCACAGTAACTCAAGGACACAAAATAGCGATGGGAATCTCTAAAAGTCTCCAACCACCTACAGCAATTCGTTGTGTTTCCGGCACAGTCCTAAGCCTTTTATTGCTGACAACTCCCACAGCTGTGTTAGCTGGTGCTGGACACGACCATAGCGGTGCAAGTTCATTTCAGGGTGGTGGAAGCGAAGCAAGTGGTTCTGTCGAAGTTGATGCCGAAACCGCCCAGAGGTTGGGAATTAAAGTCGAGCCAGTGAAACGGCAACGGCTGGCTTTGGGTATTAAAAGCACTGGACAGATTGAAACCTTACCTAGCCAAAAAGTAGAAGTGAATACCCCAATTACAGGGGCAAAAGTGGTTGAATTGTTGGTGGAACCCGGTGCTGTAGTGAAAAAAGGTCAACCCCTTGCTGTTGTCACCAGTCCTGACTTGGTGGAGTTACGGGTTAGTTCCCAAGAAAAACGAGCGGAAGCTATAGCTTCTTTGCAGCAAGCGCAAGCCGATTCAAGATTAGCTCAACAAAATTATCAAAGGTATTGGCAAATATCTAACGCCGACATTGCCCAAGCACAAAGCCAGGTAGCATTTGCTGAAGAAAAATATAATAAGGATTTACAGTTAGCTAATGAAGGCGCTTTACCACGTCGCAACGCGCTCGAATCTCAAACACAATTAGCAGAAGCAAAAGCCAAACTCACCTCAGCTAACAGCAGACGAGATATCATTGAAAGCGAAGCCCAAATGAAACGCGCTCAATCTGCTGTTCAAGTAGCACAAGAGCGTTTACGTCTTAGTGATTCTGCTTATAATACTAGACTGCAACAAATAGGCAACCGTCCAAATGCCAAGGGATTGGTAACAGTGACTGCTCCCATCTCCGGTAAAGTTGCCGATCGCCAAGTTACCCTTGGTCAAACTTTTAATGATGCAGGTGGCACACTCATGACTATTGTCAATGATAGTCGGGTTTTTGCCACAGCCAATATTTATGAAAAAGATTTAGACAAAGTAAAAGTAGGTCAAAGAGTAAGTCTAAAAGTTGCTAGCTTACCAGACCGTACCTTTTCTGGAAAGGTTACACAGATTGGTGCGGTAGTACAAGGGGAAACACGGGTTATCCCAGTACAAGCTGAAGTAAATAACCCAGGCGGACAACTCAAACCCGGAATGTTCGCCGAATTGGAGGTACTAACAAACCAAGCATCTGCACCTGTATTGGCGGTTCCTAGCTCGGCTATAGTCGATGCGAATGGGAAAAAAATGGTCTACATCCAAAATGGAAATGCTTTCCAATCTGCGGAAGTGACTTTGGGTCAAACCTCTGGGGACATGGTTGAGGTGAAGACGGGTTTGTTTGAGGGAGATGCGATCGTCACCCAACGTGCGCCCCAACTTTACGCGCAATCATTGCGGGGTGGTAGTAAACCAAAAGAAGAAGAACACAATGAAGAAAGTGGTTCTCATGCAGAAGAAACTGAAGTTAAAACTAACAGTTTTTCACCACCCTTGTGGTTAACAGCAGGTGGAGGAGCAGCACTTGCGACAGTTGCTTTCATGGGAGGTGCTTTTTGGTCTAATCGTCGTACCCGTTCACGTTTAGTACCAGCAGGTAATTTAGAGTACGACGGGTTCAATTATGAAACAGAGGTTTATCTCGACAACCACAAGCAACCAACCCTGTCTACTTCTGATAAAAATGTTGAGGAGCGCGATCGCCCTCGAAATTCTGATGGTATTTAAAAATTAGTGAAGTTGCAGATAATAACTGAAGTTGGGTTCTGTTAGATTTTCTAACATCAAACCCACCTACAGCAAGACTATTTAGATTGTGAACAGAACAGTTTATAAATCTCATGCTCCAAGTGCAGAGACTATAAAAATGTAGTTTGTTCTATATCCTATTTAGGAATAGTTCGCTTTGGGCTGATTTGGGGCTTGATGTTAGCAACAGCCAAACCTAATATTCAAATTTACTTACCCGTTTATCAGAAATAAACAAACCCTTCGCCATTTTTTAACCAAAAACCAAATGATTAGTACAGTTGCTAGATGGGTAATCTCTCGACGCTGGCTTATAGTAATTGCTGCGCTCATTTCCACATTAGTCATCATCTTTAATACCATTCCCAAAATGCCACTGGATGTTTTTCCAGCCTTTGCACCTCCCCAAGTCGAAATTGAGACAGCAGCCCCTGGACTAGCACCAGAAGAAATCGAATCTTTAGTGACATTACCAATTGAAAGTGCCATTAATGGAACTCCAGGCTTAACTACCGTTCGTTCCTCTTCTTCAGCCGGACTTTCTGTAGTCAGAGTTGTTTTTGGCTGGGGAACAGATATCTTTCAAGCCCGCCAGTTGATACAAGAACGACTGCAACAAGCCGTAAGCAAGCTACCAGAAGGAGTTGAAACCCCACGAATTGCTCCCACTAGCTCTCCCATCGGTACTGTATTAAAGTACGCCTTGACTGTGGAAGGGGAAGGCAATAACCAATCTGCCACTGAAATCGACCTCATGGAAGTCCGCAGAATTGTTGATTGGCAAGTGACGAATCGCCTTTTAGCAGTTCCCGGTGTCAGTCAAGTACTTGTGTATGGCGGCGATGTGCGTCAGTATCAAGTGTTAGTAGACCTCAACAAACTACAAGCTTTTAATGTATCTTTACAACAGGTAAGTGAAGCTGTACAGGCGGCAAATGTCAATGCTCCTGGTGGCTTTTTGACTACTCCTGATAAACAAACTTTAATTCGGGGAATTGGGCGGATTGAATCCCTTGATGATCTTCAACAATCTGTCATTGTCGCCCGTCAAGGAACGCCCGTCCGCCTGGGAGATGTCGCCCAAGTGCAAATTGGTGGTGCTGTGAAAATCGGCGATGGTAGTTTAAATGGGAAAGATGCTGTTGTGGTGATGGTGAATAAACAACCCCTAGCTGATACTCCCACCGTCACCCGCGCTATTGAAGCCGCAATATCTGAGCTAAAAGCAGGTTTACCGAAAGAAATTAAAGTAAATCAAACCTTCCGCCAAGCAGATTATATCGATACTTCGGTGGAAAATGTCAGGTCAGCCTTGGTGGAAGGTAGTATCATTGCAGCAGTTATCCTCATCCCTTTTTTAATGAATTGGCGGACTCTTGGAGTTGTGCTGTTGAATTTTGCCCTGACTTTTATATTTTCATTGCAAGTATTATCTTTTTTGGGCTTAGGGCTGAATACAATGACTTTGGGAGGATTAGCGATCGCCATTGGTACAGCGATCGATGATGCCATTGTCTATGCAGAAAATGTTTTTCGTTTGTTGCGACAAAATAAATACTCTCCCAACCCGCGTCCAGTACTGGAAATTGTTTTTGAAGGAGTACAGGAAGTCCAGGAATCTTTAATTGGGGCAACTTTAATTACTATAGTCGTCTTTTCTCCAATATTTGCCCTCGCTGGTGTGGAAGGTCGGATTTTTGGTCCAATGGGTCTTAGTTATCTGGTGGTAGTTGTAGTCTCTAGCTTAGAAGCGCTGCTTGTGAGTCCGGCTTTATGTGCAATTTTATTACCTCACAATAAAATGTCAGTCAGGGAACCCTTTGTACCAAGAGTTTGTAAAAGGATTTATTACCCTTTTCTCGATTTTGCTATCAGAAATTCGATAGTTGTTATTACTGTGGCTGCGGCGGGAATGATAGCAGCAATTATAATTTTCCCAGCTTTAGGACGGGCATTTTTACCTGAATTCCAAGAAACAACTTTGGTAAATACCTTAGCACTTTACCCAGGTACATCTTTAGAAGCTACCAATAGTGCTGCTTTTGCTTTGGAAGATAAACTCAAAGACGACCCTAGATTAAAGTATATTCAATTACGCGCCGGACGCGCCCCCAATGATGCAGATGCTGCACCTGTGAATTTGGCTCACCTTGATATTGGGTTGAGTGACAAAGGAATGAAAAATCGCGCAGCTACTGTAGAATGGTTGCGCGAAGAGTTTAACAAAATACCAGGGGCTGCATCTAATATTGGTGGATTTATTGCTCACCGTATTGATGAAATTTTGTCTGGGGTCAGAAGTCAAATCGCGGTCAAAATTTTTGGTTCCGACTTGGAAGAACTTCGCAAGCTTGGAAAGCAAGTTGAAGACGCAATAAAATCTATTCCCGGAATTGTAGATTTACAGCTCGAACCACAGATCCCTATTGAACAAATTCAAATTAAGTTTGACCGTGTTGCTGCATCTCGCTACGGTTTAACTATTGGACAATTATCTAATATCATTGAAACAGCGCTCAATGGAAGAGTAGTCTCTCAAGTTTTAGAGAAGCAACAAAGCTTTGATTTGGTTGTGTGGTTGCAACCGCAGTATCGCAACAATCTACAAACTATTGAGAATTTGTTAGTTGATACCCCTGATGGGAATAAAATCCCTTTAGCTAAAGTTGCTACGGTTGCCTATGGCACTGGCCCTAATACTATCAATCGGGAAAATGTTTCACGTTTAATTGTGGTATCTGCTAATGCTAAAGGCAGAGATTTGCGCTCTGTAGTGACAGATATTCAAAATAAAGTTAAGGCACAAGTGCAACTTACTCCAGGTTATTTTATCCAATATGGAGGTCAATTTGAAGCAGAAGAACGAGCCTCACAAAATATTCTGATTTTCAGTGCTATTTCCTTTGTTGTGATTACAGTACTAATGTATCTTTCTGTAAAATCAATCGCTTCAACAGCGATGATTATGATTAACTTGCCCATTGCGTTAGTGGGTGGAGTAATTGCGGTAGCTTTTACAGGTGGAGTTGTTTCTGTAGCCTCGTTGGTGGGGTTTGTAACTTTGTTTGGTGTGGCTACTCGAAACGGATTATTATTAGTAGATAATTACACTACAAAAGTTGCGATAGGAATGTCTTTAAAAGAAGTATTAATTGCTGGGTCAATGGAACGACTCAACGCTATTTTGATGACATCTTTAACTTCAGCTTTGGGTTTAGTTCCGTTGATCATTTCAGTGGGGCCAGGGAAGGAAATTTTGCAACCTCTTTCGATTGTAGTGTTAGGTGGGTTGTTTACTTCTACGGCGTTAACTTTGTTGGTTTTACCTGCTTTGTACTCGAAGTTTGGTAGGTTTTTGTTACCTAAGCAAAGTGCGGCTGTTGTGGGAAATGGGAAGGTGGCGGAATCTGTGTTGGAAAATTGATTTTGGGGATAGGGATGAAATGCGAATTTTACAGCTTTCATCTTCTGAAACAATAAACTGCCAAAAATATTCACCCTTCCTTTGATTTGTGAAAATTAAAAATATTAAAAGCTTTGATAACTATGTCTCTTGTTTAATGAAGGTACCAGGGTAAGCTCATCTAATTTGGTATAATTCAAACTTGACAAATCAAAAAAGATAAGCATAAGCGACCGGATTAAAAACGTACTTGACAACTGAGCAGGATAAACGAGAAGACTTCAATGCTGTTGTCAAAAAATGGTCAGGAGTCAGGTTGATGTCACAAGGCTTTGAAACTAAATCTGCTGATGCTACGAAAAATTCTGGTGGTCACAGACAGCCAACACAAGTGACAGACATCGGCAGTATCCAACGGAGTTTAGTGGAGCATTTCTCAGATATCAAAGACCCAAGAGTAGAGCGAACCAAAAAACATCAACTCACAGAGATCTTAATAATTGCAATTCTGGCAGTCATAGCAGGAGCAAAAGGGTGGGAAGATATCGAGAATTACGGTATCAGTAAGCAACAGTGGTTAGAAGAATTTTTGATGCTACCAAATGGAATTCCGTCAGATGACACTTTCCGTCGGGTGTTTGAGCTGATCAACCCAGAGGCATTAAATCGATGTTTTATCAGTTGGGTAGAAACCTTGGTCATCAAGATGGGGGGAGAAATAATCCCCATCGATGGTAAGACGATTAGAGGTTCTTATGACCGCAATCTAGGTAAATCAGCACTTCATGTAATTAGCGCTTGGTCGAGTGAACAACATTTGGTGTTAGCACAGATGAAAGTAGAGGATAAATCCAATGAAATTACTGCGATTCCTGCATTATTGGAATTGCTAGATATCACAGGAGCTATCATTACTATTGATGCGATGGGAACACAAACCGAAATTGCCAAAAAGATTATCGACAAGAAAGCCGATTATGTCCTGGCGCTGAAAGCTAATCATCCTACTCTCTGTTCTCAGGTGAGCGAATGGTTTGAAATTGCTCAAGCCAATAATTTTCAAGGGATTGATGTCAGTTATGACAAACGGATTGAGAAAGGACATCATCGCACCGAAATTCGTGAAGTTTGGACTGTACCTGTAACGGCAATTGGTGCGCTTTATCAACCAAAATTATGGGCAGGATTGCAAACGCTAGTTATGGTCGTCCGCGTACGTCATCTTTGGAATAAAACTACCCGCGAGGTTCAATTTTATCTTACTTCTTTACACAGTGATGCTCAACTTATCGGTCGGGCTATCCGAAAACACTGGGGCATTGAAAACGAGGCTCATTGGACACTTGATTGTACTTTTGCGGAAGATGCTTGTCGCATTCGTTCTTTCCACAGTCCGCAAAATTTTGCTCTTTTAAGACGTATTGCTCTCAATGCTCTCAACAGTGAACAGTCTTACAAACGTAGTCTCCGTCAAAAAATGAAACGCACTGCTATGGATAACAGTTATATGCTTCAGGTTCTCAGTTGTTGTTTCCTTGACTCTACATTAGATTCTTCTGAGTCCTTGTGTCAAGCCTGATTGAGATGCTCTTACCCTGATGAAGGTACTAGAGAAATCGAAATGATTTAAAAAGTTTATATTAGCTGTTAATATGCAAACAATTTCTCAGATGAAAATCCCTTTTGATAAATTTTATATACCGTGTTTAAAACAATGTTATCAAGATTATGAAACTCATAAAGAAACGGGTGCGAGGGGTTGGGTAGTCGGTGTTATTCCTTTTCTCGGTGCTACTTAACCCTGAACATCGAAAATTTTTATCAAATTTAATTGACTCTTTAGATATTACAGAAAATATTAATTCAGGAAGAATTATCTATTTAGATAAGCATCTAGCTCTAACTTATAAACAAGATGATGCGAAAAACCAAGCATTAGGAGAACTGTTGTTTGCGGCAAGACATTCCGAGGATTTATGGTCTTTTAACCAAACAGATGTTTTTGTACCCGTAAAATCCTTACGTCAAGCTAAAATTGCTTTAGCTAATTACCACGGTAAACCCCGAAAAGGAGAATTAGTAGGAAACGACTCTACAGGTTTTTCCAGATTTTTAGGCTTAGATATTAAAGATAATGATGCCTATATGTCTGGATATGAAGAATTAGTTAATTATAGAGGAAAAGGATTCCAAAAATGATAATCGGCGTTCTTGAATCAAGAGTCATGTAGGTAGAGTGGGTATCCTAAAGCCTGGAAATAAAACACGTTATTAGAGTGCATCAAAATAGTACAAACTAAAAACACCTAATTAATAAGTGTTGAGTTGAGCTATGCTCAACCCAAACTTCTATTTTAGAAAGTGAAAGTTGTTCTCAATGTACCAATCACAGCATCATTGTTATTGTTAGCAGATTGACCAGGATTAGTTAACCAAATTACACCAGGAGTAATAGAAATGTTGTCACTAATGCGATATCTGTAAAAGCCTTCAATGTGATAGGGTTTATCTCCGTTGTTACTACCTAAATATGGTTGCGCTCCTGCAAAAATCCCTAAAAGATTGCCCTTCTTGCCAAAGTCGGGTAAAGCTACACCCAATCCATAGCTCCAAACTTCATCGTTATCGTTAGCTCCAAAGCCTGTAATATTACTGTGGAGTGCAAACCCACTAATTGACAGTTTATCGCTAGGTCTGAAAGCTGCTTCAAAGCCGTAAGAATTACTTACAAATGGATTGCCACCACCGACAAAATTAGCTTGTGAAGTCCCAACTACAGCAGCACTTACCGAACCAGCATCAAATAAAGCACTATTTGCACCATGATAACCGTGAACGTAGGTTGCAGCCAAGGTCAGGCGATCGCCAACGTTAAGATTCAACTGTGCTAAAGCTGCATAGTTACCATCTAATAAACCTGAGCCTAGACTAGGATTATTCGGTTCAGCTCCTAAATAACCCAAAGTTAATGAAGGTTTAAAAGTACTACCACCACCAAATGGGACATTAACACCAATTCCTGCACCGCCACCGATGCGATAGATAGGACTTTCGGAAGCAAAGGTAGATAAAGCACCGTTACCATTATCAAAGTCTTCAAAATAAGGGTTGACAGTGGGAACATAATCGCTTTGAATACCTCCAGTAGCAGCTACATAAACTTGAGAGTTGCCAACAGGGAAGTAATACGCCAACCAATCAATAAAAGCATTATTATTACTACCAAGAAACAAGTTAAAAGTTTGAGTACCTTCGGCAGTGCCATTGGGTAAAGATAATGGAGTAGCATTACCGGCTGCAATCCGAGTGTGTAGGGTATCTTTACCTGTAAAACTAGTTTGCAAGTCTAAACGCACCCGGTTTTGGAAAACGGTATTATTACTATCGTTGCTGCCAAAACTATCCGTAACCGCAAAAACTGCTTCACCTACTAGTTTTGTTGTAGTCGAAAATTGATTAGCTTCCAATTCAGCAGTACGTGCTTCCAACGCATCTACTCGACCTCTGAGTGTTGCAAGTTCCGCAGAAAATTCTTCTTGTAAACGCTGTAGGGTAGCTAAATCCTCTTTTGTCACCAAATCAGTAGTTGCTGTAGCAATCAGTTCATTAACTCTATCCAAACAAGCATTCAAACCTGCCGCAAATTCATAACGAGTTAAGGCACGATTACCCCGGTAAGTACCGTTGGGATAACCTGCAATACAACCGTAACGCTCCACTAAAGATTGCAAAGCTTGAAAAGCCCAGTCTGTTGGTTGTACATCCGAAAATTGGGAAACTGATGTAATTTGAGATAGTGAAGTTTGATTATTGGCTTCAAGATTGTATTGGTTTATTTGTGACAAACCGTTTTCGTCAGCGTTTGTTTGGGCAAGTAACGGCTGATGAGTTTGTGATGGCTGTTGTTGGCTGTCAGCAGCAATGGCACTAGCCGAAACAGCAAAAGTTACTCCCAAAAATGCTGGGCTGAACACCAGTGTTTTCCACAATAGATTCGACATATTATTTTTCCTCACACCCTCTTGTAACGATGACACAAACCGTAATCTTAAACTGTATTATTTCATACTTTAATGTAATCTTAATTTTATAATCTGTCGTGTCATTACACTCATTGATGGTCTTGATGCTTTAACTGTTCAGACCATTTTATCTGAGGTGGGATTAAACCCAAAACGCTTTCCTACAGTTAAGCACTTCACATCTTGGTTGGGTTTATGTCCTGGTCAAAAGGTCACTGGCGGTAAGGTTAAAAGCTCTCAAACTCGTACTGTTGTCAATCGCGCTGCCAACGCTTTTCGCATGGCGGCTTTTTCCCTGACTCACAGTCGTTCTGCTCTGGGTGCATTTTATCGCCGCTTACGTTCTCGCTTGGGGGCACCCAAAGCAATAACTGCTACTGCACACAAATTGGCTCGTTTGTTCTACCGAATCTGGACAAAGAAGGGAGAATATTCTGATCCTGGTATGGACTATTATGAGCAAAAATACCAGGAACTGATTCTCAAAAACCTCCGACAAAAAGCTCAGGCTCTTGGTTTGGAACTTATTCCTATTTCTCTCCCCACCGAATGTGTTTCTTGAAAGAGGGCTAAATTTTCTTTTTGAAGATTCTGTACTTGGGCGATGAGCCTCGGAATCTCCTGGTCGTACCGTGTAATACTCGGCAATGGTTCAGAAAAATCCTGTGAATTAAAAGTAGAAATATTTGAATTCTTCCGTGTAATACATGGAATCATGGGTTGAAAAAAATAGAACTGTCTCAAATGAACCAGGAAAGTATTGCCAGGTAAGTAGTTTAGAGATTTCCGATGAAGGGTTGAGAACCCATTTGAGAGAATTTGGATTTATCAAGTTGTTTAGGAAAGACTTGCCTTCGGCACGCTACGCGAACAAAGAGGCTCAATATATACTTCCAGTCAATATGTCCACGTACTGCATCTGCCGCCTGTCTGTCAGATAAATTCTCCATAAATTGCATTATGCACACCGATGCTAACCGCCAAGGTGCATATGCTGGCTGCCCGTTTTGTGGAAATAAGTCGGCAAATACTTCCTCCTCAAAGATACTTCCCAAGGTATCCCGGATCTTCATGTAAATATTTCCTTTGGGGAAAGATGCACGCGCCACCTCTACTGTTTGTTGAGGTATGTCGGGGATATTTTGGGGATGCATCGACATGGTAACAATTTATCTAAGCGTTCAGGATTTAATTATCCTATCGCTGCGGAAGTGATCAGAATTTTCGTGCAATATTACGTACGTTGCCAAAATTGTTAAGTAATATTTCGCCAACAGTGTCTTCGCTACTTTTACCCCTTCAAGTAAGTGAAGTATAAATGCAGGACTCAAAATCAAATATACAAACTTTCTGCCTCCTGCCTCACAACCTGTAAATTTGTACTTCATGCAAACGAAAACTGCTGTATCTTTAATTATGGCGATCGCTAATATTAATCCTCAAAAACCTTGCTTTTAAACAGCCGCATTCCATTCGCGGTCACTAATAAGGAAGTTCCCGTGTCTGCTAAAACCGCGATCGCTAACCCAACAAAACCGAAAGTTCCCAGCAGCAGAAACAAACCCTTTGTTACTAGAGAAAAGACCACATTCTGTTGAATCACAGATACAGTGCGGCGGCTTAAATCTACTGCATAGGCAAGCCGTCTCAAATCACTACTAACCAGTACGACATCTGCTGTCTCTAGGGCAATATCAATTCCACCAACTGCAAAACTAATATCCGCAGCAGCTAAGGCAGGTGCATCGTTAATACCATCCCCAACCATACCTACGACCCCGGCTTGGCGCAGTTGTTGGATTGCTTGAAGTTTATCTTCAGGTAACAGTTCTGCCTGATACTCTGTGATTCCAACTTGCCCAGCAATCTGCTGGGCAACAGTAGACCTGTCTCCTGTCAGCATCACCAACCGTTTCAGCCCAACCCGTTTCAATTGCCGTACAGCTTCTGTTGCTTCTAACCTTAATCCATCTGCCAGTGCAATCACCCCTATTAACCCGTGGGTCGTTCCAACTAGCACTGGGGTTTGACCAAGCTGTTCAATTTCAGCCAATACGGATTCAGCTTTTTGGGACAAATGAATATCTGTGTCTGCAAACAAGCGTCGATTGCCAACGAAGTACAACTGCTCACCTAAATTTGCCTGAATTCCTTTACCAGGTAGCGCTGTAAAGTTGTGAGGTGTTTCTAACTCTATGCCCAGTTCATGAGCGTTTGCCACAATTGCTCTTGCTAGTGGATGTTCTGAGTGTTGCTCCAGGGAAGCCGCAATCTGTAACACCATGTTTGCACTTACTTTTTTCAAGTCATAAATATTTTGGATAATGGGCAGCCCTTGCGTAATTGTACCAGTCTTATCAAAAGCAAGGGTGATAAGGCGTCCAGCCGTTTCCAGCGCATTACCCCCTTTGAACAAAACGCCCTTACGAGTTGCTGCACCAATGGCGCTAACAATCGAGACAGGAGTAGAAATTACTAAAGCACAGGGGCAGGCTATTACTAGCATTACCAGTGCTCGGTAAAGCCAGACGTTGAACGATTGAGCAAATGCCAAAGGCGGTATTAAAGCAATGGCGATCGCTGCTAAAATCACTACCGGTGTGTAGACCTGTGCAAACTTATCCACCCACTGCTGCGAGGGTGCGCGGCTTTCTTGGGCTTGTTCCACAAGATTAATAATTTTGGCAACAGTTGTATCGCTAGCAGTGTGAGTAACTTTGACTTCTAAAAAGCCTGTCTGATTCAGTGTCCCAGCAAAGACATTATCACCTGGAGCTTTATCTTCTGGAATTGATTCTCCTGTAATTGGAGACTGATCGATGGTGCTTGCGCCAGAAACAACTACACCATCCAACGCTACACGCTGTCCTGGTCGAATTGTCAAAGTTTCACCTAGCTGAATACTTTCGACGGAAACTGTCACCTCCTGACCATTCCGCTTGACGGTAGCAGTGGGCGGAGTCAAATCCATCAGGGAGCGAATGGCATTGCGAGTGCGACCAAAGGTGAAAACTTGCAGTGTTGTACCAAAAGTGAACAAAAAGACGACTAGCGCCCCTTCAAACCAGTCCCCTAAAATTACAGCCCCGATTACTGAAATCGTCATCAGCAGATTCATATCGGCGCGGCGCAAGCGCAATTCAAACAAACCAGCCCGTGCGATCGGATAGCCAGTAATTACTATGCCGATGCCATAGAAAGCCCGTGCTATCCAAATAGGTAGCGCTAGATTTTGAGAAATTAAGCCCAACACTAAGCCTATACCTGCAAGTATGACACTCTGCCCCCGGCGATTTTCAATCCAGAATCTCCAGCTTGCCAGGTCTGACTTTTGTTTTGGCTTGTTTATTGGCTTTTCGTGTTGGTGTTCGTACTCACGATCGCCTACGGCGGGCGTTTCGCCATCGCAAGAATCAGTATGATGATGGGAACTTGCCTCAACAACTGTATAACCCAAACTTTTAATCCGATCATAAATTGCCGTCTCATTTACCAGTTGCGGGTCATAGTTTACTTGCAATCGTTCGCTGGCAAAGCTGATCGATGCTTCTTTTACGCCTATTATCTTCTGCACCCCAGCCTCAATCGTCTTGGCACAACTGCCACAATCCATCCCGCCGATTTGTAGTTGTAGCGTTTTCACAGGAGTTACATCGACGTTATGGTCATGACTCTGTTCAACCGTATAACCCAAACTTCTAATTTGGTCATAGATAGTCTTTTCACTCAAGACTTCTGGGTTATAGGAAACCCTGGCTTTGCCTGTCGTAAAGTTTACTTTTACTTCTGTAACACCATTTAACTGCTGCAAACCGACTTCAATCGTCTTGGCGCAGCTTCCGCAGTCCATACCATCAATTTGCAAAGTTTGGGTTTTGAGGGAAGGAGTTTGAGTCATGGCATTACAACCAAAGCGAAAAAGTTAACTGCCAATATTCTAATACAACAATTGAATACATGTTCAACTGTACAATACTTTAATTTTAGTTAAAATTGAAAGTGATAACCATTGCCTATACTTAATGCCATGAACAAGCGCCAAAGCGAAGAAGAGTTGGAATTGCTTCAGAATGCAGGCGTACCACAGTGTGATACCCATTTGGTGCATCTGGATAATGTGCGGTCAATTCAAACACAAATCTTGTCTATAGACAAGGCAAAACAAATGGCAGAAGTCTTTGGAATACTTGGAGATCCGAATCGTCTGCGGCTGATATCAGCTTTGGCCTCCCAAGAATTATGTGTTTGTGATTTAGCTGCATTGATGAAAATGACGGAATCAGCTGTTTCTCATCAATTGCGATTATTAAAAGCGATGCGTTTAGTCAGTTATCGTCGAGAAGGTAAAAATGTTTATTACAGCTTGGCTGACAATCACATCATCAATTTATATTGCTCTTTGGCAGAACATTTAGATGAATGAAATAAACAAATAATGGTGTATAGAAACATACTTACTAAGTAAGTAGTATTGATGAGTGTAGAAAACCAGCCCTTTCAAGGTGATGAAATTTGGAACAAAGATTGGTGATTTCAACCTTCAAAAAACGCAAAATCTGAGCAGGGGCGCGTCGATTTGTCTCCTTCCATGTCTTGGTGCCAGGAGAATGGTCAGTCCAACAGGGTCATGCACTGTGTGAGGAGATAGAGCTAACGATTATGCGATCGCTGCCAGAAACCTATGTCCTTACCCATCTTGAACCATTGGAAGACCCAGTATCGTGGTATGACCAGAACTTAGACATGACAACTAATATTACTAAGGTTGAGCCTGAGCAGAATCCGAAGGTTAGGGAACCTACTAGAGCTTAAATTGCAACTTCCCTACAAGAAAGAAAAATTTTGCCACTAAAGATTGATGTTTAGTCCAGATTTTCTGACATTATGAGAAAAATATGAAAGAATTTCTCCAGAAAATAAATGACTCGCCCCGAAAACCGCCCCAGTCTCCCTGAAGTTCACCGCAGTATTAAAATTCCCAACAGTAAGAGCTTTTGGCGCAAGATGTTGGCTTATGCAGGGCCAGGGTATCTGGTTTCAGTCGGATATATGGACCCTGGCAACTGGGCAACAGATATCGCTGGGGGGTCTAAGTTTGGCTATACCTTGTTGACAGTAGTTATGCTGTCGAACCTGATGGCGATATTACTGCAATCGCTATGTGTGCGTTTGGGTGTTGCCACAGGACGAGACTTAGCACAGGCTTGTCGGGACTATTTCAGTCAAAGGGTGAGCTTTTGTTTGTGGGTGCTGTGTGAGATTGCTATTGCGGCTTGTGACTTGGCAGAACTACTAGGAAGTGCGATCGCCCTGCAACTTTTATTCGGTATTCCTTTGATATGGGGTGTGTGTATAACGGCGCTGGATGTCCTGGTATTGCTATTCCTGCAACATAAAGGCTTTCGCTATACAGAAGCCTTAGTAATAATGCTGGTAGCAACCGTAGGCTTCTGTTTTACAGCAGAAATTCTCTTCTCTCGACCTAATATGGGAGGGATTTTATTGGGATATCTGCCCAAGAAAGAAATTTTACAAAATCCAGAAATGCTCTACATTGCGATTGGCATTTTAGGCGCAACAGTGATGCCTCACAACTTATATTTACACTCCTCTATTGTGCAAACCCGTGATTGGCAACCTAATACTGAAAAAAGATGGGAAGCAATTAAGTTTGGCACAATTGATTCAACTTTTGCTCTATCGTTAGCACTGTTTATCAACTCAGCAATTTTAATTGTATCTGCCGCTACATTTCATTTTTCTGGGAATCAGAATGTGGCAGAAATTCAGGAAGCTTACAAACTGCTTTCACCATTGTTAGGCGTTAGTGCTGCTAGCGCCATCTTTGGGATTGCCTTACTTGCTTCTGGGCAAAGTTCGACACTAACTGCAACTCTAGCTGGGCAGATTGTGATGGAAGGCTTTTTACAATTTCGCCTTCCATCGTGGTTACGGCGTTTAGTTACCCGTCTGCTTGCTATCATTCCAGCGTTGATTACAATTATTATCTTTGGGGAACATAGTACAAGCAGTCTCATTGTTCTTAGTCAAGTTATCCTCAGTTTACAGTTACCGTTCGCAGTAATTCCATTGGTGATGTTTACGAGTAACCGTCGCTTAATGGGAGAATTTGTGAATCCTTTGTGGCTGAAATCTCTAGCTTGGCTGGTTGCTATTATTATCGTCGGGTTAAATGTTTGGTTGCTATTACAAAGTATTTTGGTTTGGTTGGGTTTCAATCTCTAAATTTCTTGAAACCGCTTAGGATGGATCTAGTCGAGAACAATCCCGTGCATCTGTCTTGATATATCTATCAGGAGAAAGTCAAGCTATGAACTATATTCGCAAAGCTGCTACCATCTTAGGAATAACAACTAGCGTACTGAGTGGAATACCTGTTGCTGTCCATGCTGCACAAGAAGCACCAACGCGCATCCAACAGATGAATTTTCAGGAATACCATAACCAGGGAGTGCAAAAGCTTGAGCAAGGTAACTTCAACGGCGCAATAGAAGATTTTAGTCGGGTAGTACAGTTAAATCCCCGATATTACGAAGGTTTTTGCCTTAGAGGTTTAGCAAAGTCTCAATTAAAAGACTTTAAAGCAGCCGTTAGCGACTTTGATCAAGCACTGCGACTCAACCCCAACCATACAGATGCTTACAACGGTCGAGGAACTGCTCATGCGGAACTAGGAAGCATTGAAGCGGCTATTACCGACTTTAACCAGGTACTTAGAATTGATCCGAAGTCTGTAGATGCTTACTACAATAGGGGCTTTTTGAATTATAGACAGGGAAATCATAAACTGGCGATCGCAGATTTTAACCAAGCACTACAAATCAACCCCAATTTAGCTGATGCCTACGGCAACCGAGGACTTGCTGAATATGCTTTAGGCGATCGCAAAAATGCCATTAATGATTTAGAGCAAGCTGCAAGTCTGTTTCAACGGCAAGGAGATACTCTTCGGTATCAGCAAACACAAGCTCTCCTTCAGCAGATTCAGCCCTAAGTAATTCAAATAATTGTCAAACCCAACTTTTCAACAAACCTTACGGAATAGTTGGGTTATTCAATTTTGTTATCGAACTGTTGAGGAAAAGATAAGCTGCTTTAGCTCAATTTTTCCAGTTTTTACTGCCATTCTGTGATTGAAAGACAATCATCTTCTGTATATTGCTGTGATTCATTCCCTGCATATTATTAATTATGAGTTGGCAGCAGCTATTTGGTTGCGATTGCCCATATTGTATGAATTCTCTACGCACCCTACGCGGTTAAGCACCAATAGTTTACTAGTATTTTGATTGTAAGGAAAGCCGGGTATATTCTACTTGTCATGTGTCTGCTGAGTTTGGCATTAATCTTTTAAGTAGTAATACTATAAAAAATTCACATTTTTTATGATCTATTGAGGTAGATTAGCGTGATCCATAGCCCACCAATCTGCAAAATTTTAATTTAAAGCCTTTGCTCTTAACCAATGAGAGAAGTGGTCAAGAAAACAACTCCTATTGAAAAAATAGCCAAACCAATAAATTGCAGTATCTTTAAGAATTACTAACCTGAAACTTCCACCTGTTGTCCCTAAAAATTTCATCTCAATTTCATCTTCATTTGGGAGAGTAGGTAAAGTACTTGATCTTTAAACTTACTTAGCTGCACAGCAAGCAGACATCCCTTAACGCGTTTAAAAATGCTTAATTCTATTGTTAAATGGTCGATCGCTCAACGCTGGCTAGTAGTTATTGCTTCCATCCTCATATCTGTTTGGGGCTTTCGTGTCCTCACACAAATGCCACTGGACGTGTTTCCCAGCTTTTCCCCGCCTCAAGTCGAAATTCAGACCGAAGCCCCTGGTTTAGCACCAGAGGAAGTGGAGTCGCTGGTGACTCGTCCTATAGAAAGTACAATAAACGGAACTCCTGGACTTGAAGCTTTACGCTCTTCCTCAGCTGTAGGTCTTTCTGCTGTAAGAGCCACCTTCAGTTGGGATACGGACATTTATCGCGCCCGCCAAGCGGTGACGGAGCGGTTGCAACAAGCACGCAGTCAGCTACCGCAAGGCGTGGAAGACCCAGAAATTCTTCCCGTCAGTTCCGCTTTAGGATGGACTGTTAAATATGCCTTCACTTCTGAAACCACGCCTCTAATGGATGTATGGCGTATTGTCAACTGGCAAGTGAAAAACCGCCTTCTGGCTGTCCGTGGTGTCAGTGATATCATCATATATGGTGGGGATGAGCGTCAGTATCAAGTACTGGTTAACCCAGATAAACTAAAAGCGTTTAATGTTACTCTCGATGATGTCACCAAAGCCGCCGCTGCCGCCAACGCTAATGCACCAGGAGGATTTTTAATTACTCCAGACCAAGAAACATTGGTTAGAGGTGTGGGGCGGATTGAGTCTATTGAACAGCTAAAGAAATCAGTAATTAAAGCCCAAAATGGCACTTCAGTATTGTTAGAACAGGTTGCTGATGTACAAATTGGCGCAGCGCTCAAACGTGGTGACGGTAGTTTTGCTGGGAAAAAGGCAATTATTCTGACAGTTAACAAGCAACCAACTGCGGATACACCGTCAGTCACGAAAGCAGTTGAGACAGCAATAGAGGAAATTAAAGCTGGTCTGCCAAAGGATGTCAAAATTACAACTACCTTTCGTCAAGAAGATTTTATTGAAGCCTCGCTCAAAAACGTTGAAGAAGCTTTGCGTGATGGCACTATCATCGTTTCCGTCATCCTGATTCTGTTTTTAATGAATTGGCGCACAGTCATCATTAGTTTGAGCGCTCTACCCGTGTCCTTATTACTGGGGATGATGATTCTCAACTGGACGGGACAAGGCATAAACACTATGACTCTGGGCGGACTAGTGGTAGCTATTGGTTCGGTGGTGGATGACGCAATCGTTGATATGGAAAACGTCTACCGCCGTCTGCGGGAAAACCAACTCGCTGGAAATCCCATCCCACCATTGCAAGTAGTCTTCAATGGTTCGGTGGAAGTGCGCGTTAGTGTTCTGTTCGCCACAATTATTATTGCCGTCGTCTTTGCACCGATTTTCGCCCTCTCTGGTGTGGAAGGCCGGATTTTTACACCGATGGGTTTAGCGTATCTACTATCAATTGCTGCTTCTACCTTGGTGGCGTTGACATTAACCCCAGCAATGTGTGCCCTACTGCTGGTGAATACAAGATTGCCAAGTACAGAAACCTGGTTAGAAAAACAAACGCATAAACTTTATAGTCCAGCTTTGAGGTTTTCTATTCGTCGCCCCAAAATTATTTTGGTAACAGCGTTCGCTGGTTTTGTGGCTTCAATGGTAATTGTACTTGGTTTAGGGCAAGTTTTTTTACCAGAGTTTCAAGATCGTGCCCTCGTAGTTGCCGCCGTTCTCATGCCTGGTGAATCTCTAGAAGCTACTAATCAAACAGGGTTGGCGATAGAAGAAGCTTTGAAAAAAAATCCCGGAGTTGAAACTGCTCAATTCCGCTCTGGACGCGCTCAAGGAGATACTGAGATAGCTGGCGTTAACGCTGGGGAACTGGATGTCCAACTGAGTGAGGAGGGAGCAAAAGATCGAGAAGAAACAATTGAAATGATTCGTAAAGAATTTGAGAAAATTCCCGGTGTAGTTCCTAATATCGGTGGTTTTATTTCTCACCGAATGGATGAGGTACTGTCGGGGGTAAGAAGTGCGATCGCCGTGAAAATCTTCGGTACCGAGTTGGAGCAACTCCGTACCCTTGGTCAACAAGTGCAATCAGCTATAAGTGATGTTTCGGGTTTAGCAGACTTGCAACTAGAACCGCAAGTACCAATGAAACAAGTGCAAATTCAGTTTGACCGGAATGCAGCTGCTCGTTATGGCCTAACGATTGGGGAATTATCAGAGACAGTAGAAACTGCACTCAATGGGCGAGTCGTTTCCCAAGTATTGGAACAGCAACAAACCTTTGACATGAATGTTTGGTTGCAAGAAAGCTACCGTAATAATATAGAAATCATCCGTAATTTATTAGTTGATACACCCAACGGACAAAAAATTCCCTTAGCTCAAGTTGCCAAAATTGAATACAGTACCGGCCCCAATACCATCAACCGCGAGAACGTCTCTCGTTACATAGTTGTATCTACCAACGTAGCTGGGCGAGATTTGGGTTCTGTAATTAAGGATATTCGAGACAGGGTTAAACAACAGGTACAATTACCCCCTGGATATTTTATTGAATACGGCGGTCAATTTGAAGCCCAAGAGGGAGCTACAAAAACTTTACTTTGGGCTGGGGTATTAGCATTTGTAGCGATCGCAGTCATACTTTACTTTGCCGTCAAGTCAATTCCAGCAACCATCATGATTTTAATTAATTTACCCTTAGCGTTAATCGGTGGTGTGGTTTCCATCGCCTTGACTAGCGGCATTGTTTCCGTAGCTTCAATGGTAGGATTTATTACTCTATTTGGTGTAGCAGCACGGAACGGACTTTTGTTGGTTGAAAACTACAATGCAAGGTTGGCAGAAGGGCAACCTTTACGGCAGGTTTTGATGGAAGGTTCGATGGAACGTTTAGTTGCTATTTTAATGACGGCATTGTCTTCAGCATTGGGTATGGTGCCACTGGTAATTGGTAGTGGAGCCGGAAAAGAAATTCTTCAGCCATTAGCTGTTGTGGTGTTAGGTGGTTTGTTTACCTCAACTGCTTTAACTCTGCTAGTGCTTCCGGCTTGCTATGTGCAGTTTCGTAAGTTTCTGGTTCCGAAAAAGACTACACCAATACAAAATATTGAAGTTACCCAAGGTTCAGCTGTATGAGGTTTTTACCTCATATTTTCTGGAGCTGATAACGCCGTATCTTTACCTGTTATTTGTTAACTGGTTTGTACCATTTCATTTTCAGGTTACTACAAATAGGCAGCAAAGGAGCAGGCGGCAAAGGAGGAATGATTTGTAGCTGTAATGCGTGTAAATTGGTATTTTGGACTATTTTTCTATGTTTTTACCAACTGTTCAAATACCAAATTGTGTTTTAATTACTAACAAGTGATGAGGAGTGAACCCATGAAATCATTAAAATTAGGTTTGGTTGCTTTTACAAGTATAGGATTACTTTTCTTGGGAGCTTGTAATGGCGGAAGCCAAGAAAATAATTCAAACAGTAACACGAAAGCTACTACAAACACAGCAGCAAATACCTCAAAAGCTGAAGCTAATAAATCAAGTGATTCATCCAAACAACATGATGAGAAAGACCATTCTCATAAACACGATGAATCACAAGAAGGTAAAGAACATTCACATGGCGGTCAAGTTGTTGAATCAGGTCAATATCATTTAGAGTTAGTCACAGAAAAAGAAGATAAAGGAACTCATTTAGATTTTTATTTGAAAAAAGGTGAAAAGCATGAGGTAGTTTCTAATGCTCAAGTGACAGCTGCAATTCAACTACCAGACGGGAAACAAAAGTCGATACCTCTTGCCTATAACGCTGATGGTAAACTTTACGAAGCAGAATTATCAGAACAAGCAACTGGTCAATATCAGGTGAAAATTACTGCGAATGTCGGCGGTGAAAAGCTAAACGGTCGGTTTAATTTTAATCAATAGCAAGTTTGTCTTGCTCGCGGGACAGTTATGTTTTAAATGAGTTTATTTCATTATTTAACTACTGTCCCTAATTCTATAAAAAACAATAGTCTACTGCTTGTATGTTAATAGGCAAAGTTAAAAACTAAGATAATTCTTTTTATTAAGATAGAAGAAAGATATAGAAATCCTATTTTATTTTTGAAAAGCTGATAGTCATGTCTCACAATCATAGTCACGGACACGATGGCGGTGGCAGTAATTACAACCGTGCTTTTGTTATCAGTGTTGCCCTAAACACTGGTTTTGTCCTCATTGAGGCAACCTATGGCATTGTTGCTAACTCCCTTGCCTTGATTGCTGATGCGGGTCACAATTTGAGTGATGTTTTGGGTTTACTACTTGCTTGGGGCGCAAGCATCCTCGTCCGTCGTCGCCCGACATCACGTCGCACCTACGGGCTGCGCCGTTCTTCAATTTTGGCTGCGCTTTTAAACGCCGCTTTTCTCCTAGTTGTTTCTGGCGGTATTGGCTGGGAAGCAATTCAACGGTTTCGTGAACCTGCTCCGGTAGCAGGGGGAACAGTAATTACAGTAGCAGCTATAGGAATTTTCATTAACACAGTAAGTGCCTTGATGTTCTTGTCGGGGCGTAAAAGTGACTTGAACATCAGAGGCGCATTTTTGCATCTAGTTGCAGATGCTGTGGTATCTGTAGGGGTTGTACTGGCTGGTATTGCAATTATTGCTACAGGTTTGTTGTGGTTTGATCCAGCGGTGAGTTTGATTGTTACTGTGGTGATTGTAGCTGGCACTTGGGGACTTTTGCAGGAATCCTTGAATTTGATTACAGATGCTGTACCAGCAGGAATAGAACCTTTAGCTGTCCGTACTTATCTAACCGAACTCCCTGGCGTGGCTCAAGTTCATGACCTACATATTTGGGCAATGAGTACCACAGAAACAGCACTCACTGTTCACCTTGTCATCCCAGCAGGTTATCCCGGTGATACTTTTTTAGCACGGGTAGTGCGTGAGCTTCACGACAATTTTAGCATTGAACACCCAACTATTCAGGTGGAGACAGGCGATCCAAGTTACCAATGTCCTTTCGCTCCTGACAACCTAGTTTAAGCCAATTGTTAGATATTTAGTAACGGCTACACTCTTAGCTAGATATACTAATAATTCGTCTTTCTCAATAAAGCTTGCCCATTCGCATCAGAACCACCAAGTATTATTCCTAGATTTGAGGGGTCTTCCAGGGAAAAACCTGTGTTCCTAATGCTACGACTCTTTATAATATTAAGCTATTCGCTTTAAACGTCAAGCTGAATATATGATCGTAACGCCAATTTAGCTATTTCTCCATCTGAGAATACCGCCCTTTACGACGCAGAAAGAGCAACAACTGGGAGACTAGCACCATGACAGGCAGTTCGATAAGTGGTTCAATAGCCAAAACAAGGGTAATCAAAGGACGATCAGGAAAAACAGATGTAGCGATCGCTAATGCAAGGGGTGAATTGCGTGCAAGTGTTGTACAACTGAAACAAGCAAAATCCTCGTAACTAAAGTTGCCGAATCGTGAGATTACTTGAGTCAGCAAAAAGGTAATTACATAGAAAATAAGGATAAGTGGTAACATTTTTAGCAGTACATCTGGACGCTGAATTAGGGTTTGCCCCTGCGAGGCAAATACCGCTGTAATTGCCAAACACAGAAATAGCGTTTGCCCTGCTGCTATTTTCAGTGGAATTTCACGCCAAAACCCGTTTACCTTTGGTATTAACCACTTAGCGATAAACGCTAAAAGCATAGGAACAACTAAAACCAGTGCAATGCTTTCGAGAAAAATCGCTGTATCAATCTGCACCAATTTTCCAACAAAAACTAACAGATAGACGGGTAGGAGAACCACTTGCAAGATCATATTCCAAGGAAGGAAAGCTGTAGCTAAAGCAACATTTCCTTTGGCAATCCCTGTAAAAATGAGATACCAGTCAGTACAAGGTGTGACCATCAGCATAATTAGCCCAACCCAAAGATCGGGAGAGTCCCGTAGGAAAATAGCTCCCAATCCCCAAACAAAAACAGGTGTCCAAATAAAGTTCATTCCCAAAATAAGTCCGGTCATCTTGTAGTTTTGAAATGCCTGACCTAAACGATTAAGTGGAATATTTAGAAATACCCCATAGAGCATGACCATCAAGGATGGAACAATCAAAGATACAGCATTTTCCTCAACCCATTTGATTTGTCCCAACATCAGCCCAATTAAGATGGCAATGATGACAAATACAGATTGAAGTTTTTCAGTCAAACTCATGTTGGTAGATCTCCATTAAATATTTGAAGAGAGCAATAAATATGCTGTAAACATTGGGCAGCAACATTGAACAATCCATTCCTAACCGGATTGCCTACAGTGCTATTGTATTGACGAATCATTTGTTGATCTGAGCAGTAAATTCTCAAATTGCTTTGGAAGCGCAATTTTAGGGTTGGGAGGAATAGGAGGAGTGTAAGTAAGTGCTAGGAAAAGCCTGTAATTCTTCCCAAACCTGCCACTGAAAAGCAATAACTTGTATATCTAAAGGTAAGTTAGGGTGCTGTTGCCAATCACCTAAAGGACTCAAAAATTCTCTTACCCATTGGTTGAGTTTAGTCTCATTTTGCTGAATAGAAGCAGTTGGATACTCGCGCCTCAGCAGCGCCTCAAGTTCGTTCTTAACGTTGCTTACACCAACAGGGAAGAGGCTACGTTTGGTAGCCGCGACTAGTACCCAGCCTAGAGGACAATCGACAGTGGTATAATCCATACGCATTCCAGCACCACCTTGTTGATAAGTCAACGGGGTCATGCCGAGATAAGGAACGGCTCGTCCATACAAGCAACTGCTAGAACCATAGCCCGCTTGATAGAGGGCTGTTGCCACGGATTGTCTCTGTTTAAGTAGCGTCTTCAACTGGCGTAAGCGGTGTGCTTCTGTAAATGCGCGTGGAGTGATACCCATAATTTGCTTGAAGGTGCGTTGCAGGTAGGACGGACTTTTATTAGTCCGTTCACTGAGAACCGTTAAGGGTAGTGGATCTTGAACATTTGCCTCTATGTATCGACAGACCTGTAAAACCAGATCGAACTGGGGATCAGGAGGCGCAGGGTCACGAGGACAACATCGCTGACAAGAGCGAAACCCAGCCTGTTCAGCCACTTCAGGCAGCACAAAAAAGACAACCTGTTTCCGTCGAGGCTGTCTAGCAGGACATCCTGGGCGGCAGTAAACGCCTGTAGATCGCACAGCATATACGAAAACGCCATTGAGGCTAGTATCTCTACTTAGCACAGCTTGCCAACAATCTTCTTCCCTTAGTGTCATCGGCTGATAAATATCACGTTCCTGATGCACCTGCTGACACCTCCTCTAGTTATTGTCCCTTCAAGTTATAAATAAGCTGGATGAGCGCAGAAATCTATCCGAATCTTGCACTTGAATTTTATGTTGTGATGTTGTGAAGAGAGACAGTATCTGGATTAATGTGAGTTCTGTTGTGGAGTAACGTAATTTCCAAAAAGTTAAAAGCGCCAAAATAATCGATATCAATTCTGCTCACTGCATTTAAGAACTATCTTTGTGTAGACATTTATCTTGCATATTTATTGGGGGAGAGAGGGAAAGACAGAGGCAACCCCTCTCTCCCTCCTTAAAATGATTATCATTTTTATTGACTGTATATTTTATTCTCTGGAAGTCCCCAAAACCTTGCGCGGCCAGTTCGCGATCAAAATCCGTTTTTTGTCCCTGGTGTAGTCGGTCTACTGCGGCGGCTGAGACTAGGCTTTCTGCACTGGCGATCAAGGCGATCGCAGTTGCCACCACCACAGCAATCAGAACACCAGGTAGCAAATTCAATTTTCGTGGTTTATTATCCCAAACTACGAGTGTGAAGATGCTAACCAGACCTATAAGCGCAGCAATTTGAAGCTCTATCCGTTATTTATTAATTCTATTTATTGTTCCTTTATTAGTAAATCTTCTGTTTAAAATATTTGTAATTAAACATTTGATTTATAAATATTGGAGTCAAAAAACATCGGAAATTTTCTTAAATTCTTCTCAGGAAGAAAGCGCCTTAACTGAATTGAAAAGATTTGAGCGTAAAATTTAATTTAATGAATAATTTTCCCAAACCAGCCAAAATTTCATCTTGATTTCATCGTGACCTGTCAAACTCATAATGTAAAGGTTCGTTCAATAAGCAAAACTATGTAGCTTATTTTACATAAAAATTACTTATAGATTCCAGATGAAGAAAACATTGATTTACACAAGTACAGTGTTTGCTCTTGCCACTACAGCTTTCATTTCCCTTAGTCATGCAAGTGCTAAGGAGACTAATATTGATAATAATTTGCAATATCCTGCTAATAGTTGGCGGCTTGTCAAACATACTTTTCGGTTAAACATCCCCCAAAACAACAACCCTCTTTCCCAACTTATTATAGAAACTCCATCTACTGTAGCAGTGAGTAATAACATTGATGTCTTCGATGCGAATGGTCAGAAAATTAATACTAATATTTCCGTCAATGGCAAACAGATTATTATAGATTTCCCTGAAAAGGTCATTTCTAACACTAAACTCTTAGTTAATTTTAATCAAGTTCAACAACCAGTCACAGGCCCAGCTTCTGTATACAACTTTTCAGCTAAGGTTGTTGGTAGTGAGATAGAGATTCCCGTTGGTATAGCTCAATTCCCTACATTTTAATCCTTAAGTTTTGAAATTCATCAAAAATTTCATCTTGATTTCATTCCGACCTGTCAAACTGATCAATAAAGGTAGTATACCTTTTGGACTTCAAACGGTAAACAAGTTAACGGTAATACTTCTAACTTCCTTTAATTAACGTGTAAGCGTATACTGACTTTTCATGGAATTTTTTGAAATTGTTGGTATTACGAGGTGTAAAAGTGTAAAAACTTAAAATCTTTACACCTAATCTTTTTTTCACATTGTGAAAAGTAAGAAACGTAGAAGGTAGTTAAATTTAGTTTTACCAGATTGTTACGTATTGATTTATCACAGGTTCATTTTGATTTGCTGACATTAATGATTAAGTGAGGAGTAAACATGAAGAAAGTGCTAGTTTACGTTGCTATATCTACTTTAGCTGCTGCACTTTTAATTCCTGCCAATTATGCAAGTGCTAATGAAGAAGATGGTAATATTCCTCATGTTGATGGTAACTCTCAATTTCCTCAGACTCGCTGGTCGGCTGTTAGACATACTTTGCGAGTACACGTTCCCAAAAATAGCAAGAGTGTTTCACAGTTAAAAATTCAAGTTCCAAATACTGTCAGGTGGAGTTATGATACTAATAATGTTGTTATAAACGAAGAGAATGGTCGAAAAATTAATACTAATGTTTCTGTAAATGGCAAAACTATACTACTAGCTTTTGCTGAACCAATTGTTCCTAATACTAAGCTAAAGATTGACATCAAGAATGTCAAACAACCATTTCTTGGTAATGGACCTGTCTACCATCTATCTGCTAATTTTGTTGGCATTAATGCAGAAATACCTATAGGTGTAGCTAGATTTCGTATAAATCCTTAAACTTAGCGCTATTCAATAAAAAAAGCTCCTGACATTTAACTTATAGATAAGTTAAATGTCAGGAGCTTTTTTTAATTTTTTAACACAATTTTCCAAGTATTATTAATTATTAATAATTTTAAATTATTGATAATTGATAACTATAGTTTAAATCTTACGTAAGATAAGAATATTTCATTTCTATTTCATCAATAGCTTTCACAATTATAGATATAGAAGTAATTAACCGATTAATAAAACAAGGAGAATATTGATGAAAAAGCTGATTTACACATTTGCTTTTACCTTAGTTTTCGCATCTTCAATTCCTACTGCTTGGGCGAAAAATCCAAATGATGCTAAATTTTCCCATCTCGGAAATAGTGCTGCTGTTCCTAATGATGCCCGTACCATAGATGCTACTCATAAGTTTGATGTTCATGTCCAAGGTAAAGCTCTTTCAGAATTGGCGATTGATTTACCAGAGGGGGTAAGTATTGATAAAGGAATTGAAGTCCAAAATAAATTAGGTCAAAAAATTCCGACAACGGTTTCCATTAACAACAGAAAAGCTACAGTAGCTTTTTCGGAACCAGTAGCCCTTGGTACAAGCATATCAATTCGTATGAAAGGAGTTAATACTCCAGGTTATGAGGAAACTTGGCATTATCCAGTATCTGTCAAAAAGGTTGATATGAAAGAAGAAATTCCACTTGGTTTAGCCCGGATTCAGACTTACGGTGGCTAGAACGACACCATCTACGTTGGTAAACTGGGTAACACTTTTGCTTTCTAAAACGGCTAGGCTAACAGATAATGGTTAATATTTATTAGCTATTAGCTATTCTCATTTGGAAAAATCTTAGCTCGCCTGCGGGCGGGCTTTTATATGGAAAAATGAGCAATTTATTGAGATTTATAATTTGATATAAACAAGGGTTGTTTTGTCTAGGGTGGTATATCAAAACTAATACTTATTTGTTAGTACATGAACGAAGTCAAAACCCTAGCTGTTTATTTGTGTATTGTGGTTTGGGTTAAGTGCAATTAGAGATTTTCTGATCTGACTTAATATTTCATCTTGATTTCATCATTATCTGTCAGAATAAAAAATAACTCAGTAGACGTATTGCAATTAGTTAGATTTTTTAACTTCTCTAACTGAGTATCACTCACACCAATTGAGCAATGAGATCTACTGAGTTTTTTTTAGAGATTATCTACTGCCAAGGCGTAGCATCTGTTTATGGTCTTAGATAGCTTGCTTGTATATATTATTTAATAAATCAGAATTTCATCCTAATTTCATAAACTTCTGTCAACCTGTTTTTAGGGAATAACCCTGTTATTAACTATGCTGATTTCACAAAATTGCCACGAACCTCTAACTTTTCAATTTGATATGCGGGTACTGTTAGTCGAAGATGAGTCAGATTTAGGCGCTGCTATTAAGCGAACGCTGAAGCAGCAAAAGTATTTAGTTGACTGGGTAATGGATGGTAATGAAGCATGGGCATATTTAGAAAATAGTTCGGCACAATATACAGTGGCGATTTTAGATTGGATGCTCCCAGGATTTACTGGTTTGGAATTGTGTAAAAAGCTGCGTTTAAAAGGAAATTCTTTGCCTGTCTTGATGCTCACAGCTAGAGATAGCATGGAAGATAAAGTTGCTGGCTTAGATGCGGGTGCTGATGATTACTTGGTGAAGCCTTTTGGAATGGCAGAATTACTGGCAAGGTTGCGGGCATTGCAGCGGCGTTATCCCCACTTACAACCTCAACAACTAACCGTTGGTAACTTTACTTTAGATTACAGCAATAGTACAGTTGTCGGTCAAAATACGACGGGGGAAAAACAGGAAATTTCTTTAACTAATAAAGAATTCCAACTGGTGGAATATTTTATGAAGCACCCCAATCAAATTGTTACCACCGAACAGATTCGCAATCAGCTTTGGGAAGTGAGTGCAGAACCTGCTAGCAATGTGGTAGCAGCGCAAGTACGTTTGTTGCGTCGCAAACTAGCCTGCTTCGACTGCGCCAACCCGATTGAAACTTTGCACGGTATGGGATATCGTCTGAATCTGACTAATGAATCAAAATAAACTGTTTCGAGGAACTCGTGTTCGTTTAGCTCTGTGGTATGCCCTCGTCATGGGTTTAATTTTAAGCGTTTGTGCTTTCGGTGTCTACAGATCTGTTTTCCGTGCCTATGTGGTAGCTTTAGACAGTGAAATTGAGTCTGTAGCGGGAACACTGCATGACAGTATTGAATTTAAGCTCAGGCAACCTGGGAGTTTGGAACCCGTTATACAGGAGCTATTTCCAAATATAAATCTATGTAAAATTGGAGCCAGCTGCACTCAACAGCAGTCAGATACTAAACGTCATTTTCTTGGTGTAGTTAATAAAGATCACTACTATGTGCGTTTTTTTGATACTTCAGGACGCTTAATTGCTACTGCTGGCAATTATCCAGAAGGACTGTCTAATGTCTTCAGCAATGAAAAATGGTTATTTCTCAAAGACAGCAAAGGCAATGATTACCACCAAAATTCCTTAGTGCTACACACCCCAGATAATGGGGATTGGGGCTATATGCAAGTGGGGCGAAGTCTTGAAGAATTTAATCGTTATCTGGATAGTGTGAAATTAAGTTTAGGTTTGGGATTGCCGATCGCAATGGGTATGGTTGCAGTTGCTAGTTGGTGGTTGGCTGGTTTAGCTATGCAACCAATTTATCAATCTTATCAACAAATTCAACAGTTTACAGCAGATGCTGCACACGAATTGCGAACGCCTTTGGCTGCAACAGGGGCAACGGTGGAATCAGCGCTTTTAATGTCGCAGATGGACGAAGAAGAAACGCGGGACATTCTGCGAACTATCCACCGTCAGAATCAGCGACTTATTACTTTGGTTGTAGATTTATTATTATTGGCTCGTTTAGATAGACAACACCTACCAGTACAACTAGAAGAATGTTGTTTAAATGATATTGTCAGCGATTTAGTCGAGGAATTTGAAGCGATGGCAATTGCGGCAGGTGTAATGCTGCAATCTAGGATACAGGTAAATGAGCCAGTAAATATTGTCGGTGATAGTGACCAGCTTTACCGTTTGGTTTCTAATTTAATTGTCAATGCAATTCAGTATACACCCAAAGGAGGGGAGGTTACGGTTTGCCTGGGTTGCAGTGACCATCATGCTGTGATTCGGGTTCATGATACGGGTATTGGTATCCCAGAGAAGGAACTGACTCGAATTTATGATCGCTTTTATCGGGTGAATAGCGATCGCTCTCGTAGCACTGGCGGTTCTGGATTAGGATTGGCGATCGCCTCTGCAATTGTTCAGGTACACCACGGTAGTTTGAATGTGCAAAGCGAATTAGGTAAAAATAGTACTTTTACCATCGAACTACCGTTTAATGTTATCCACCTAAATAGCGATCGCTCTTTTTCGCCATTTAAATGGCTGTTTCGCCGCTTACGCCAATCTAAATAAAGGTCTTACGTAGATAATAGATAGTTAATTTAACTCTTTCCAGGCCTTACCTTCATTCTGCGATTGAAAGACAGTATTGTTCTCATTCACTGCATAAAGCATTTGCGGATTTTTGGGAGCGATCGCTTCTTTTTCCAGCAGCGTTTTGACAGCCTGTTCTACACCCACTTCCCAAAACCAAAGCCAAGCACCAAACCCTACTAACACTGCTATCGATACTAGCGATAAGCAACCGATGAACCATGACGGCATGATGAATCAGGGTAGTGGCATGATGAACCACAGCATGGCAATGGATTTAGGCCCAGCCGATGCTAACTATGATTTGCGCTTTATTGATGCGATGATTCCGCACCATCAGGGAGCAACGGTAATGGCAAAAGAAGCACAGCAAAAATCGAAACGCCCACAGATCAAAAAGCTAGCAGACGAAATTATCAAAGCAGAAAACCAAGAAATTACGCAGATGAAACAGTGGCGTACAACCTGGTATCCCAAAGCGGGAGATAAACCAATGGCTTATGATACCAAAATGGGTCACATGAAGGAGATGTCACCTGATCAAATGCAAGCCATGATGATGAACATGGACTTGGGTGGAGCTGATGCAGAATTTGACCTGCGTTTTATTAACGCGATGATTCCTCACCATGAATCAGCTGTAGTTATGGCGAAAGATGCCTTGCAAAAGTCTCAGCGTCCTGAAATCAAAAACTTGACTCAAGAAATTGTCAAAGCCCAAGAATTAGAGATTAATCAAATGAAACAGTGGCGCAAAGCTTGGTATAACAAGTAGTTTCAAGTTTCAATGTATATTGAGAAACGGGTGCAAAGTTTGCCGACGCAATTGAGAATTCTGGATGTCAAAGAAAGCTAGTTTCTCAGTTTTAAATGGCAAAGTACCAAAAGCAGTTTTTGAGCAATGATGGTTGCTACAGGAACATCACAGCTATAACTAAAAAACACTACACTCCTTCGAGAAAACTTAACGTCTTTAATGCTTTCTTCACCCCAACTTACCAGGGTTAGCGCGTCTCAAACCCTATTGACAAAAGGACTTACCTGATCGGCAATCAGGTGGGAAACAAAGTGGTACCATCCGAGGTAGGGTAAGATTTAATTCATCAAGATGCTAGCTCAAAGTAATGTCAACGGGATTTGAGACTGGAGTTTAGACTAAATCGGTCATGTTCAAGAAAAAAAGGAGGTCTGATTGAATACAGCCCCCCTAGTAGCAGAAACTGAGAGAAGTACTACCAACTCTCAGCTGCTAATATGAAACGTGCCAAATTAGAAGAATTCCGTCAAGCAGCCTACAAACACTTAGGTAGAGCTAAAGACGCTACCTTTGAATTGACAGATGCCATATTGCTGACCCGAAATATTTATTGCCTAGCAGACTTGTCCTTATCACCAGTGTTTAGACGCAAGTGGACAAGCATCTATGAGGCACTACAAGATAGCAGGCCACAGCGACAGAAATTGATGCAGCTATATATCAAACAGATACCAACGGGGGAGAGACCGCTATTGGCAGGCGACCATACTAACTGGTCACGCCCAGATGCAGTCAAACTACAAGAAAGAACTTATGAACATAGTGGCACATCCATAGTGGCAATACCTTAGACTATGTTCATCCTTCTACGTCTTTCCCTCTTGCTCCTCACTGCCTGACCCTGGCAGCTACGGCTACTTTTAGCGTCTGCACTCCAACTTTTTCGTTGCCTACTCGGTTGTGACGTACCGTTATTTACGGATTTCTCTATGAGGGTCTGGGGTAGAAATCCCAGAGAGACTTCAGAGTCTCAATTTAGTTGACCTTTTCAGGTCGCACTACCTCGGTTGTCCTGTGTTACCCTACGAACCGCTAAACACTTTGCTGACCAGGAGTGCAACAACGTTTTTTGGAGTTTGCGAACTGCCTTGACATCACCACGCTGAGAGGCTTTGTAGATACGATGACAGCAACTTAAATACTTTCCGCTCTAGCTTTCGCCAAGGGATAGCATTCCATTCCACCGTAGTCTTGAAACTCGTTTTAGCCATATAAATTGCTACTAGTACCTCTACAATCCAAGTCACCGTGCCTCTGTCTGCATATCCTCCCCGTTACAAGGAGGCATTGGCTTCTGAGACAATCCCTCTCCCTAATGACTTCCGGTTGGCTACCTACTCCAAATTTCGACCAATTTGGAGAGTACATTAGGGGGTTACTTCGTTCCCAATTTTTCGTTTGATGTTGGTTTTAGGATTCTCTCTCTTCACGCCCGTTTATTGTGAGTGCTTGTTGGTCTGCCGCAAAGGACGCCAACCACTAATCTTTTCCCTTTTGGGACAAGCCTGTCAGCCTTTTGGCTTGTTTTGCATTACGATGATTCAATCGAGAGATTCGTATCACTATCCATGACCAACTATGCTAGGCGGGATTCCACTTTAGGCTAGTAGTTACCGTCATGATTAAGAGCTTCACCCCAACAAAGAACCACTTTGCTGGAATGGGGGACTTGCTGTCACTCCTGCACTTGGAGGGATGGAATTACACCATCACGAAAAATAGAGTTGTCAAGGTTCTGTCAGGATTTCTCCCGAATATTTCCCTTGCCTGTCATCCCAGAGTATTTCAACTCATTTCGACAGAACGAATCACACTAGCGAACTGCAAACATAAATCGTTAAAACTGCAAACAAGCTGATTTTGAAACCACATTATTTGCAAATAAGGGGGGTCTCAAAACCACAATAATTGCAAATGAAACCACAATCGCTGCAAACAAACCGCAAACATAACTTTGAAACCACTTTAACTGCAAATAGGCTGTAATCCTTAGCCAGTAATACTTTTGGTTTTATTACGCCTTTGGCGATGAAACTGTCCAAATTAAAAAATATTACTTTCACCCCAGTTAGAAACTTAAGAGTCTTTGCCAAGCGAGAAAAACAAGTTGGTGATACTTGCTCCCAAAAACCTAGTTCATGATTTAATTGGACGGATATCGTTCAGATTAAACCACAACATTCGGGCATAAGTGTTTGGCTAATTGGTTCATATAAATTGGACACTTTTGGAACTATAAATCCCCTAACTCAATCACCGTAGGGGTTACGGCTTATTTGCAGTAAATGTGGTTTGAAAACCCTTGTTTGCAGTTTGAAAATTATGTTTGCAGTTTCATTTGCAGTGATTGTGGTTTTGAGACCCCTCTTATTTGCAGAGAATGTGGTTTCAAAATCGCCTTGTTTGCAGTTTTATCGCTGGATGTTTGCAGTTCGCTACAATTAATCATCAAAAAATTATGATTACAGGAGGTAATGTTACCATGAGCAACAATCAAAATTATGTAGAAACTATGTCAGAGCGCAAAATAAATATCAACCAAAGTGGGGCATCAATTGGTGTTGGCTATAGTGAGAACGTTGAGGCAAATCAACTCGGTGGCACTATAAACAACTATCCTTCGGAGCGAGCGGAAGCAGACTCTTGCAGAAGCAGCCGCAGAGATACAGCAGCTTCTGCAACAGCTAGAGCAGACTTACCCCACCAACACCACAACAGGGCAGATGGTAGTAGCGACAAAAGTTATTGAGCGTATAGAAAGTGACCAAATTTGGAAACAACGGGTTGTAAACGCAGTTAAAGAAGGTGGTCTTCAAGCGTTCGAGAAAGCCATTGATAACCCTGTAGGTGCTTTTATTGTAGGAGCGATTAAAGGTTGGCAGGAAGCTGAAATTGAGTGATGTCTACTGCTAATTTAACAAACACTCCCAGGTTTTGAGCATTTGGTCAAGTTCCTCCTTTGTCGCGCGTTCAAGTAGTGTCTCGGTAAGGAGAATCGCGCATCAGCAGAATCAATTACTTAACCTCAGTCGCCGATCTTAAATTACCAGCATTATTTCATAAATTGTCCTTGTGGACGTATTCATTCTCGTTGATTAGCTCGATTCAAATGAGTATTTTATCGTTTAAAAAATAACAATATTCCATGTGGATTATCTAAAAATACATCTTTATTACTGTTGTGATTCTGCGACTCATACCCTTGTAAATCTTGATTTGAAAGTGAGTACACATCAGTTGCAACAAGCTGATATCCTTGACTATTTAAATAACCAACTAATTTATCAGGCATGACATGAGACGCGCCGTAACTTGGTAACAAATTATGTTCAATTTTCTCCTGGTCTAAAATATTTAATTGCACAACACCTGTACGACAAAATATATCAAAATCAATCGGCTCGACTAAGCCACTTGTAGTAATTTCTATTGAATCTAATTCCATCGCCAATTGCTCTATACTCGCAAAATTACACGACCACGGGTTGCCCATTAAAAATAGTCTTATCGATATTACCTCTGGCTGTACCTTCACGATATCAAGTAATGTTTTTGTAACCGTATGTGGTTGTAAGTAATCTAATACTCCATGAACTGAAACTAGCCGCAGGCTATTTCGAGCGTAAAGTTTTGTCAGTTCTAGTTCTGCTAGATTGCGATCGCAAAAATAATTTAACTGTAGGTTTGGATATTGGCTGCGTAAAGCTAAAAACTTTTCTGGCGGATTAGTAGCAATGTCGTAACAGTCGATTGTCGGAAGTTGGTAGTGCGTCAAGTCAACTCCCTCAAAACCAAAAAAAACTTCACGTTCGGCAAAACCTGCACCCAAGATAGCTGCACTGTCACCATTACCTGAAAGAATCGCTTCCCAAGTGAGGGGATAAACATTGGGGGTAAGTTCTAAAAGCCTAGCTCGACTAATTTCTAAGATATTGCCACTGCCCTTATTTTCTAGGAATCTTACTGCCATAAAACCTCGCTATATTATGAAATAACCTTGGGACGACTGATTAGGGTTATATCTTTACCTTCGCCCAAACGGTACACTTCTGTGCGATCGCCAACATCAATTTCAAAAAACCGATAGCTTGTAGTAAACCGCGCCCACGGTGCCAAAGGATTAATTTTTGGGAGATTGGTTGTTGCTTGGTAAGTAATTTCAAACCCCGCTCCCCCATCTTGCTTGAACATCCGCAAAAAACATTCGTAGTCTCTAGCGTGCCAAAAATCAGTTGTTCGGCGACGCACCACATCTTGTGAGTCAGAACTCATTGCTCGTGCTGCTGATGCGGACACGATTAATTGCAAATTGTCAGACATTCGTGTTAAGGCAAGTTTCTTGTCTGGGTTTGAGAATATTTCATCAACAATTGGTCTAAGCTCAGGGTGCAAACAAGTTTCAGCAATGTAAAACCCTGAATACTTGCTGATATCATTCTCAAATTTCCGATTAACTAGTCTTTCTGAATCACAACTAACCGACTTTCGTAAGCTCGCAAAAATCAAGTCTTCGTATAACTTCTGCTGCGATGTTGGCGTTGCTGCAATAATTTTGAATGCAGACCCACGCATCCCCTGAATTCCTATCAAAGCAGAGGTACAATCGAGGGATGCCGCCCACATTGCTAGAAATTTTCGATAGTTGGTATAAAGCATTAATGCTTCCTGGTAGTCAGGAGCTTTAATTTTGAGTAGATGCTTTACTGGGTTGGGTTTAATTTCCCATCCAGGCTTGCATAGTAAAGCCCATAACGCAGAAGAATCTTCAATGGCATCCATGCATTTATGCCCCAAGCTTATTAATGACAATTATTGGTCTGTCCGTTTTTGTCAAACCTCATGCGGGATATCAAATCCTTAAGATGCGCTGGATCTACACCAAACCTATGAGCAATGTCATACTCCTCATCTTCAGTTGGTGGTGCATTTAGTGTAAGTAAATGCTCCAAAAAAGGTTGCGACCCCCCTAAAGGCAAACCATCATCCGTAAAAGGTAACCTATGTTCGTGCATTGACTGCTCAAATACCGCAGGGCGGGTATTTTGTAGCCGACTTGAAACTCAGGCATAACTCCGATTGTAATTGATGTGTGTTTAAAGCCAAGTGCAAGAAGTTAACATTAATTAGAATCTTGATGAACTCAACAGCAACGAACAAAAAAATAGCTGTTAGCCTATTCTCCGGGGTGGGTGGATTTGATTTGGGATTTAAAGCAGCAGGATTTGAAATAGCGATCGCCATTGATAACAATCCCATCGCCCTAGCAACATACCAACATAATTTCCCCCACGCCACAGTTTTGTGCAAAGACATTCGGGAGGTGACGGGGGAAGAAATACGCGCCTGTATTCAGGCGAAGTACATAAATTGGGACGGGGAGATTCATGCCGTTTTTGGTGGGCCACCATGCCAAGGATTTAGCGTTGCCGGACTGCAAAATGTTGAAGATGAGAGAAACTCGTTGGTAGGGGAGTTTGTTCGGCTGGTGTTGGAACTCAATCCTCTTGCAGCAATCATGGAGAATGTGCCGGGGATTGAAAATCAAAAGTTTGGCTGCATTACTGCTAACCTCCAAGCAGTGCTAGAAGAACATTATTTTCTCTCAAAGTGGAACCTGAACGCTTCAGATTACGGGGTTCCGCAAGCTAGAAAAAGGGTGTTTTTTGTTGCATCTAGGTTTGGAGAAATTATACCGCCAAAGCATCAACCTCAACATACAGTTAGAGATGCGATCGCGGACTTGTCGCCAGTCCCCCTACTCCCCAAGCAAAACACTCAAGAATGGCATCCAGATTGGGTGAAGGGAGAATATGCTAAGTATCTTGAAAAAATATTCCCAAATCTTAGTATAGTAACTAACATTGAGACGGGATTCGCAGCGACAACACATACACCAGAAGTAATTCAGCAATTCATCAACACTCCCCCAGGTGCAAGGGAAGCTAAATCCAAGTCAAAAAAGCTGCAATGGGATGGATTCTGCGTGACGTTAAGAGCGGGGAGTGGCAACCGCACCGCATTACGTCCCCTCCATCCAGAACAGCCACGGGTTATATCTGTAAGAGAAGCTGCTCGCTTGCACAGCTACCCCGATTGGTTTAATTTCAGCGAGGCAATACTCCACGCCCAAAGAGAAATCGGAAATTCGGTACCCCCATTGCTTGCATATGCTGTGGGAATGCAAGTTAAAGAACATCTAGAATGCAATATCACTTATCAGATTAAGTGCCAAAATTGGCAAAACTGCCTATTTTTACCAATTTCTTGCAATTTTAAGAATATATTCGTTTTTCTCAATGAAATACTGTCTTTAAGCGGGTTAAGCAAAATCAGCAAAGAGCGATCGCCTCCACGTCTGGCTAAAAAAAAGCAAAATTTGGTTACTTGCCTTTAGGTCTGGCGGATAATAAATGATTATTTTAACCGCGAATTAATTGTGTGCGTCACTCTGGGCAAGAAGACCACCAAACAGGAGTAATCACATAGGAATTGATTGAAGGCCAAGCGTTCGCAGATTATCACGCCAAAATCAAATCCCAAGAAAAAGAGCAGTCCCAGGAAGAGACTGCTGAATCTGAAGTGGTTGAGTTGAGTATGCTTCCACAATTAGAAACATCCCCAACAGAGAGAGAAAAAGCTCTATAAGTTAATCCCAGGCTAAAACAAAACGAACAAACCAGCACCAGTAACGCTACAGAACAGCAGCCAGTTGGGCAAGAAATATTAATGCTGGCAGAAAAACTCAAATCAGCTACCAGTTATTATCAAATTAGAAGTGCTATATACAGGCATCTGGCTGTTAAAGATGAAGCTTTGAAGCAGCTTTCCCCAGAAGAACAGTTAAGAATTGAAAGATTGTTTCCCCAGGAAGTATTAGCTCTAAAAATCTCTAGAGAATCAGGTTTAGTTCTTGATTTCTATGAGTTAGAAACTGGTTGTTTTCAAATATTTATTGCAGGTCAAGATAAGCCTGTAAGCATTAGTAAATCAAATGTAATTACTTGGGTACAAGAGCAAGAAAGGCTCAACTGCGTAACGTCATAAACCACCACAATTAGCTAACGCCTCAGTTTTCAAAATAATCCTAAAAAACCATAAATGGAATTGTCAGGAAAAATCCCCTCAATTCCTTGCTGTTACCTGATTGAGCTATCTCGTCCGCTTGGTAACGAGAAACATCAAGCTCGTTATTACTTAGGTTCGTGCGCGAACCTCAAGAAAAGATTTCAGCAGCATCTACAAGGGTCTGGATCAGCATTTACTCGTGCTGCGATAGAACGCGGCATCGAATTCAAAATTGTCTATGTGTGGAAGACCTCAAGTAAACAAGAAGCCCGTCAGCTTGAAATTCAACTTAAGCGATATAAGAACCACGCACGATTATTAAGGAGAGTACAAAATGCCAAAACGAATTCGACAAAAACTAGGTAGATACCATTTAAGACGTAGATTACGTGGAAAAGTTTTGTTATCAAAGGTTACAAGCTTTAGTTGCTATCAACATAACCATCAATAAAAAACCTCTACAACTGCAAGGAAATTCATTCGTAATAACAATATTCAACCACCATATGTTATCACAGTACTCAAGATATCGGGTAGTGAAGAAAAATTTTTCTTGTCAAACAATGGACTATTTAGTTATAAATATGTCATCGAAAATCACAAATTATTCTCACCAGAAATAGCGTCTGTTGCTAGTTAAAATCAGCTATAATCTAAATCTACTATAGCCTGTCAAATATGGCAGGCTAAAAACGAAAAAGACTTACTTGACCAAGTTTATGAATATAGATGACAGTATTATTAATTTTTGATTTCATATAAAATTTTTGATTGATGATTGCCAGGATTTTATTAATTTTTGCAGTTAAACTGATTCAATTAGCCCTCTAACGAGATAAAATTCGTTTTCGCGCTCCAGTAACATTAATACGCATATTGATAACTTCCTTGCTAGCGCGGTAATATTCAACAGCCTCATCTATTGTCATTCCAGTTTGAACGATATGGAGGGCAGCTTCTTCTGAAATTAAAAGTGCCGGACCTAACCAGTTTGCTTCATCTTCATATTCTTGGTTAAAATTCCGGCATCCGCATTCGTTAAAAACTTCATCTGGCTGGTGTTGAAGGATACCATGACTTATTTCGTGAGAAACATTAGAAGCCTGACGTAGACGGCTGTGAGCGTCATTGTGAACAATTATTCTTTGCATACCATAAAACACTGTTATCGCAGAAAAACTTTTTATGTCTTTTTCTGTAAAATAGCGAACCTCTTCAGAAATTTCATTTTGAAATTCCGACAGTGGAACAATAGGAATTGCTAAATGTTCAGCAAGCTGCCAAGGGCATAAGGGAGCGTGTGGTTTTAGACCAAGCTCTGCTCGAAACTCCCTGGCATAAGCACTTGCCTCCTTCTTAAAGCCACGACGGAACTTCGCCTTACCTGGCATAAGCATTTGCCTCCTGACTAAAACCACAGCGTAATGTCATCTCATTGATCCTTGCGAAGTTTCTCGTAAGCAGCTTTGATGACAGCTTCCATTGCAGATGCAGCTTCTGGCGTTAAATGGGGATCTGCACGCAAATACGCCGTAATTTTAGCGAGTGGTTCGGATTCGGTTAGAGTATCCTGTTCGCGCTTGATGAAGGAGTCTGCGTTCAGCCCAGACCATGTTAACAAAGCCGCCATACTGTCTACATCTGGTCGTCTACCTTGCGCGATCCGAGTCAAGGTAGACGCACTAACACCAGATTTTTCGGCAACTTGTTTCCATGTCATACGCTTAGACAGCCGTTGGCTGTCTAATGCTGCATAAAAAGCTTCAACATCAAACTGTCCTTTTGCCATTTCATCTCCAATTTCACTCTTGCAATTTTAAATCATGTGTGCAATATAATGGATAAAATTTCACAAGTGAAATCAAAAGTCACTTATGCAACAACAATATGACGAACAATATCGTGGTTGAGCAGATTGAACTGGAAGCGTGGGTCAAGCAGCACGGGGCTGTACAACCACCGCTTGCAAAACACTACTTAGTGCGGATTGATGACCGAAGTTACAAAGTAGACGACCCCGTGATTACGGGAGGGCAGCTGCTTGATGAAGCAAGCAAGAGACCTGTGGATGAGTACCTTATCTTCCAAGTGCTAAACAACGGTCAGTTAGAAGAAATCCGCCTTGATGAAACCGTTGAACTCAGAAAGCCTGGTATCGAGCGATTCATTACTTGCAAGAGCGATCGCTCCTTCCGTTTTGTCATCGACGGTCGGCGATTTGAATGGGGAGCGCCAATTATCACAGGGTTAAAGCTGAAGGAACTTGCTGGCGTTGACCTTGCATCCTATGGAGTTTGGCTTGAACTACGTGGTGCAGAAGACCGCCCAATTGCCGATAACGAATCTGTCGATTTACAAGCACCAGGAGTCGAGCGATTCTTCACTGGTAAAAAGACTACAACGGAGGGTTAAGTAATGAGCTTTTTACCCTCAAACGATCGCCAATACCTGGAAAACAGGGGTTTACCTTTTGAAGAAGTGGTAGATGCCAGTCAAAAGGGCGTTATTTTACGCGAATTTCAGTTACCACTTGGCCGTTTTGATACTGAACAGGCAGATATCTTAATTCTCTTGCCGAGCGGATACCCAGATGCACCCCCCGATATGTTTTACCTGCTGCCGTGGGTAAAGCTGGTACAAGGTGCAAAATACCCAAAGGCAGCCGATCAACCACACCAATTTAATGGTCAGAAATGGCAGCGATGGTCGAGACATAATAACGAGTGGCGACCTGGTACAGATGGCATATGGACAATGCTCAAACGGATTGAAAATGCTCTGGAGGTGGCTGCTTGAATACTGTAAGCTTGACATTGCAAGAGCAACACTCAAATTACCTGCACGAATTGCTATTAACCATAGATGGTAAAGAGCGAGCGGCCTATGTCTTGTGTGGACAGGCCGTTATCAATGCCGACCCTTGGGATGGGCAGCCTCACCAAAAATTCATTTCTTATGAAGTAATACCAGTGCCAGAGGATGAAATTGTTTCTTTCTCTGCCAAACACATTACCTGGAAAACGGATTCTTTTGTTCGGGCATTGCAAGCAGCACAAGCGAAAAACCTGACACTAGCCATTTTCCACAGTCATCGAGAAGGCTTGAGAGAATTCTCTATTCAAGATGATACTAACGAACCAGACTTGATTCAACTGGCACAAAACCGCAACGGCTCAGATACACAGATTTTGAGTGTTATCCTAATGCCGGATGGAAATTTGGTTGGTCGCCTGTGGGTTAGTTCGCAAGAAGTTATCTCCTTGCGGATGATTCGTGTGATTGGGCAGAAAATCCGTTTGTATTATCCAAACCGGGGGCTGGGGGTTTCTCCTCCAGCATTCCAGCGACAGGCTTTAGCTTTTGGGGAGGCCCTCAATCAAGACTTATCGATGTTGCGTGTTGGGGTCATTGGTTGCGGCGGTACAGGAAGTGCGATCGCTATGTTGCTGCCAAAGATGGGTATTCGGAACATTGCACTTTTCGATAAAGACATTGTTGAGGATACAAATTTAAATCGGCTACACGGTGCGCGTCAGCCAGATGCTGATGCTATGAGTCCCAAAGTTGAAGTTGTTGCCAAGTCACTTATGGAACTTGGACTTGGTGTTCAAGTGAGAACATATCAAGCTTGGATTGGAGAAGCAGACTGCCGCGATCCCCTGAAAGCGTGCGACGTAATTTTTTGTTGTACTGATGATCATACGGGTCGCCTAATGCTGAATAGGTTTGCCTACTACTATGCAACACCTGTATTTGATATGGGTTTAGCAATTGAGGTTTCTCAAGGGGAAACGCCCAATTTTCAGGCTTTGGATGGTCGCGTCACGGTGCTTGCACCTGCACCAGGACACACCTGTCTATTGTGTCGTGAAGTTATAAATCCTGTTGCTGCAAGGGATGAAGCGTTGAAACGCAGTAATCCTGATGAGTACGAACGCCGCAAGGCAGAAGCCTACGTTATTGGAGAAGGAAACCCCAGCCCTGCCGTTGTTTTATTTACAACGGAGGTAGCAATTATGGCGATGCAGGAACTTGTCCACCGCCTTCAGGGTTTCCGTGGTGAGGATGGTGCAGCAGCTCACAGGGTTCGTAAATTCCATCTGACGACTGACCGTAAACCAGCAGCAATCCCTAATCCCAATTGCCCAGTTTGCGGGACAGCCGGTGCCCAGTGGTGGGGCAGAGGGGATGTTATGCCTTTCCTTAATCTGGTGGAGTAAGGGATGTTTCTTCGCGGTGTAGTTAGACAGTTATTAATCTGGCTGCGTTTTATTCGTCAGCCAGACTTATCAGCACGGATAGTTCCAACACATCCTGCACCTGAGAATATAAAACCAGGGGAGATTTTAGTCGTTGGTGATGCTGAATATCAGAAATGGGCTTGTTTTCGTTGCCCTGGAGGATGTGGTGAAAATATTTTGCTGTCTTTGAATCAAAAGCGGCATCCTTGCTGGGCGATCGCCATTGATTCGTTGGGGCGACCAACACTTAATCCTTCTGTTAGGCAGCTTAACGAATGCCACTGCCACTTTTGGGTGCGTCAGGGAGTTGTTGAATGGTGCGCTGATTCAGGACAGAAATAAACCTTATAGTCTCGTTTAGCAGAAAAATCCACTTTTTACTTACTCCTGGGTAAGCAATATTCCCATTGCATGAATTATTTGCGGAGCAACAACTCTATGACGAAGTGTACATGAATTGAGAGGAGAGCGATCGCTCCCCTTACCTTGAGTTAATCACCAGACTGAACGATAAACCGTAAAATTACTACTAACTATAGTACGGTTTTCACTAATAGTACAATTGTTCTTTTTAATCAAAAAGCATTAAAATACAGTGTAATAAAGTGCTACACACTGACATAGTGTGAGTCAATGTCGGCTGAATTCAAATGAATTTGGTTACTAACGATAGGTAATACGAGTAAGTTTTTCTGGAAGATATATTTGATTCAAATATTGATGATGGTGGCATATGAAAAGAAATTACCATAGCGCTGCGCTATGAATAGCCCAATTCAGTAAAGGTAAAAAAAATAGATGTTTCCGCTTATCACACACTTTGAAGAACTGCTCAAGAACATTCAACCACCCCAAGAACGCCTTGATGCAGCACGCGATTTGCCACCCTTAGTCCGTGAGTACATTGCCAAAAGCAAAGATTTTCCCACTGTCTACCCTCACTCTCGACTTGCAGGCTCATACGCCCAAAAAATGGCAGTAGGTGATGTTAAAGACGTAGATACCCTAATACGTGTCCCTGGCGATCCAAAGGCAAATGAACCAGAGGCTAAACGATTAATTCAAGACATGAAAAAGTTGCTTGATGGCTTGCCAAAAGCTTTGGGCTTTGAGGGATATGCAGAAGCGGAAATAGAAGTAGAGCGGGCACGCCGATCCGTCCATGTCTACTTCAAAGGCAAAGATTTCCACCTAGACTTTGTTCCTTGCATTGCACCAAATGGATTCGAGAGTGTGCTTTACGTCCCAGATCGAGGATTCAATAAGTGGATTGCATCGCACCCCATCGGGTATATCAACTTACTCAATGAGCTACAGGAAAAACACGACCACAAAGTTAAACCACTTGGCAAGCTTCTGAAGCACTTCCGTGACTGCCAAATGAAAAGCCGCAAACCCAAGAGTTACTGGCTTGGCGCTCTGCTAGTTAATCATATCCAAAAGAACACTTTAGACATGACACAGCCATTGGCAGTTCTATTTTACGAGCTTTTGGATGCTATTTACTGCCAATACGATCACCTGCTATATACTAGCAATGTTGCAACCCCAAACCTCTCCGATCCAATCCTTGGTCATAACATCTCTTGGAACTGGAGTCGCACCCACTTTGAAACCTTCATGAGACGGATTAATGAGGGACGGGATTGGGCAGCTAAAGCTTTAGAGACTGATGATCGGGAGAAGGCAATTAAATACTGGCAAAAAATCTTTAAAGAAGAATATTTTCCATCAGAGGTAGAAACCGCTGCGTCTCAATTGGCTAAAGTGGGTTTACCTGGCAAATCTTACGTCAGCTCTACTGGTTTGATTCTGCCCAGCCAACCTGCTTCTGGTTTATACACTTCAACCATTGCAACCAAGTTTCATGGGATTGACCAAGGCTGAATATTCTCAATTGAAACCCACTATCAACCTGGGGCTGCAAAACCTACACATATTGCACCGATTTCCTGGGTTCGCTTACAGGCGAGAGCGTGGGGTAGCTGTATGGCGAGGCACGCTTCAACCCCGTCAGTTTTCCCCAAAATATCGAGTAGCAATCCGCTACAAACTCAGCTCTTACCCAACCGTTAATGTCATATCTCCCTCTTTGGCATCACGACCTCCCCATGTTTGGAAAGACGGAACTTTATGCCTCTACTACCCCAAAGAAAAACCGTGGCAGAAAGATATGCTGCTTGCAAAGACTATCATCCCGTGGACTGCATTATGGTTATATTACTATGAACTGTGGCTAGATACTGGAAAATGGCTCGGACCATCATCACACGCCTCAGATTCAAAACTCCAAAGTTGGAGTTCCAATCCCGTTGAAGGGTATTCTATTTTGGAAAAACCGACTGAGCAGCAAACCGCATGACAGAGAGCGAACATTTGACTCCCTCACTCCTAGAACCACAGTCTCGTGGTGGTGATATTGCTGAAGGTGGCTTTTCCTTTCAAGAGCAAGTCATGCTTGCTCGCATTCCTGCTTGGCTAGCTCAGGATGGCTTCACAGCTATGATCCGGGAAGGAATTGGAGATGTAGAGGCAAAGTTTTTTGTACCCGGCCGTGGGTTTGCGATAGAGTTTCTTGAAGTTAAAGACCATACACTCCAACCATCTAAGTTTTTAAATGAAATTCAACGGTTCCGAGAAGTAGATGCTGGTAGTCCAAACACCTATCACCAATTTATACTTGTAGCAGGAGTTTCCAGAGACTTAGAGCCTTTGGTAAATGGATTGCGCCGCGTTCGTAATCCTCAAGATTTTTATGAAGAAAACTCTACAGTCAAAGAAAATTCTTTCAAAGAGTATACCCGCCTAGTCAAAAAAATTGGCGGCACAGAACAAGATGCCTTTTTCATTTTTGAAAAGGTGATAGTCGAGGCAGATTGGAACACCGCAAAATCTCATGGCGAAGCTCTTTTTAAGCAGTCTTTGGCTGACAATCTGAGTGAATATGAAGATTTATCTTTTAGAACTTTTGATAATATTTATAATCACTTAGGTACATTTATACGACAGCGCAAGAATCAAAATATTACCCGCAAAGAGTTAGAGACAAAACTACGGGAAAAAATTCCTCCCAGTCAACTACCAGCCCTCCGTCCCATCCTGATTTACACAGCCATTACCTCTGAAAATAACCCAGAGCATCATGGATTGTGTTTCGATTGGGCCCCTTTTTCTGGTGGTGAAACTCGTGCGATTGCCCCATCCCAAGAGTGGAATCGCTTACTCATTGAACTACAGGATACTCGAAGCTGGATTGAAAAGTATAGAAATACTAAGCGAATCAGGCTTGCTGGCAATCGTCGTCTGGCAGCATGTCTTGCAATAGGATCTGTCTTCTCAGCTGTTAGGGGCTACGCAATTGAAATGGAATACCGTGAAGAGGTATGGGCAACAGATGCTCATCCCACTCAAGAAACCCCCGTTTATCCTTTGGCTCATCAGATGATAGGCAGAACAGGAACCCGCTTGGTTGTTAGCATAGGTATTCTTCGAGATATTATTCCTGAAGTCGAAGTTAATCTGGAGAAGTATGGACTCACAGGTGAGCCACTGCTTCACATTAGAGGAGAGCATCCTATTACTTCTCCACAACATGCCAACAATGCCGTTGGAGGCATTAAAAAATTAATTGTCAATAACTTAGTGTGCATAGGCGGTAAAGAAATCCATTTATTTTTTGCTGGGCCTGCTCATCTTGCTCTATTCCTGGGACATCGCTTGGACGCTACAGCACCAGTCACTTGCTACGCATGGGTATCTAATGGTCAATACTCTAAAACATTTCAACTCTTTTCAGGAATTTCCAGCTAAATTTGCTGAAGCGCTCCTGAATGGTATGTACTGAACTACCATTGGTGTCAACTTAAGCCCAAACCCCTTTAAAATCTCGTTTCCAGCCTCTGGCTGGAAATGCTATTCATTGCGGCTCCCAATGCTGAACTACCCTCCCCTACTTTGCTATCGGGTGGGGACTGCCGCCAGTTGTTCAGACGTTGCCAGTCGCAACAACTTTAACTTTAGACATAAATTACAAAATATAATCTTTAAGCGCGAGCTTCTTCCCACGAGAAGAATAATTGAGAATGTATCGCTAAGATGCAGAAACCACCCATGCCGAAAAACTGGATTATTAAAGTAGACAACTATTTCCATGCAAACCCCAATTGCATCATCGCCACCGCCCATGTGGACACGTTTCCCACAAACCTACCCCTAGAACCCAACATCCGGGAACCCAACCGCAAAAGTGCGACATACCGACAAATCTTTGACTCTGTGACGACTCAACCAGAAAAATTTTTCTCTCGTCACAGTGGAATCGTTCTGTCAGCGAATAAAGTTAAGCCCAGCAAAAACAAAACCGAACTGGAGTTAGAAGTCTTAGAAGCTAGTGAGGGGGGTAGCGATGGCATTATCAATGGAGGTCACACAGTTTTAGCTTTTGAAAGTGCTAAAAATTACAAATATGACCTAACCCAAGCCAGAGTCAAAGTTACCATCCACATCGGACTCCAGGAAGAGGAAGCTAAAGATATCGCTCTCGCATCCAATACCACTTCTCCTGTAGATTCTCGCTCCAAAGTGAACGCTAGGGGAGATTACAAATTTATCAAGCAGTATTTAGCCCAGTTAGAAAGAGCAGAAGATAGAAAATTTAGAATAGCCTATTACCAAAACCAAAGCGGCGCTCCTAGAAATGCTCAATGTAATGTTAACCACTTGTTCAAGCTGATCAACTGCCTCGACAGAAATAGATACAATCCCGACGGCAATAAAAGAAGCAAGCACCCTACAGGTACGAATACCCCAAGCCAAATCACAGACACTGAGAGGGAAAGATTAACTCTTTTACTGCCTCTACTTCCCAAAGCTCTGTGGATAGAGCAAAGACTGTACGAAATCATCCAAGAACATATTAGCAACCCCAGAAGAAAGGGTGTCAACGACTTAGCATCAATCGATACACGCAAAAGTACCCTTCTCCCCGACAGCAAGTACTCGTTTGGGTTTGGTGCGCCAACTGACCTCGCACTACCCATCATTGCATCCTATCGGGTATTCCTAGACCAAGACTATAACTGGATTATTCCTTTTGACGAATTCGCCGAAAACTTTCTCCAACACCTGTGGGTTAACTATTACCGTAAATACTTGATATCGGAGAAAACAGCAGGAAATACAGTGGGGACTAAAATTTGTCGCAACTCAGAAATTTGGGAAAGTCTGTACATTTCAGCCCAAAGTTATCTCAATCAGCACTTGGTGAAAATTGTCAACTCCAGCAAGCATGAAGAATTAACGCTGACACCAAGCTAAAATGTCCACTTAACAATTAATTGTCATCTGAAAAGAGATTATGGGCATTTTCTAGAATGCCAGTCTCTAGGCAAAGCTTAATTGTGTTGCGATCGCCCACCGTAGGCGCTTTGTGCCATCGCAGCGCAAGGGATTTTCAAAATACAGGTTCTGTGGGTTGGTAATTACCGTCTACCCCTAAAACCTGTAGCCTTTACTAGAAAAGGATTTCCGAATTTCAATAACAAATTAGACTTGACACGATAGATTTTACGGCGTACCAAGGTAGGTAAATTGCGCTTTCACGAGAATTAAACCTCGTCCAAGTTCAAAAGGGAACTCTTAACAGGCGAAAGTATAGGATTTGGGAGTAAAACCCGATTAAGAAAAAACTATGGGTTTCAAAGTAGACGCGGTTTATCTGCACTTTATTGGTGCGATGGGCTTACGCCCCGCCTTCTTGCGATGACCTCCGGTCGGTCGGAGACCATCGCGCTCCTAAACAGTTGCTCCCGTTCACCTGCGGCGGTTTGTTCCGGAAGCTAACAGCACCAGCTTCTGGAACAAACACGGGCGGTGAATTAATATCAGAATGTCTATGACAAGAGTAGTTTTGGATACTAAGCCTGATGAAGACCCTCGCTCTTGAGTATCAGAAAACCGACTCGTGCGTTCACACAAGTTAACATTTCAATTAATTTGGCAAAACCCTTTTTGTTAGTAGTGAGTAGAGTAGCAAGGGGGAGTAGAATGAGACTAAAAATGTCTGGGAACAAACGTTATCGGACATTTTTTTGGGGCGGATAAACCCGCTTTATTCCGCGTATTATTTTGAGGCTGTGTGATGACGTTATCACGTACAGACGCAGGTGTAGATACAGAAGAATTAGGGGTTGCACTCGCTCAGTTATCACCGGAACAACTAGCGGTGATCAAAGCAACGGTCGAAGCGGTGGTACAGGCAACTGGCACGCCCAAAATCACTGGGGCGGAAACTACCAGCGAACTGTTTTCTAGTTGGCTCTTGAGTAGGGAGTCAGAGCAAACTGTGCGGGCATACCGAAATGATGTGATGCACTTTGTTCAGTGGCGGCTAGGCATTGACTATCCAGACTTAGACAATTTAAACCTCCACGCCACCACCAAAGAAGATGTGGACAATTACAAAGCTCACCTACTTAAGAAAGAGAAAACAGGAGAAATTGCCCGTGCTTCCGTCCGTCGTCGCCTTGCTTCCCTTAAAAGTTTTCTGCGCTACGCTTGCGATGTAGGCTACTTGCGGGCCAATCCGGCAATGTTGTTGAAAGTACCTCCGGAGCGCAAAAAGATTAAGGAGCGCACCCTGACTGAGACTGAAATTGAAATGCTATTCGACGCAGCCGCACAAGTTGTAGAACAAGCCCCCACTCCTCACAAAAAGATACAAGCGCTACGCAACCAACTAATTCTGGAGCTTTTTTACTACGGTGCTATTCGGGTAGGTGAGAGTGGTTTAACCTGGGCTACCATGCATTCAAATCAGTCCGGGCTACCTTATATCAAAGTGGTAGGCAAAGGAGACAAGGAGCGCGATGTTCCCATACCAACAGAACTTTACCAATACCTGCTGGCTAATCGGCAACACGCCAAAGACAAAACCGAGCCGCTTTTCACAAGCCAAAAAACGGGTGAACCCATCGGCGATCGCCATATCCGCCGCATCATCAAATCCATTGCCGAAGTAGCAGGGTTAAGTCGCATCCCCTCCCCACACTGGTTGCGGCACAGCCACGCCACCCATGCTGCTAAAAACACGCCTATTCACGTCATCACCAAAACTCTGGGACACTCGTCAGGAAAAATCACGATAGACAACTATCTACATGCGGGTGAAGATGAGGCTAGCTCTCTTAACCTCAAACGATATCGCTGATGATAGTGTCAGTGCGGGTTCGCGCAAGCGATTTCACTTTATGCGCGAATTTCGTTGCCCCAAATCCTTATAACGTTCAGTTTGGGTTGAATCCGAATCATGGTGTCAGTAACTACTACAAATTCTCTGCCTTGTTGTTGACACAGAATGTGAATGTGCCTAAACAAATTAAGATTTTCTGGTGAGTTAATTTTGCTGACAGGTTTGACTTCTACAACTTGTTGTTTATCTGGTCTGGTTACCCAGAAATCTGGGGTGTAGGTTCTGAGAATACCGTTGTCGCTATAGGTGATGCGGAATGGTTGACCTTGATAGGCAAGGACGCTTTTATCTATTTCTAGTAGGTAGATGTAATCCCGCTCAATTTGAGATTCCCACCAGATGATTGTGTTCATCTTCAAACTGGGGAATTTGCCTATAACTTTTTTGCATCAACTGTTGCTGATGCTTCTTACCCCAACTGCCAATGTGTACCTTGCCGTTTTTGTCAGGTTATGATGTATCTTACTTGACAAAGTTACTTTTTCACTGACAACGTTACAATTTTTCAATTAGTGTGCGAATTAGCGCTGTCTTGGCTGTTATAAGCTAAACTGTCTATACGTGGGTGTATAGGCGGTACAGACATGGCGATTGTGAAACGCGAATCGATTAATTTTAAACTGCCCAAAACCCTTACCAATGCACTGCGTGCTGCGGCGCGAGAACGTAATACCACTGCTACCGATTTAGTTATTCAAGGTTTACATCACGTCCTTGGGCCTGTTCCTGTTCCTGGTACTGGGAACGGTTTAGAAACTCGTTTACAGGAACTGGAGGCTCAATTTAATTCGGTTATTTCTGGGGTAGAAACGGATTTAGACGATGGTGTAGATGGGGACTTAAAACAGAGAGTTGTGCTGTTGGAGCAGAAAATTGAAGCCATTAATTTAAAATTGGCTCAAATTGAGGGGGCTATCTCGATTCTTGGCCAGCGTTCTTCTGGTGGTTCCAGGAGACAATCTTTTAATTACCACCCACCCCAACTGCAACTGCAAGCTTACAAGGGTGAAAATTTAGCTAAAAGATTGGGTATCGATATGGCAACTTTGGAGCGGGAATGCCAGAATCAGACAGGAGAGGATTTTGAAAGGTGGTGTCGGTCGAAAGATCCTGGTTCTGTTGGCTGGCGGTTTGGTGACGATGGACTTTTCCACCCCATTAAATGATCGACTGTATTGACGGGAGTAGCTCCAAATTTTCAACTTGTCTGCAACTTTTTTCAATTAGTCCGCGACGTTTTTCACTTTGTCTGCGAACCGACACCTAAAGTGAAATCGACCGTGGAGTAGGGGTTTGAGAATGGTATAGACACTAATGTAGAAACTCGTCTGCATGAACTGGAAACTCAACTTACCCAAGTCGCATATAGTATAGAGGCACGTGTAGAAAACGGTGTAGATGAGGACTTAAAACAAAGATTTTCACAGTTAGAGCAGAAGACTGAAGCGATGGCGCGGAGCGCCCGCCGATCGCTTTGAGATTAGCACAAATTGAAGAGGCAATCTCTTTACTATCCCAGCGCTCGTCAACTCCGCATCCAAGGCAATCGTACCAATATCATCCACCGCAGCTTAAGCTTAAAGCTTATTGGCAAATCCTGGATGCTGCCCCATTTTGTGTCCCATGGGTCACATTTTTACAGAACTTTGAGCAATGGGTTGCTTTTTAACAACCGTGCAGAGAATGTCAACTGGGAGCAACGCTCCAAAGTGAGATCGGGCTTTAATTCTCAATTCCACCGCTAGATTCTCAACAAAACCGGGTATTTTCGTTGCGAGCGCATCCCGAAATAGGCTATTTACGTACCCGATTTCAGCACCTCACTTTTTCGCGTTGCTCCCTGTCACCTTGGTGTCAGCGTTAATTCTTCACGTTTAGCAGAGTTGACAATCTTCACCAAATGCTGATTTAGATAACTTTGGGCACTAATGTACAGGCTTTCCCAAATTTCTTGATTGCGGCAGATTTTTGTGCTCACTGTATTTCCGGCTAATTTCTCCGATATTAAATATTTGCGGAAATAGTTACCCCACAGATGTTGGAGAAAATTTTCAGCGAATTCGTCAAAAGGCAGAATCCAGCTATACTCTTTGTCCAGGAATACCCTGTAAGATGCAATTATGGGTAATGCAAGGTCGGCTGGCGCACTAAATCCAAAAGAGTACTTGCTGTCGGGGAGAAGGGTATTTTTACGCATATCAATTGGGGTAAAGACAAGATACGCGCAAAATTTATCACGATATTAAGAAATATAAAGAACCTTAATAAATACCCCTGAATTTCGGCTATTCATTAGTTATTTTTTCATTTATCCCCTCTTTTGTAAAAATAATGTTACAGTTAGTGGTAATTGAAGCGATCGCCAAAGTCACAGCCCTTCAAATTAACTTGACCGAAAAGGGAAGTGGGTGGATCAAGGAAAAAAGCTTCAAACCCTATCATTTCATTAGATTCAATCTCAAATATTGCCTAAAATGAACCCAACTAGGCAATGTTTGAAAGACATAAATACATGACTACTTTACAAAACTTTACGTCGTGATAAATTTTGCGCGTATCTTGTCTTTACCCCCAATTGAGGCTAAATCGTTGACACCCTTTCTCCTGGGATTGCTGATATGTTCCTGGATAATTTCGTACAGTCTTTGCTCTATCCACAGAGCTTGAGGAAGTAGAGGAAGTAAAAGAGTTAATCTTTCCCTCTCAGCGTCTGTGATGTGGCTGGGGGTGTTTGTACCTGTGGGGTGCTTGCTTCTGGTGTTACCGTCGGGGTTGTATCTATTTCTGTCAAGGCTGTTTATCAGCTTGAACAGGTGGGTAATATTGCAGTGGGTATTTCTAGGAGCGCCGCTTTGGTTCTGGTAATAGGCGATTCTAAATTTTCTGTTTTCTGATACTTCTAACTGAGCTAAGTACTGCTTGATAAATTCGTAATCTCCCCTGGCGTTAACTTTGGAGCGAGAATCCACTGGCGATGTGGTATTTGAGGCCAGGGCGATATCTTTCGCCTCTTCTTCTTTGAGTCCAATCAATCAGCTAGATGGGAAAGGCACTCAAGATGCCCCGTGTCTACCCTGCGGGCGGGAACGCTCCGCAGGGTAGACCCTCAAGTGTCAAACATCACAAAAAACCCCCTAGAGGGGGCATTATTTGCTGAGTCTGGCAAAGTAACAGTGCCTATTGCACCACAATAGGTCTATTCAAAATACTCATAACCTCGTTTGGGTTAGGGCTTGGTAGCAGAGGACTCCAATCTCCAACCTCTGCATAGCCAATAACCTGTAAGTAGTGAATTGTACTGGTTACAGCTTTAGGAGAACCTATCAAGAGATGTTTGAGCGGTTCTTTAAAAGGGACTGACAACAGAGTCCCTTGACTTGCTCCGGGTGCATTTGGGTCTTCAATCTCGGATAAGAAGCTTTGGGTAATCATGATTCACCTGTGTTGAGCAGGAATAGCTATCACACAGAATAAAGTCACTGTTGTCATGGTGACAACTAAACAATGCACATGCGACAACTAATCATTACAATTTATATCGTGCTTGCGACGGCGCTTTCTCGCCCAGAGTTCTCTGAGGTGAACAGGTTCATTTTCAAATTGAGTCCACAGAGCATGAATTTCTGCCAGTCTGCGTTTATCAGCTTCTGACGGTTCCCTACGATGTTCACCTTGGGAAAACCAATGAGCTACAGTGCTTTTAGATCGTCCGCACAATTCGGCAAGTTCTTCGTAATTGACAACCCAGTGTTTTAGGAACTCTTCAGGCTCCATCTTAATAGCAACCTTAGCTTTGTAAATCTCAAACAGATCCCAGTGTCTTCTAGTGGGTGTTTTGGCTGCAATCATAGTGATGGCTATAAAGATGCACGGGTGACAACATAGATAATTATCATATCTTGCTTGGAAACAAAGCCGAGTAATTATAAACTTTGCAATGAGGGCAGGGCGCGAGTGAATTGTACAGGGGGGGTTAAAGAACGGAGGTGCGTTCGGCCTTGCCGTGCCGGAGGCAATCGCGCGGAGCGACGGAGGCGATGGTTGGGCAACAGTCCCCGCTCGCGCGATGGCTCTGACGGCGCTCTCCAGCGATGGGTTACGCCCCGCTGGAAGCGATCGCGCGGAGCGCAGCGCCAAAGGCGATAGCGAAGCGCTCCGAAGGAATCGCTTGTTTTTGATCATTAAACTCAGCAAGACTGTGTGCAGTTGCTGCAACTGCACATTTCTCAATGTTTCCAAAACTTGCTTCGCGGTTTTGTGTCCCATGGATCACATTTGGTAATCAACAGTTTTGGTTGATACATACTTAAAACAGTAATTATGCTAGTTAAATTACCTATCAAAATCAACTCAAAGGCTTATTCAGTATTTATAGGAAATAGAGTGTAGGCGGAAAACTCCCAAGGTGTTGATTGGTTTGCCAAAAAGAAACCAATCAACACCATCATTTATGTGAGAGATGTAGCGAATCGGCAATTAAAATTGCCGCCAATTTGAACCAAGAATCTGCATCTCTTTAGAGCGCCGAATGTCAATAAAACAATTTAAATATTTTAGGGCTGCGGTTAGCAACCACCGGACTTTGATCGGTGGATATTTTCTGCTAAATAAGGTGCTATGTGTCTTATAATAAGAGGTAATTAATATCCAAAAAACACGTCTGCTTAAAAACTATATTTATCTGCTAAATGAAAGCAAATTACAGGCTGATGTCTCAACTGGGGATGATGACAGATTACAAATCAGATATATATGTAAAACCTAATTTTTTCATTATGAGTCAGGGCTGATGCCCTTATTATATGTGCAAGGAGTGAATCGACCGCTTCTGTCTTCAACCAGACTCAAGTCTGGTTGTTTTTTCTCAAAAATATTTCAATTAAATTTACGGAGTTGGTCACTCTCCTAGCTATTTTCATGGCGTAGCTGACAGGTATCCTTGGCGGTACTTCTTTTTTTTCAAGGAAGCTGCTTGTCTCCTTGACCATTGCTTAATGGGAGTCAGTTGTGGAACATCTGCAAACTGGTAACTCAATGATTTATTTCCACTTAACTTTGCTAACACATTAGCAATTAAACGACAACAGCGTTCTGGCTGACTAACCACTTGTTCTTCCGCGAACCGTATCACCACCCACCCAGCTTCTACAAAACACCGATTCCTATAATCATCATCACCAATAAAGTGCGTAGGTTCTCCTGTTGAAAAACAATGGCTCTCATCCACTTCAATATCAAGATGTAGCTCAGTATTTGGCTCTATAATTACAAAATCTGCGGTGTAAGGGCGGTCGTGACTATTTGGCAGCATCTCCTGTTGCTCACGTACCCAATCACCAAAATAATATCTTAGCACTTGCCCGAACCGTTCCTCAGAAGCACCCACAGTCGCACTACCACTACCATTCGGTTTAATACAAGGAGAGAGATTTTTAGTATCAGCGAAGGTGGGAATAAAAATGATGGGATAAACCGGAGTTGATTTAGTAGCCATTGTTGCATCTGACTAACACCACCACCATCATAAAGACACCCTTTTTTATCTAAAACTGCAATCTAATCTATTTTGCTTTCAAATATCGTATCTATCAATTGATGTCAATTTTTACGTAATTTAATACTAGCCATATTATCAAACCAGAGATATCATTTTAGTAAAAGTTTATAGATATAAACCTCATCCAGGTTGAAATCTGTACCTGTAGTTTTTACAGTATTGACTGAAAAGTTCATATACCAAGGGCTACATATCTCAACTGGCTGTTGAAAAATCTCCAGTTCTCAAGATGGACATGGTTTAATATGGCCGCATATTTTTTTGACAAATTGCCAAAATTAATTACAGCAGGAGAACCTGTCATCATTTGTGAATCTCCTGTACAGGAAAGATATCGAATGCTCCGATATCTTTGCCAGTATTGCTCAAAAATGGGCATTAAGTGCTACCTATGGAATTTGGGACAAGAGATAATTAAGAAGGTTGAATACGTTAATAATGTACATCTAACTTTTGAAAGTTTTGATGAATTTACTCCCACACCAGTAGAAGAATTAAAAGACCAATTTAGAATTTTGAAATTTTGGGAATCTTTTGACGCAGCAGGTATATTAATTATTGAGAATTTGTACCCTTGGATTAGTGCCAATGTACCGCAAGAAACCCAATTTTTCCTGGTATCTGAGTGGGTCAAGTCTAATTTGCTCAATCTTTCGTTTTCTCAACCTGCTATTGGTAAAATTAAGTGTGCTATTATTTTAGGTTCTCAAGCTAACTTACACCCAGAACTTGCTGCTCAAATTCCTCTACTTACTCAAGAATTGCCTGATACTTCAGAAATTATCATGGCTATTAGTGAAGAAGCAGAGGGAATTTTATCACCAACATTGACCGAGATGGACAAAATTACTATTGTCCGTAGCGGGATTGGGTTATATATTTCAGACTTTATCAAAGGGCTAAAATCAATTAATTTTCAGGACGAAACTAGCGCAGAAGCAATAGCTAAACAATTACTCCAATATAAAATTAATTTGCTCAATAGACTTTATGCAATTGAGTTTATTCCTACTCCCCAAGTTCCCTTGGGAGGATTGGATTTGATGCAGGAGGCTTTTAAGAAATTTAAAAGATTGTTCAGTCCCCTTGCTAAAGCCTACAAACTCAGAGTTCCTAAAGGCGTTATGCTGGTAGGCCCCCCAGGTACTGGTAAATCACACTCTGCTAAAGTATGCTCCCAAATTTTGGGTGTTCCGCTTATTTTAGTAGATTGGGGAAACTTGAGAAGCTATGGTAATGAAGCAGAAAGAAGACTAAAACAATTACTAAAATTAGTAGACTGTCTGAATGAAGTTGTCATTTATTTTGATGACTTTGATAAAGGATTTGCTGGAGATGATGATATAGCTAGAAGGTTAGCAGGACAGTTACTCACCTGGATGCAAGAACGCACCAGTGATGTAATTGTAATTGCCAGTGTAAATCGTTTAGAATGGCTACCACCAGAATTAACTAGGGCAGGGAGATTTGACTACATTTACAAAGTAGACCTGCCCAATTATGGAGAAAGACACGGTATTTTCAAGCTGCATTGTGCTAGATTTGATGATAGATTTAGTGGTGATGTTTCTGGTAGCATTGACCCTTACAGTCAAGAGGAATGGCGACGATTGCTTAAAGAAACTAATCGCTGTGTAGGTGCTGAAATCCAAACTATTGTTGAGAGGGCTGCGGCTACTACTTTCTGTCAAATGTTTCCAGAAGATATGCCTGTGCCTACCAATGATAAACTACCACCATTGGAGATTTCAGTTTCCGCCCTTTTAGCCGAACGTCAGCAAATCAATCCATTAGCTATTAGAGAAGCAGATAAGGTGGAAAGTATGAGGAATAAAGCTGAACTTCAGGGTTTGCCATCTTCGACCGTAGATTCATCTGAGTACGCAATTGGTAATATAGATATATTTGGTGAATAAAGTTATTAATTGGGAAATAAATTTTTATGGTTCAAACAATACAGGCTAAAGACGTCACTTTACTGGAATTAGAGACAGAATTTGGACTCCAATTGGTTGAGGATGAGCCATTTTTTACAGAGTGGTTTGTTGACTTGCAAGAAATTACAGAATTAGAAAAACAACAACTTGACAGAGTTAAGGCCAGTTATGCCAATTTGCTTAAGTACCCACCTCTGCTCGAAAATACTGTCAAGATGGTGGTGTTGTCTCCCTTATTGGATTTAGCTGACTTTTATCTATCTCCATTTCATGTTAAATCAGAAAAATCTGTAGAAATTACCGCAGAGGATGCTGGTGTAACAGTTAAAGGACAGATTGATGTCTTAGTTTTGTTTGAACAACTAGTAGTAGTAGTCATAGAATCCAAACAAGCAGCTTTTTCTGTGGAAGTAGGTAAAGCGCAGCTTCTTGCTTATATGCTGGCAATTTCTGAAGCTGATAAACCGATATACGGACTAATCACCAATGGCGGTAGTTTCATCTTCGTGAAGTTGATTAAAGAGAAAACACCAAAGTATGCGTTTTCTCGCTTGTTCTATATTTTCAATCCAGGGAATGAGTTGTATACGGTTTTGGCTGTGTTGAAAAGCTTAGGTAAACTAGCAAGAAATCGCACTTAGTCAATGTGTTAAAAAAAACTTTCTGCCCGTTGCTCACAAGCACCTGAAAGAATTGATGTTGGGCAAGATTTTTTAGGATAGAGCGATCGCTATGCGGGTGCTGTTGCCCATCGCGGGAGCGGGTGCTATGCGCCATCGCACTTCGCACCGCTGATGCTGTAATCTCTGTGTAAACTACTCGTTTTGGTTCTCTTAAACCCAACGTTTCTCTGAGATGCCATGCATTCGCGTAGCGTGCCGGAGGCATTTGTTTCTCCTTCCCAATCTGGGTCTGTTGCTAAAACAACTTCATTGTCAGGGTCGATAACGTAGCGCAAATAGCAAGTAATCATATCAATCTGCTTTAAGGACTTTTTGATCCATCAGTCACCTCTCCTAGTTTCTTCTCCCAGAATAATGCCTTGCCCATCTGGGGATTTAGCTCATAGCCACTGAATCCGCACGCCTTGTATGCTGACTGGGCAACATGGTTTCCTTCCAGTACCTCTAGCGTGAGTTTGCAGCAGCCCAAATCGAACGCGATCTCCTCCGCTTTCTGTAGCATCAGTTTGGACAAGCCTCTACCACGGTAGGGTAAAGCAACGATGACATCGTGAATATTAAGTAATGGCTTGCACGCGAACGTAGAGAATCCTTCTAAGCAGACAACAAGCCCTGCGGGTTCGGCATCGACAAGCGCAAGAATGACATGAGCCGCAAATCTCTTTGCAAGCTCTGCTGAGAGATTTGCTTTAACGTAGTCGGACAGACCTTTACCACCGCCCATCGGGTCGAGCGCATACTCATCCATTAATTGAACCATAGCATCCGCATGAGCAGGTATACTAAGGTCTGCTTCAACAATTTCAATCATCTATTAATTCTTGATTCTTCAAATGTTGGCATAACGTTCCTGGTCAGTGGCTGCCGACAACCCTAGTTTTGGATAGTTTATTTGAATTAAAAAAACTAATTCCGATCCTGGAAAGATACTAGCAGGAAAGAGAGTAAATGAATTCCTTGCTCAGAAAAACATTTTTTTAAGTAGGGGCAGATATAGCGGCTCCCACCCTAAGCATTGAGCTTTGGCGGTGTCCAGTTAGTTGCCCCATCACCAAGATATCTATCTCGTCCGCTGCAACACGGTTGTTGTGCCGCTGGCAATGACTACGCTACTGTATTTAGTAGATATGTACTATAATTCTACTTTTATTGCTTTCAAAGTACAACTTTGTGATGACTACACTTGGCATCAATTTAGCGAATAATGTCCACTTTACCAAAACCAAACCCTGCTCCCCAACAAATTAATACTTCTGTTCCCCAAGAAACAATTACGGGAGTAGTAGAACGGCTAACTTTCTACTCAGAGGAGTCAGGCTACACAGTGGCACGGTTAACTCGCTCTAGTGCCAAGGATTTAACAACCATTGTTGGCAGTTTTGCTAATATTCAGCCCGGACAAACACTACAGCTAACAGGCTTTTGGCGTGAACATCCCCAATATGGACCGCAATTTCAAGTAATCAATTATAAAGAAACCAAACCAGCTACACTTACAGGGATTGAAAAGTATTTGGGCAGTGGATTAATTAAAGGTGTCGGTCCAGTTACAGCAAAGCGGATTGTTGCCCATTTTGGAGTAGACACCCTGGAAATCATTGAAAATCAGATTGACCGTTTAATTGAAGTTAACGGTATAGCTAAAAAACGTATCAAGTTGATAAAAAATGCCTGGGAAACCCAAAAGGCCATTAAAGAGGTGATGGTGTTTTTACAAGGGCATGGCGTTTCTACTATTTATGCAGTCAAGATTTATAAACAGTATGGGGATAAAGCGATCGCTATAGTCACTAACAATCCCTACCAATTAGCTACTGACATCTATGGTATAGGGTTTCTCACTGCTGATAAGATTGCTAGAAATCTGGGAGTTGCACCTGATTCTCAGTTTAGATATTGTGCCGGACTTGTTCATGCTTTGAGTGAAGCCGCAGAAGATGGTCATTGCTACTTACCCCAACCAGAACTAATTGACTCGGTAATTAAACTGCTAACAACAGATACTCATCAGCCAACAGAAGAGGCGATCGCTCAAACTATCAAGGACATGGCTTTGAAAGATGAGTTAATCAGAGAACGGGATAGTGATATATTACTTTGCTACAAGCCTACTTATTTTCACACCGAGCAAAACCTAGCGCAACTGATACATCAGCGTTTGAGTCAGCCTATCATTACTGATATTCCCCGCGTTCGTGCCTGGATGGAGAGATTTACTGCTAGTCAGAAAATTGAACTTTCACCACAACAACAGCAAGCTGTGGAGATGGCTGCTTATTCCCCCATCATGATTCTTACAGGGGGTCCAGGAGTAGGCAAAACTTTCACTACCCATACAGTAGTCAGTTTATGGAAGGCAATGGGTAAATCTATTGCTTTAGCTGCACCAACTGGACGAGCCGCACAGCGTTTGGCTGAAATGACTGGTTTGGAAGCAAAAACTATACATCGTTTATTAGAATTTGACCCCAGGACAAGGGGTTTTAAATCCGACAACGACAACCCTTTACCTCAAACAGCAATTATTGTTGATGAAGCCAGTATGTTAGATTTATTTTTAGCATACTCCTTAGTCAAAGCAGTTTCAGACGGCGCACAACTTTTATTAGTGGGAGATATTGACCAGTTACCGTCAGTGGGACCAGGTAGTGTACTTGCTGATTTGATAAATTCTGGCAAAGTGCCAGTGGTGCGACTAACTCAGGTATTTCGTCAAGCTCAACAAAGTGCAATTATTACTGCTGCCCACGAAATCAACCGGGGTCAGTATCCCACAATTGAACGAATCAACGATAACCCTGTTTCTGACTGTTTATGGCATGGCGGGGGATTTCAGCCAGAACACGGGGTACAGACGATTTGTGAATTAATTACAGACTTGATTCCAAAATTAGGATTTAACCCCGCTACGGATGTGCAAGTGCTTTGCCCCATGACACGGGGGTTAGTAGGTACTCGCAACCTGAATACAGTATTGCAGGAACTGATTAATCCTAAAAGTCCCGATCAGGTAGAAATTACCAGGGGTGGGATGACATTGCGGGTAGGTGACAGAGTAATTCAGCAGACTAACGATTACCAACGGGAAGTGTTTAATGGTGATTTGGGAATCATCACAGATATTGATACCATTGAACAAGAAGTAAATGTGCAGTATGGGGAACGTTCTGTAGTTTATGATTATGCCGACTTGAATGAAATTACTCTCGCTTGGAGCGTTTCTATACATAAATCACAAGGTTCAGAATATCCGGTGGTGATTTTACCTTTGTATATGCAACACTATATGATGCTTAGTCGTAATCTGCTTTATACAGGTTTGACTCGTGCTAAAAAGTTAGCAATTGTGATTGGTGCAAAAAAAGCAATATCCTTGGCTGTGCGCTCTACTGAGGATGTTCAACGATATACACGCTTACAACAAAGATTGATATCATTGTGTGAATTTGGTTAAACTGCGTTAAAACTGAACGCCTGCTTTTGGTGATAATCAAGAACCGTCTTCTAACTATACATAGATGTAATACAATTCTTTATCAGCCTTTTTTCCTAAAGGTTTTGGCATTCGTTATCAATATTGTTAAAATCAGGAGTATAAAATAATGCAATTTACTGGAACTTGGCATATTTATGAAATGTCGAATTGGGATGAAGAATATTTCAATATGGAAGTTCAAGCGTATATCGAAATTGATGAAAAAGGGAATGGTGAGTTTCAATTTGGCTTAGTTTTTGGAGCTATTGATGGCAATCTTATTAAAGATGGCAATGCTAACAAATTAGAATTTACTTGGGATGGCAGTGATGAATGTGATGAGGCTTCTGGTAGTGGTTGGTTGAAATTACAAGATAAAAATACCCTGACAGGAAATATAAAATTTCATCAAGGAGATAGTTCTACATTGTTAGCCAAACGTGCTTGATTATCTAAATAACCGTAGATTATGAATGAATTTGAAAAACAATTAGCCGAAATCAAAAAGTATAATCAGCCAATATTAGATGGTTTTCAAGCATGGTCAAAGAAGTCTAATCTTTCAGCTAAAACGATAAAGCAGCATATCACCAATATTGAGTTTTTTGCAGAATATCTTGTTTACTATGAACCATTGCAAAAACTTAATGAAGCGGATGAACAAGATGTTTCGTCATTTTTAATGGATTGGTATCCTCATAAAGCAATGTGGGCATCTGAAAGTAGCACCAAATCTTACATGAGTTCTTTCAAAAAATTCTTCTCCTACATGGTTGAAACTGAGCAAATTAGTCCTGATATAGCACTTGAAGTAAAAGATACCCTCAAAGAATATAAAGACGACTTTCTTGATGCTGTTAGTGAGTAAAAACTATGAGGAACGAAACCCAACAAAGTCTCGGAAATGTTGGGTTTCACCACCTTCAACCCAACCTACAAAAATGCTGAACACCAAGCGTATTGAGGTAAAGGTAGCTACCGCAATATAGAAGCTGCATTACAAGACTTAGAGAAAAACATCAAAGCATATTTTGAAGATAGGGGAATTTAAACGATAATAATGAGGGAATGGGGCGATAGCTGTAGGAATGGCTGCAAATTTTGTGTTTTTACCCCCGTGAGGGGAAGAGGTTATGGAAAGAGTTACCTTTTGGAAGTTTTACTGAGCAGGGGTTTTAAATACCCATGATTTTTTTTTAATAAATTGATAGCTAAAAAGCTTATACAGTAATAATTTCAGCCTATCTTGTCCGAAGTAACCAGCAATAACAATCTTGAAAATAAGTCAAAATTCATACTAATATCTCTTATATCAATTGATAGATGTTGTCATAAGTTTTATACCAATGTTTTAGAAATAAGTGTTGAAAAAAAGAAGAGACCATTTTATATCTGCAATTACGAAATTTGATAGCTGACTGGGGGAAGCAGGATAGTAGAAAATGATGCTTATTCGTAAGTAGTTATAAAGATTGAGACATGAGAGCACACAATAATCCCGATTGCAGGAATTACCAAATTCCCAAACAACACGCAATTGAATTTTATCCAATGGTATCTCAGAGTCGCCCAGTTGATAAAAAAATTGAACTTTTTTTATTGGTAGCAGCAGCAACAGCATTAGTCTTGGCAAATATATCCATTAATCACCTGTTGATGTCTGTATTAATCTTGCTGACTGCCATCATCGCAGCATTTCCCAAATTAGCAAATAAGTTGCTCACTAAATTTGAAAAATTGCAACGCCATTGGGGAATCAACTGTTATAGCATTTTAGTTAGTATCATCTGTATGATTTTCACTTTTGATTTCACAACAGTACCAGCTAACGCCCAATTTTTTAATAGCGCGCAAACATGGATGACAGGAGCTTTTGCAGGCATTCCTGCTGATGCTGTCACACTATTTTTTAATGTCCTCAGAGCATTGTTTCTGCTGTATCTTGGTATTGCCCTAGTGAGAATTGTCAATGCTGCCAGAAATGATGAAGATTGGCAGAATTTAGCCAGAACTCCTCTGATCATTAGCGTTACTATTGTAGTTGGCGATATCCTCACAGGATTGATTACTGGTAATGGTAATGCGGGCTAGATCAGAAAAAAATAGGGAAAGTTTAACCCTATTTTAAAAAAGCAGAATGGTTTTTTTAGATTCATAACAGGCGCTCGTCCCTAAATAGCTTCCATTACTTTTGGATAAATTAACTATTTTTCGACGTTACAGCAGACATAAATTTAAGCTTTTCTCCCATGCTGATAAAAGAAGTTTAGGCTAAATTTGCACCTTCAAAAACCTCAACCAGCTAACAGAGATGATGAAGCGCAGAGAATTTAGAACAGTTAATCGAGTTTTGGGAGAACAGCCGAGAATTGGCCCATTTCCAGCAGATCAAGTTTTTCCTTGGACAGGTATTGCCCTGACTGCATACTTGATCTGCAAACAAAGTCTTCAAGCTTCTTGGTTAGTGACTGGGTTAGTTATTGCTTGGGGATGGGGAACTTGGTGGACTCTTACCAGTAATAAAACCTGGTTATCAAAGTTTGTCACAGTACCCAGAGTTACCAGAGGGTATAAACGCTTTTACTCCCTGATTCAACAAACAGAAATACTAACATCAACTCAAAGAAAGATGTCCAAAGTTAGGAAAAATCACATTATTTGAGTAAAGAAATCATGACCATGAGTTCTTCAGCTAAAGGGAAAATATCTAAAGATAAGGTAGGCAGTAAAAATATCTCTACTCAAGAGATTTCTGTTGCCAAACGTCTCACTCCTTTTGAGGACTTAACTCATATTGCTGCGATCGCTAGTATCTCCATAGCAGGCAGAAAAGATGTTGGTGCGATTATCCTGAAGAGAAAAGACGATATCCAAATTAAATTCTGCTTTGACTGCCAAGGTATCCATTCTTCACTTCCAGATAGTCAAATTTTACCAATTTTTGCAGGCATAGAAGCAGGACTCAAGGAAATACCTTATGGTGAATCCCTGACCTTCCACCTGGGTTCATTTACCGATGACCATGACCGTCAACAGGAGCTAAAAGCAATAGAACAAAATTGTAGTAGTGATGAACTCATGCTACTAATTAGGTCAGAACGTTTGCGAATTAGAGATTTGACAAACCAAGGGAATCGCAAAAATAAATTTTTGAGAATTTACTGTACCTATACTGTTGCTGTTTCTGAAGATGGTAAAACAGCCGATTTTGTGGAAAAATTTATCCTGCAAGCTAGAGAAAGTTGGCATAAGTTTACTGGACAAATTCACGAAGTTAGACATCAACGCATTGAATCAATCCTCAAAAATAGCTTTACATCTGGCTTTCAGCTATGGGAACAAACCCTCAATAATAAAATGGGGTTAAATATCAAACCTCTGGGTTCTCAGGAACTGTGGGGTGTAATTTGGAGCCAATTTAATACCAGCAAACCTCCAAATATCCCTCACTTGCTGACCTTGGATGATGATGGACTGCGGGAAGAACAAAACAGCGACTTTCACATTCGGCATTTAATTTTAGAACGAGAAGCATCAGTTCCTTTTTTGGATAGAGCTTGGGTGAACTTGCAAAACCATTACATCGGTGCATTAACATTCACAGAAAAACCTATTGGCTGGGTGGATGAATATGCTCAATTACGGTATTTGTGGGAACTAATTGCTAGAGATAAGGTTTCTGACACAGAAATTATCTGTCAGCTGACGAGAGCCAATGAGGGGTTAGCCAAAACGGCACTGCAACGGATTACCAAACAATCTATCGTTTCCTCTGCCATGTCTGCTGATAAAAACAGCGTGGACGTAAAGGCGAATTTGAACATGGGGGAAGCGATCGCAGCACAAGAAACCATTTATAAAGGTGCAGTGCCAATTCATACGGCAGTAGTCTTTCTGGTACACCGTCCTTCACGCCAAAAACTAGATGAAGCTTGTCGTTATGTTTCTAGCTGCTTTCTCCGTCCGGCTGTTGTGGTGCGAGAAATGGAATATGCCTGGAAAGTATGGTTACAATGTTTACCAATTGTCTGGGAAAACTTGCTGACTAAACCATTTAATCGCAGGTTGCCTTATTTCAGTAGTGAAGTGCCAGGATTAATGCCAGTGGTTAAAACTGCAACTGGAGATAAAGCAGGGTTTGAGTTAATTGCTGATGAAGGTGGCACTCCTATTCATTTAGATTTATACAACAACCACAAAAATTTAGCAGTATTTGGGACAACTCGTGCAGGTAAATCAGTGTTGGTGGCAGGTTTACTCACTCCTGCATTAGCTCAAGATATTCCAGTGGTTGCTCTTGATTATCCTAAACCAGATGGTACTAGCACCTTTACTGACTATACCAATTTTATGGGAGTAGATGGGGCATATTTTGATATTAGCCGTGAGACAAATAACCTGTTTGAATTGCCAGATTTGAGGGGTTTAGAAGCAGATTTAAGAAAAGAGCGATTAACAGACTTTAAGGATTTTCTCAAATCCACAATCATTACAATGGTGATAGGTACTAATCCCGTTGGTGTTGATGCCACGATGGTGAGTAATATTGAAAGTATCATCACCTTAGCAATTGGAACATTTTTTGCAGATGATGACATCAAATTACGCTATAAATTGGCATTAGAAAAAGGTTTGGGGACAGAGGAATGGAACGATACACCTACACTTAATGACTTCTACAACTATTGCTCTCCAGGCTACATAAAGCTTGATTCAATTGCCAGCAATAGTCAAGAACAACTCAAAGCACTAGACCAAATTAGGCTGCGATTAAAATTTTGGCTCAATAGTAGAGTAGGTCAATCTATTAGCCAACCCTCTAGTTTTCGTACTGATGCTAAGTTGCTAGTATTTGCATTGCGTTCTCTCTCGAATGAGGCAGATGCAGCAATTTTATCATTGAGTGCTTATGCCGCAGCTTTGCGTCGCGCTCTTAGTTCTAAGGCTTCAATTTTCTTTTTGGATGAAGCACCGATATTGTTTCAATTTGAAGCAATTGCAGAACTAATTGGCAGATTATGTGCTAATGGTGCTAAAGCTGGGATTCGCGTAATTTTATCAGCACAAGAACCAGATACTATTTATCAAAGTAAATCGGCGGCTAAAATTTTTGCTAACCTGACTACTCGGCTTATTGGTCGGATTCAAAGTAGTACAATAGAGTCATTTATCAAATATTTTCAATATCCAACAGAGATTATTTCTCGCAATAGTACAGAGGCATTCTTTCCCAAAAAAGAAAGCATTTATTCACAATGGCTATTAGATGATAATGGTAAATTTACATTCTGCCGTTATTATCCTGCCTATTGCCTTTTAGCTGCTGTTGCTAATAATCCACAAGAACAGGAACTCAGAACCCTATATCTCAGAAAATACCAAGATGACCCCATGACTGGAATAGTGAGGTTTTCTGAAGTATACATGAAGATGATTAGAGGTGAAGAACTTACAGAGGAGGCTTATGCGATTTTAGAACAAGTGAAACTGAAATCAAAGCCAGCTCATCGTTCAGAAGCTAAGTCTGATAAACCATTGAAAATAGTGGCATAAATTGAGTTACAAAAAAACTGATTTTTAAAGAGAGGATATATCATGAAAAATCACAAGACAAATGTAATCTCAACTGCTATTGTATCAGGTTGTATATTAGCAGCAATAACTGTACCAAGTAATGCTTTTGCAATTGACATAGGAGGGCAAATTGACAATTTCTTCAACCAAACATTTGGATACATAAACGGCTATTTTAACGAGGTAGCGAGTCAACTAAAGGAAGAAGTAGATAAAAGTTGGGGAAATCTCCAAAAAGATGCTCAAGCAGCAATTGAGGAATCCAAGGGAAATATGGGGATACCAGACCCTACAGCAGCTAGTCAAAAATTAGCTGATAAATTGCAAGACAAAGGAGGGATAGCAGCAGAAAGTAGCACTATTATTGGTGCGGTGGAAGCTGGGAAACAACTAGAAAGAGATAGCACCCGCGCTACGGTAGCTAGTGTTTTAGGAAAAGAAGGACAGCAGCGTACTCAATCTGAAATTGATGCTACCAACAAAACTGTTGCAGAAGCACAGCAGTTAGCTGTAGATGCTCAAAATATGGATGCTTCACAAGATGTCCTCAAAGCGATCGCCGCCCAAAATGCTCAAATCGTCTCTATGCTGGGACAGGTACGTACTGATGGTTTACAAGCACGACATGATGCTCAACAAACTAACCTCATGCTCAATCAAATTGCTGAAAGTCAATCAGAACAAAATCGTGCCAGAAGAGTTTTGTCTACTGGTATGACTAGTCAATATTTAGAGTTGACTGGTTGGAGTCGATTAGACCCTGCTTATGTCAATAAATGAAATACATTGTTAATTCTCTAATTTTGGATCAGGATTTTCAGATTTAAGGATTAACAGGATTGATACCATTTCTTTGTGAGGCTGCGCCGATTTTTTTGACCTTTTCTTTTTTGTCTCTGTGTCCTCTGCGCCTCTGTGGTAGCCTGCGGCACGCCGCTCCGCGTCTACGTTTATCTTTAAATCCCCGATATATTTTTAAATTGGGCGCATCTATGGCTACGCCAGGCAAGCTACATACAGAATTGGTATGATTTGAAAATTATTAAGATTAATCCTGATTATCCTTTCATCCTGTTTATATTTTGGATTAAAAGTCTTGATGAACTGCCCCTGAAATTTTCAACATTAATCAAATGGGAGCATCCACTTTTGAAATAAACATAATTATGTCGTGCCAAAAACGATACTATATGGTTTATCTAAAAAAGTCTATCTGCCAAAACTGGATGCTTCCAATCAAAAATCAAATTCCTCAACTGGTGTCTAATTAACTCTTTCCTCCGTTCTATCCATACCTACCAGGAATAACGCTATGTTGGGTCAAACAATACTAGCAGCTAATAACTTCGGTGCAGGAGATTTAATCGAAAATGCATCTGCTGGTGCCAGCCTGGTAGCAGAAGGTTTTAATGAACTGTGGCAACAAACTCTTACAGGTGGACTATACGCTTCTCTGTGCAAAGTTGGGGTATTGTTTGCAGTTGCTTCCCTAGCACTTTTTATGGTGCAATGGGGTAAGCAAATGATTAATGACGAAGAACAAAGGGCATTTAGTGAATTAATTTGGCCTTTAATCGTTACTGTTCTTCTTACTAACAATGGCTCTCTATTAGCCAATAGCACTTTGGCACTCAGGGAATATATTAACAGTGTTAACAACTATATATTAGAGTACACAGCAGCTGATGCTGATTTGAGAGCAGCGTACCAGCAAGCACTAGGACAAGCAGCATTAGAAACTGCGGTAGGTAATGCTATCCAAGAATGTCGTTCTTCTCAACTATCAAATGAAGAAGCGATACAGTGTCTCAAACAAGCAAGAGCCGATCTAGAAGCCAAATTTCCTGACATTTTTAAAGATACAGAAGGTGGTAGCTATCTAGGGGCAGCAGGCAGTTGGATTACTAAAAGTTTAGACAAAATCAACCAAGCAGCTTCAGAAGCTGAAGGTGATAGTGTATTTGAAGGTATCGCTAACAAAATCACTGCGGCATCAACCGCCGCAATTGGTGCAGTCGTTACCACATTTATTACCAGTCTACTATTAGCACTAAATAATGCTTACCAATGGGGTCTGGAACTAGCATTGCTTCTAACTGCATTGATAGCGCCCTTGGCAGTGGGAGGTTCTTTAATGCCAATTGGTAGTAAAGCAATTGTTGGTTGGCTAACAGGGTTTTTTACTGTTGGTCTTGCTAAACTTTCTTTCAACATTATTTTAGGTTTAGCTGGACAGTTAATTGCTACAGCCAAAGCTAGTCAGCCCATGATTTTTCTGGCATTTATTGGCTTAGTTGCCCCATTTTTAGCCACAGGAATTGCTGCTGGAGGTGGTCTAGCGGTGCTGACTCAGCTTAATAGTGGCGCTCAATGGTTAGCTGGTGGTGCTATCTCAGCAGGTAATATTGCTCTTTCTGCCAGTGTTTCCCGGATAACAGCCATAATTCGCAAATAAAAAGCCCATCAATTTTTAGCAATTATGTTAAACCACACTAAATCTAAAGCTCCTAAAAGAGAAGTATTACAGTTCCTTAGTTCTGGGCAATCGGTATCTAACCCCATTGCTATTGTTGCTGTAATCTCTCTAATTTTTAGTTCTTTATCGTTTCTATTACAAATTCTCAATTATGGTGCAACTTCCACTTTAGCTCGTAAAGAACCACCATCTTTAGTCCAGATTGCTGATGGTAATACAATCAATGTTAAAGCACTGGAACCTGATGACCGTTCACCAGAAGTAATTAAAAAGTTTGTTGTGGATACACTGGTAAAAATGTTTAATTGGGACGGACTGATAACATCAACTAAAAACGGAGAAATTATCACTCAACAAGATAATGGCACTACTATCAAAGTGAAAAAAGGAACTGCACGAGTTACTACAAAAGCTTGGGAAGCTGCCTTTGCATTGAGTGAAGAACAAGACTTTCGAGCTAGTTTTCTCAAAAGATTAGCAGAACTTACACCACCAAGTGTCTTCCAAGGTACTTTGCAAAGTTCTTTTGTGCCACGCTATGTTAGTGAACCGCGCAAGATAGGTAAGGGAAAATGGCAAGTAGATGTGGTTGCTACTTTGGTGACATTTAGTAAAGATGATAATGCTGGTAATGGAATAGCTTTTAATAAAACAGTTATAGTTCAAGCTATACAAACTCCTCAAAAACCTCCAGAAACTACGGAGATTGCTCAGAAAATTTATTCTGTCCGCAGGTCAGGTTTGGAAATTATTGAAGTCACAGATTTGAATTTAGGTAAAAACTAAGCAATTTAAAATTTAAAATGCCTTGTACAAAGGAGATATACGCGAATGTTATACCGCTAGGATAAGCTAACAAAATTTAAAAAGCTGTTCCACGAGGTTTGGATTTTTTGTTGATTTTTGTACAGACGCAGGCAGGTAAGTCAATGTTAATATTTATTGTTATAAACAAGTAGTAATCAAAGCAAAAAAGGGGGGTAACCTTGTCGATTTTTATTCCTATAGCAATTCTATTTGAGTTGTAAACAGCATTTCTTTAACGTATCCCTGCGGGAGCCGTAGGCATTACCGCTCCAGACGCAGAGAGGAGGCAGCGCGTTGCGGGGGTTCCCCCCGTTGTAGCGACTGCCGTCGCAGAGGAAGAGAAACAAGAGATATGATGCTTACGGCACGCTTCGCTGTCTTCGCAGCTCCTCTGCAAGAGGCACACATCTTATTTAGGTAGGTTATTGACATAATAGAGAAAGGTAACTTTATGAAAGGAAATTTAGAAGAAGAAACTGAATCTAATAGAATAAATAACTTGCTAAAATTTGAAGAGGATGAAAACGAAGATAACCTTAATACCACTGATCATCAAAATGATATTACTGCATCAGATGTGGAACTAGGAGATGAATTAGGGTTAGTAGAAACACAACATTCACTTGTAAATTCCCCGTGGTCGCGCACAGCAGTGGTTGGGGGAGGATTTGGATTGGTATTTCTCCTAATTTTTATGTTTCTCAATCCCATCATGAACGGGAAGATAACGAAGAAAGAACAAACATCAGAAGTTGCTGCTACTCCACCTCCAGAAGAAATTCCCACAAAAGATGGTGATATTTATGCAAAATTAGCATTACAAAAACAGGCAGAAGAACTGGAAGCATTCAAAGATAAAAATAGGGTAAGGGACGAATTACCACTAGAAAATCAGGATAAGCAGAAGGTTGAAAATTTGACCAAAACTAAAACTATTCCTAATAAATCCGTCAGCAGAGAAACATTTTCAACATCCACTAGGGAACAACAACCTAGAAGACCTACGAGAGCGGAAAGACCTGTAAGAGAAATGCCAATTGCACGATATTCACCACCAGTACAAACTGTTGCAACTCCAACAAGATTGCCTCAACAACAAACCACTTTCAAATCTGTTACTAAACCTTCTGACCCATTAGTAGAATTAGCAAAGTTGCGTTCTTTTGGTTCTGCTGGTCAAATTTATTACGCAACAGCAATTACCAACGAGAAAAAGGAGGCAGTAGCCACCCAAACTCGAAATTCTGGAGCCTCAGATTATACTCCCAGACGTAGGTCGAGTTATAACCGCAGTTCTCAACCGGAAACAGTTTTTACCAACAACTCATCATCCGATTTGGAAAGCGGTGCTGATACTAATGGTGGCAGGGAAATCGAGGGACTAAAGCCCAGGTGGACTCCCGTAGTTACTGCGAATACTATCGCTAAAAATGATAAATTGACAAACTCCAGTAATAGCAAGGATTATTCAGCAGATGAAGCGGGCATTATTGAGGGGAGAGAAGAGCAGTATTTAAGGGTGGGAGAGTACGCTGCTGCTACATTAGAAACACCCCTCATTTGGTCGGGAAATACCAATTCCAACTCCCAAAGTAAGTTTATTGCTAAACTCACCCAACCATTACTGAGCAATATTGGGCAAGAAGCAATTCCAACTAACACGCTACTCAGTGTTGAAATTCAGGAAGTTGATTCATCTGGTAGAGCTACTGCTGTAGTCACTGCTATCCTCAAAGACGGCACGGAATATACATTGCCAGCTGGAGCAATTGTGATACTGGGGAAAGGGGGAGAACCCTTAATTGCTCATCAGTATCACGACAAAGGTAAAGAGATTTTGGGCTTGGATGCAGGATTAGGTTTGATGTCGGGACTGGCCAAGGTGGGGGAGGTGATTAACCAACCTGATATTGAAAGTAGCATTTCTCAATCTAATGGTGGATTTAGCAGTATCCAAACCAGTCGCAATGGCGATCGCTCTTTACTGGGTGCATTTGCTCAAGGAGCGTTTGGTACAGTTGCCAAGCAGGTGGAGGAACGAAACCAAAAAGCGATCGCTGAAATTATGAAACGACCCAACATTTGGTTCATCCCCCAAAATACCAAAATCACCGTTCAAGTAAATCGGTCTTTGCGACTTTAAGCTACTGAGTAAAGATTGGTGAAAGTCTCTTGGAGGGTGAAGATGAACAAATTTTTCTGGTTATCTCTAGCTGTCACAGCATCTTTATTCGTTGCTATTCCATCTCACGCATTACCAGCATCACGAACAGAGTCAACTAATACCAAGAGTTCTGTCCGCATTATCCCTCAAAGTAAAGCCACTGGGACTCAAGCCCAACTGCAAACTGTGGAGGTATGGCCGGGACATGGTGTATCCATCTCATTTTATGAAACTGGTGAGGTTATTCAACGAGTATGGTTAGACGACTCTTCCCGCATCCTCATAGATGTGGACGGTTGTTTGGAAGGATTATCCAGCAGGTCTAATTGTCAAGACTCAGGAGCCGGTTTAATTCACCTCAGACAAATCAACCCAATCAGTATTCCCGGAATGCCTAATGCCAAAAACGGCGCACACCTGACGATTATTACTCAATCTTTGGGTGGCGATTGCCTCCGGCACTGCGCTCCGCGCAATCGCCAAGTTTATAACTTTCGGGTGTTAACAGGGAGAGGTAATCCACGCTACAGTACCATCTCAATCACTCCCGATGTCACCCGCAAAGAAGCACCACCCGCAGATTCTATTATTGTCGCCACTATTACCAGAGGATTACGGGTAGCAGCAGAGAAACGCTGGATAACTCCCAGCAATCCCCTATGGCAGAAACTGCAAACTCTAGTGCAAGAGTTAGAGTCAGGCAAAAATCTTACTAGTGCTGCTCAAAGTGCCAAAGTTTCTCCTCAGCTAGTTGAGCGTTTATTGCAATTAGGGACTGAATCAACTGTTCCTAATCAAGTTCCTAACCAAAAATTTAGACCTACAATCCAGAGAGAGCAAGAATTTTTAGGCGATTCTTCTAGTAATTAAGGTGTAAATATGCTGATAAATCGTCATCATCAAACTAATCAACAACCCATTAAAAACACAAAAAATAATCAATTTAATCCCAATTTCAAGCTCAAATACTGGATGCTTTTTGGGTTATTTACAAGTTTGATAGTGCATGGATTGATTATTTTTCGTCATCACAATTTACTAAGTTATCTTTTGGATGTTCATCCAGCAACAGCGGCTCCAGTCCCGAAAGCTAATATTATTCCTAGCAAATATATCAACAATGCACCAGTTCCTGATTGGCAGAGTATTACATTCAAATCTTTCGTTTTCTCTAGTCCTGGCAGTGTTGAACTACCCAATGTCGAATTTCCTGGATATAAATCAATCAGAAGTTGGCAAGCAGGACAAAGCTTAGATGAAGTGATGGAATTGGGGGATTTTGAGAATGTATTTAATTTAGAAGATTTAAGTTTACAAACAATTAGTCAACTGAGTGGTATTGCTCAGAGCAATACTAAATTATCAGATTTTGATACCATTAAATGGCAAACTGTACCTGAATTAACCAAAGCCATTCCCAGTTTAGCTAATGAATATGTAGAAAATGTACCAGCCATTAGAGATTTAGTTAAAAAGATATTGGGTGTTGCGAATGTTGATGGAGAAACAATAGGAGAAATTATCAATGATTACCCAAAGCTCAAAGATATAGAGTTAGGAGAAATTGATTTATCTCAATATAAACTAACTTCCATTCCTGGGATAGAAAAAACTGCTCTTAAACAATTTAGTAATTGGCAGAATACTAGCATATCAAAAATACCTGGGCTAAATCAGGTAACATTCGCTAATTTTCCTAATGCACCCGTACCCCAAGGAAGTATTGTTGGTAAATTAGACTTGCCATTAAAAGAAGTAGAGTCAAACAGACAGCGTTCGATTAGTGGTAGTGACCAAGCTGGATTTAATATGCCATGTACTAACAACTGCGCTCACATAGAATTATCAGGTGCAGGTGGAATTACAGGTACTCAATGGATGAGTGGTAAGTTTCAACAAGTGAAGGGTGGTTTTGGGATATTAGGCAACCTTAATGGTGGGAAGGAACCAACAGGAAGGCATCCTTTTGGCAAGGGGTTTAAACAAGCTGTGTGGGATATTAATGAAGGTGATGGAACTGCATCAACAGCTATTTTCTTCCGTATTTGTCGAAGAGGAGGTTGGTTTGATTTAGGCTGTTCACCTTATTTCATTGGCCCGTTTCCTTTTTTCATCTACCAAGAAAAATCACCTATATTTCTTGGCACTCCTTTAACAATTCCCTAGCTAAGTTAATATGTCTTGAAGTTGCATATTGGTGGTGTCAAATTTTTCAAAAAATATACCCCAATTAAAATGAGTATAAACAACCTTTTTTACGAACTTAAAAATCCCCAAGCACCAATTGGTAAATACACTCATTACCTTTTCTCTCCTAGTGGGTTAATGCTGACAGGGTTATTGGTAGGTTTTCTATTACTGCAAATGTTATCTGGAACGAAAAAATGCAAATTAGCTACCAGTTATTTTGGAGGAAGTAAGGAGACAGCTAAAGCGAAAAAGAAAGCTATCAAACAAATCACTAATCCTCAATGTGATAGTGCCACTCTCTATGTTGGTAGACACAAATTTACAGGTAGAAAAACCCAAGACAAGGAACCGGGAAGTCCCATTCCTTTATACATCCCAGATGTGCAAAGAGGAACGGCAGTAATTGGCGCTCCTGGTAGCGGTAAGTCATTTTCTGCTATTAACCCGATGATTTATAGTGCCATTGACCAAGGTTTTCCAATTGTTTTATATGACTTTAAATACCCAACCCAAGCTAAAGTTGCTAGTTATGCCAAAAAGATGGGTTATGAAGTCCATATCTTCGCTCCTGGTTTCCCTGAAAGTGAGGTGTGCAATCCCCTTGATTTTCTCGGAGATTCTACGGACGCGGAAACGGCCAGGCAGTTAGCGACTGTGATCAACAAAAACTTCAAAATGATGGCTGCTAGTAATGAGGATGCTTTTTTTGGCCCTGCTGGTGACCAGTTGACCGAAGCTATCCTGATGCTGACTAAACAAACTCAGTATCCAGATATTATGACAGCTGCGGCTATTCTTAGTAGCGATCGCATGGTAGAACGGCTGATGTCTGCTAACCTCAACCCCTGGATTAAGATTGCTTTTGGTCAGTTGTTTAGTTCGGCTGGTTCTGAGAAAACTATTGCTGGTATTGCCGGTACTGCCAGTTTGATGTTTACCCGGTTCATGAAAAAGAATACTTTGGGGTGTTTTGTTGGTAAGACTACTCTACCTCTAGAAATCAAGGGTAAGCAGATGATTATTTTTGGGTTGGATAGGGAACGACGGGATGCTGTGGGGCCGCTATTGTGCAGTATATTGCACATGACGGTTGCTAGAGCGATCGCCAAAAAACGCCAAGACCCATTAGTTGTTGTCCTGGATGAAGTACCTTCCTTATACCTACCAGACCTGTTTAGATGGCTCAACGAATCTCGCAGTGAGGGTTTTTGCGGCATCCTGGGATGGCAGAACATGGGACAGTTGGAAAAATACTACGGTAAGGAAGTTGCAAAAACCATGCTGGGTGCTTGCGGTACTAAGTTCATTTTTAACCCAGGAGAGGAAGAATCAGCGCGTTTGTTTAGTGCTTATTTGGGAGATGAGGAAATTAAGTATAAGCAGAAATCCAGAAGCACTGGGGGAGGTAAAAGCAGTACCTCAATCTCTGAGCAGGAAAAAACACGGAAGTTGTTTGAGCCAGCACAGTTTTTGAAGTTGCCACCGGGGAAGTGTATATTTATCAACCCGGCTTACTGTAATCAAAATGAAGCTTCTGTTCCTTTATTAAAAACAATTAAAATTCCCAAAGCTTTAATTAATATTGAGCAAGAAAATGACTCTAGGTGGACGAGTTTGATTGCTCAATTGACTGAGAAAAGCACTCAACAACGTCCTACTCAAGATGATCTAGATAAACGAGTGGCTGAAGTAGATAAATTATTCCCTATTCCTCAGCAACCTGTACAAGCAGGTGCTGTACCACTACCAATTGATGCCTATAAAGGTTTTTTCTAATTATCAATATTAACGTAATTATCTAGTTTTCATAAACTTGTATATAGCAATCCTAAAAGAAATGTGTATCCCTTACGGGACGTAGGCATCACATCTCATCTTTCTTTAACTCTGCGACGGCAGTCGCTACAACGGGGGGAACCCCACGCCAGTTGCTTTAAGTCGGGAAACCCGCCCAACGCACTGGCTCCGCAACGCGCTGCCTCCCCTCTGCGTCTCTGCGGTAATGCCTCCGGCTCCCGCAGGGATATGTTAAAAAAATCCTGTGATGTTTACAGATCCCATAAGGGATACACGAATCAAATAGAATTGCTATATGTTATGGATAATTACATTTTTAAAATAAATCCTGTTAATCCTTAAATCTTAAAATCCTGATCCAGAATTAATTAGATATGTTTGATGAAAGAGTAACCCAGTTAGCAACGGCTTATCAAAAAAACTTTGACCATATAATTGATGAGCTTCAAATAACTGCCTCAGTATTAGCAGAATTAGTCCAGGCTTTAATAGATAAAGCTAGAGAAAAATTGCAGCAAGAACAAGAAAAGTTATCTGAAATCGAAGTACAAGTTGGTAGTGAGAAATATCGACTTGTTCCAGATGAGGAATTTCCTGGTGCTTGGAAATGGGAAGCTGCCGAAATGTCTGATGTCCAAGCGCAGAATATCGCCAAGCAGTTAATGTTAACGGCAGCAGATAATTCTCAAGATATCACAGATATTGTTCTAGCTAATAATAACTCTTCCTTAGCTATTATTGCCACTATTGAATCAGGTGATAAATTAACTGTTTACCAGGAAGATAGTGAAGGTAAGTGTCGTCATAACTGGGTAACGGAAAATTTAGAAACTGAGGAAATTATTGCTGTAGTCTATGAACCTATTATTCGTTATTTGCCTCCTAGTCAAAATCCCACAGATACTACAGCAGAGTTAAAAGAAGATTTAATAAAAATTGTTGATGAATTGTTAATTCAACTTTTTGTAAATCAACACATTGATAGTGAACTTGTTGATAATGCTACAGAGTCTGAATTTCCAACAACAGCAGAAAACACCAGAGAAAGTATTGAAATAGAGAATGAATTTACATCAGTTTTAGACTCAACCTTTGAAGAGGAGACTTTCATCTTTTGGGATGAAGATACTCCATTGCCAGAACCACCAGTAGATGATTCACCAGAATGGAATGATGCCAGGGATATGCCTGTAGCTACTGATACGACATACACAGAGGAGGAAAGTCAACCTAATTTTACTGATAAGCAAGTTTCAACGAATGAGATAAAAGCTGAAGGAACAGTCACAGATACAACACCTGAAACTGATACTAATAGAGAAAAAAAGTCAGATAAGTTTGTTGAAACAACAGAGGAAGAAATTGGGATACCGAAGCGAAAAGTCGCTTTTGCAGAAACATACAAGGGTGTGGTTTCATCCCCAGCAGTAACTTCTCAAAATCAGAACTGCGTCAGGGAAGTAGAAGTTCCTATTAAGAAGGATGTTGCAGCCAGTTGGCAAAAGGTTCTAGGTTTAAACTGGCTGAAAATGCGGCATAATCTCAAAGTTGAAAATGCCAAAATTGCTCAAACAGCAGTTGAATTTCTCAAAGCTTATGGAGAGACGTTAGCAGATGGTTCTAGAATTTACAGAAGTGATGCTTTTGTAATTAAAAAAGAAGGTGAAAGATATAGCATCCACCATCGACGTGATGAATTATCTAACTTTTCTCATTCTCTGATGGAATTTACTGTCAATGCTCATCAGGATATCAAAGTTAAAATTGCTCCTACACAAATATTGGCAGTAGAAAGACAAGAGTTTTTGATGGTAGCTGAGAAATTTTCGGCTGGGAAGACATTACCACAGCTACAAAATGCAGATATCAGAAATATTGCTAACCAACTAGGTTCTTTAGCACCTGCTGGAACTTTTGCAACGTTGGAAAGTTTTAGAAAGACAGAAGTTTTGGGTTTACTCAATTCTGCTTTACAACAAGCTAAGACTGATACTTTAACTATAGGCGAATACACGATTTCTAGATCCAGGGATGTAGAAGCTGGGGTGGCACAATTGAAATTACATAAAACTAATCATCAGGGTACGCTACAAGAAATGGTATCTTTTACTCTCCATAAAACGGCAGAAGGTATTATTAAGCAGGTAGACTATCTTAATATCAGTGATTGGGATTTAACACAGTTGAAGTTTATATCCCACAATGCTCATTTGTTTGATTTAGAGAAGTATGATTTAGTTGATAAAGCAAGGGATGGTAGCAAAGAGGTTAAGAATATTGCTGATATACCAGTTCCTCTGCATCCTGCACTTAAAAAGGTATGGCAGCAAGTGGAAAGGGATAATTCTACGAATACTTCTTCTCTTATTAATGGAAAAGAGGTTAAAGCAGGTATTCAAGATAAACTTGAAAAGTCTCAGGAGATGCTTTCTGTAGGAGAACAGAGAGAATTGTACTTTCAACTTTTGGTTTTACATAATTTAAAGCATGATGAACTGCAAAATCAAATGCCTCCATTGAGAGAGATGAGCAATGATTTGGAACGGTGGCGTAAGGAAGTTATTGCAAATAAATATACTTCTAAAACGAGTATTTTGAGACAAGAGATAGATGCCAGTATGAAATTTAATACATCGAGAGGGGTATCTGAATTATCGCTATAAACAGCAGTAAATTGAAAACAAAGCTTTTATAACTTTATTTCTATCTCCCGAACTAAAGTTTTGATTTTTACAAATTGCACCACAATTTCCGCTTGGTTGAAATTGAAGTTCCCTTGCGGGGATTATGTGAGTAGAAAGTATATGCCAAGCTTACATATTTCTCCGTTAATTGTAAGATTATTTCTGGGGTGGTGAATAGTGCTACTTTTGATTTACAGCAGTTTTCGAGCAAGCGCGCCACAAAAAATGAGTTGTAACACTAAGCCTAGCATTGGTTTTCATGAACCTATCCTACTATTAACCCAAGTTGCTAGTTACTCTCCAAGGGAGATGACATAGGGCTACAGAAACAAGAAAATCCCTCCAGCTAGAAAATTAGGAGGGAGATATGTTAAATGAAATAGTTACTATCTATGCTATCGTAGATGACCTATTAAAGAGGATTGGACATCGTGAAGATATGCGCCGTGAAATGAGTGATGCAGAAATTATCACAACGGCAATCATCGCGGCTATGTTCTTCAGTGGTAATCATAGTGGGGCTTGCAGCTATATGAAAGACCATAACTTGATACCGCAGATGTTAGAAAAATCACGATTTAATCGGCGATTACATCATGTCTCAATGTTAATTAACGATTTATTTCATCAAGTGGGAACAGCACTAAAACAAATTAGTGAAAATACAGAGTATCTTTTAGACTCCTTTCCTGTACCCATATGTGATAACATTCGCATCTTTAATGCGAAGTTAATTCAATCAGAAGAATATCGGGGTTATATCGCATCTAAGAAACGCTATTTTTATGGAGTGAGAGTACAGTTATTAACTACCAAAACTGGTATTCCGGTTGAATTTGTGTTCATGCCAGCTAGTGCCACAGATATACGGGGATTAAGTGCTTTACCGCTGAATTTACTACCTGGGAGTCAAGTTTACGCTGACTCTGCCTATCTTGATTACACTGTTGAAGATGACTTAGTTCAAACTAGTCACATAGAGATACAAGTCATGCGAAAGAAGAACTCTAAACGCCAAGATGCACCGTGGAATCAATACATTAAACAGTCTATTCGTCATTACATTGAAACCGTCCAGAGCGGAATCACAAGAGCTTTTCCCAAATCGATTCATGCGGTAACATATCAAGGGTTTTTACTTAAACTCCAAGCTTTTATTTTTGCCTACACTCTGCAACAAGCTTTTATTGAATAAGTTGCATTTGTAACTTTCTCTTGAACTTGGTTGAATATTTCTTATTGCATTTCATGGTGGTTGTGGTTAGTACAACCCCTCATTTACTATGCCTATGCTTTCCTTATCCTCATCTATATTCTATTACCCGCAACTTGGGTTATTATGAAAACGGTTGATAGCAATTCGCTGTAACCTTCTTCTGTTAGACTGGGATTTAAAACAGCTACCAGAAATATTGTATCTAGCCCTTAACCTGCCATATCCCAAATTTTTGAATCACAAAAGCGGAGAATGGCCTCACCTTACTACCAGGAATCCAGCAAGGATCACAAAATTTTTCCAGATGCTGTCCGGCATAGCGGTTCGTTGAATTATGCGATCGCCACTCCCTTCCCACCAACGGTTCGATTTCACCGTGAACAGACACGTTTTGGGCAACAGTATGAGCTAAAAGATGCCCAGATTCTGATACCTGAATCACAATAGAACCGTCCTGTTCTCTCCAATGACTGTTCGGATTGAAAAATTGAGTATCCGTTATTTCTTCCGACTCAATATATCCCAAATCTCCCCAACCATAGCCCCGCTCACCCCCCATCTGTAGCTTTTGACAAGCTTCTTTCCAATTCAGGCTACAACCCTCTTTTTCAAACACATAACCCACCAAATAAACCTGCTCACCTGTATCTAAAGTGCGTGGTGAGAGAAACTCGACTTCATGCAATAATCCTTCATCTGCCGCATGTTGCGGATACACTAGAGCCGTGCTGGCATAGCTACTGAGAAATCGCCGACGAAACCGACTTTCATTGTCCCAGGGGTATTCAATTTGATAGGTTGCATTATGACAGGTCGCCGGATAGAAATAGGAGTAGGCTAATTCCTCATGCACTTTATTTCCCATTTCCTCATACTGTCTCGAATCGGTTGCAGGCTGATGCTGTTCGCGGGTTAATCGCATGGTCAGTGCGCCCCAAAACACCCGCCCCGTCACATAGGGACGAGTCCGCTGCACATTGCCCACTTTACCGCAGCCGATGTGCATCGGAGATTTTAGCTTAAACACCACTCGGTAGGCTGTCCACTTCACGAACTTGCCTCCTGCTCATCCTTTTTTTCCTCTTCTTGACGAGCCTTTGCAGCATAACGAGCGTAAATCAACATCTGCTCTAGTGTTTCTTTGACCAGCAATAGCCTCTCCAAATCGACTGTAACCTTCTCGATGATGTACGAGAGAATATCTTCAGGTTTATTGCTAGTTGGTTTATCCCAACCAAAACCCAATCCTTCTAGCAGATTGAGCATTTCTTTAACGACTTCCTTGCCGTTTTCCTTCTCTTTTGCCAGCAGGTAGAGAAAGCAAGCATAGACACCATTTTCTTGCAGAACGCCCAGTGCTTTAGTTACGGTATTTTCTACATCGTTAGCTTTCTTACTTTTAGTATTTGCAATAATCGCTTGTGCATGTTGTGCGGCGAGTCGATCAAGATGAGTGACTTTACTGCTCATTACTCTGCTCCTTGCCAAATTCTTTTTCTAATGGGTTTCCTACCATCGCCATGCGCCCAAAGCCGCGTGTACCCATGCCTCCCACTCCCAGCCACTCAATCAGCTTAAAACCTGCTCTTACTACATCTAATGGAGATGTCCACGGTTCTCCTGGGAGTTGATTTTTTGTTTTATCTTCTTTTTTCTTGCCAGTCTCTTTGATTTCACCCAATGCCCATCCTTCTTCACCACTACGGTAATCATCGAGGACAACATCTGCGGTGAGGAATGTGGCACGGGGAATGGCTTCGTAGGTAAACAGCGCCCCTTCTTCAGCTGCACCAGTATCAGGGTTAATTGCCACTGATGTCCGCACTTCTAAGTTGCTGTTCACTATTTGGCTGAAGAGCGTATCCTTGACCAAAACAATCTTTTTGTTGATCTCCTGCCAACGTTTATCCTCACTCCACTTTAGAGGGGCTGTTATTGTTGCTGGTTCTCCAGAGACTTGAAGCATTAACCAGCCCAAATTTAGAGGATCGGTTCGATTCCAAGTCAACACGGCTGTATCGGTATTCCAAGTAGGTGACACATTGTTCACGGTAAAGCCTGCATCTTGCAACCGTTCCACTGTACTCACCCACACAGGCCCTGCTATCGAATGCACAGGAAACAGCACGATATGAGCATCAAAAATATTCACCACACCAGAATAAGCCTTACCTTGCTCATTATCCTTGGACTTCTTGATATAGCCAAAAGTGTAGCAAACTGGATTATCGGCTATATTTCCTGGAACTTGGTCATGGCTTTGTCCTGCCGCCTCTGGGGTTTCATACAGTTGGGCAGCATAGGATCGCGCTGCTCCATGCAAACTCGTACCGGGGATTTTAGGAATTTTGGTTCCTGGTTCTCGCACAATGCTGTTGTCTACCCGTCCCAGACGATAGCCTCCAGTGCCGATATGCACGGGGTCAAGGGTCATAAATAGGTAGCGTTGCCGTTTGTAGGGTGCCATTGTTGTTCTTACTGCTCTTTTAAAATTTTCATGTACAGTTCTGCCAAGTCTGCCAATTCGCCCCGCACTCCAGCGTCAATCAGTTGTTGGCGTTCTTTGTCAGAGAAAGTTGGCCACTTTTTATCTTTCGGCCATGCTGCATTTGTGAGTGTATCAGTGACGAATTGCTTAAATACTGCATCTGTCCACGATTCTTGTTCATTTTGCCCGTACCACATTTCGCGGGTGGCTTCGATGGTGTAAATCACCTGATGGCATTGGGAGGTTTGCAGGTTTTTCATAATCTCCCAGAGTGTCTGGAAGCGGTCTAAGTCTTCGAGGTAGAAGGGGCGTGTTTGGCGAGGGCGGCGACCCTCTTTGTCGTAGTGAATCTCGAAGCGGCGGGCGGTGCTATCGAGGTATTCAAAGTCAAAGGTGGAAGGGGTGAAATAGATTTGATCGCCTTTTTTTAAGTCCCCAGGATGAACTAACCAGCAGGGTTCGGTTGTACCGGGTCGCTGACTTTTGATAGCGCGGTTCCGTTCAGTTTTCACCTTGCTATCATCATCATTGGTTTCTAGAAAGACGTAGGGATACCAATTGTCGGGTGTGTTGCCATCGCCCATTTTGGCGGGGACGTGCCAAGTGATTGAGCGCTCATCTTGAGTCAGTGTTAGGGTAATGGTTTGATCAAATTGTTTTGTGCCATTTGCCAGTTTGGCCTTCTCTTTGGGCAATTGTCCTGTATATGTTGACTGCACGTGCCAGAGTTGCTTATCAGTAGGCGATTTGTAGGTCAGCATTTGCCGTCCTGCATCCAGGGCGGCCCGGAGGGGAGTACGACGATGGAAATATACAACGCCCAAATGCAGAGGTAGACGATTGCGAACTTTGCCCATCTCGCGATCGTATTTCGTTTGAATTGTGTTGATTACTTCAAGCGACTTTTCTGCTGGGACAAGCGCCATGAAGGTGCGCGGTTCAGCAAGAATTTGAATAACAGGAGTACATTCTGTAAAATCAAGCGTAATATCATTACTGTTGATGTCTAATTGACCACCTAATTTGTTAGGATTACCGTATCCAGTTGGCTCTTCTATAGAAACTTGCTGATTGTTCAAGTGGCTACGAACAAATTCAGCTGCTATTGTACTATCTAAAGAGCGATTAATGTTTTCACTTTCTTTATTATCAGAGAATGTATTAAGTTGCTTGGCAACATAGCAAAGATTATCTGTTGTAATTAGTCTATCATCCCAAAGTAAGACACTTAATTTGGCATTTTTTAAAACCAGATCATAGTTGCCAAAGTTGACCAGCTTGAGTCGAGAAATTTCGGATGTTTTAACTTGAATATTGAGGCGACATTTTACTTTTGATAGCTGTGTATCTGGTACATCAGCTATGATTTCTTGCCAGAACTTCTGAGTAGTTTCCCATACCCGACGCAAGCGAGCAAATGAAGGATTTTGTCGCATCATTGCTAAGGCTAAAAGATAGGGGTCTTCAGATGTTCTTCCTTCTCCCAGATCGGTATCGGTAACTTGTAAATTATAAAATGGCTGTAGCAGTGGGGGATTTTGACCTTTACGTAGTCCGCGTGAATTTTTGGAAACTAGACCATCTAGCAATGTATTAGAAACAAATTGTCGTTTATTTTCGGGTTTCTTGCTCAAAGCATTTTGAATCTCATTGAGCAAATTCTGATAATCAAAATTATGTTGCTTGCTTCCTTTTGGCTCTTTCCATATCTGGGATTGAGGATCAGAAGAAACTATACTATTGAATGCCTCACCTGTTAGCCAGGATTCTAGTTCAAAGCGTCCAACGATTAGGGCAAGACGACCGTTAGTATCTGCTACTTCATCAATCCAAATTGTTGTATGTAAGTTTTTTGTCCAAGCTTTAGCGCGATTAGTTCGGCGTTGATAACATACATCACAAACTTTCAATTTTAGTGCTTTGTTGCTTGAACCAATTGGTCGCAAACTGCATATAGGACAAATATCCTGCTTTTCTTGAATATTCCAGTGTGATGCAATCGTTTTATCATTAGCACTTAGTTTATTAGGTTTAGAAGTTGCTAATCTTCCAAACTTCAGAGTGTCGCGCGTGTGATCACTTAGTTTTAATACCCAACGGGCTTCACCTTTGAACTGAAAGTTAGCAATTCTTTGTAAATACTCACACAATAAGCATCCTGATTTTGTTTTCCAATTCAGTAAATCAGCAATATCTGGAACAATAAATACACTACCGTTTTCATCCCGATAAATTTCCAACCCTAAAGGATACTGTTCTTCAATAACTCTTTGAACTAAATCTAAAGCTTTACCAATCAACTCTTTGCGTGCCAGCAAATCACCAATGCGAACAGAGTCGCCCCAAAATGCAAGACCATCTAAACCAACTTTTAGCACTCGCCAGTAATATTTATCTTTAATGATATCAGTAACAGGTTCTTTCCAGCCAGCCAGCAAGTTTTGAGCTAATGCAGCTTTGAGAAAAGCAACACTGGCGGAAGTCTGGTCAAATAAAGAAACATCACTTAACGGACGACGAGTTTCTGCAACTGTTTGGCGAAAATAACTCTCTAGCTGAGAGATAAAATATTTACGAAATCCTTTCCAGTCATATTTTGGGACTGTTAGTGAATTTTCCAATATTTGAATATGAGTTTGTAGAAAAGTATAAAACTTGTGCCACTCAGTTTGTTTCAGATCGATAGCCTTGCTCTCAGTACCAAATGCAGTTGATAGATAGACTTTACCCACTTGACTGACTGCAAAGCGATTCAGAACTCCTTTTTCAATTCCCGATCCTCGTCCATGTGAGTCGTGTATCAATCTCAATAATCCTTGTACAATTTTTGCTGGATCTGGATCTCTGTGCTTTTCAATAAAATTGAAAAAACTTAAGGAACTACCTTGAAGCTCAGTAATGCCGAGTTGATTCCAGATCGATCCCGACCATGACGAATCTTGTAAGAGGTTATCTAATTGAGTAAAATTTGCTGTTAAATCTGTTGGAATTTGAATATCAATTCCAGAGTTAGGATCATTCAAAAAATCCTTATGGAACTTACCCAACATATGAAGCCACATTGCCACTTCTGCCAATAGCAGAGCATCACGTTTATCCGCCAAATCTTGTAAATTATGAGTCATGGCTAATTGCCTTCCTTTGACATAACTGCTCTGCCATTTCCTGAGCGCGATCGCACAACTCACTCAAATTAGTAAAGGGTACTTCGGTCATAGATGGTTTGGAACGCGGTGGTGTAGTTTCGGGTGCTGGCTCTGGAGTAACAGTCTCGGCTAGTTGGCGACCTTCTCGTTCCCACCACTTTTTAGCCTTGTCGTAAAGCTGCTTTTCTTTCTTGCCAGATTTTCCAAACAAATATTCTGCTTCTAACTTTAGGCTGCCATCAGAACTTTGAAAGTCTGGATGCAGTTGTCCTTCTGCAATTAGGTAGCGGGGTAGCTGAGGTTCAGGCGATGTTACTTCGGGTTCAAGCTGCTTTAAGTCTGGCAAATCCGCCCGAATCGCCAGTTCACCCGTACCATTGAGTTCTGCAATGCCAAAGCCACTACTGGTCTTGGCACCAAAACCATAGACTGTCAGCATTTTTTCGACTCCCTCGGCAACCAGTTGCAAGTCTGCGGCAACTTCATCTGATTTTACTGAACCAAAGGGGATGTATAGCAAGATGAATTCTCCTGTTGCATTAGCTGGAACAGACTCAATTAAAATTGGATTCTTGCCTACGCCGGTTTTGCGATCGTGCGGGTTAATTACTTCCAGCCCAAGTTTGTCAAAGAAGGTTGGGTAAAAATAGAGGCGACCTGCTTGCCCTTTCTCATCCTCACGGGCATCACCAAGAAGGCGAATAATTTTGTCATCTCCTTTTTTATGTTCCATTTGCCACAATGTTGCTCGTAATGCTCCTTTCCAGCTTGTTGAGGCAACCATCGGGGTTTGAAATACCTTATCTTTGCGAACAGGGTTATCGAGCAGGTGAAAGATGCGATCGTCTTTACTCAGATAAGGCTTTCGCAGTTTGAAGGGGACACGCAGCATAAAGCTGAGTGATGGTAGGTAGTTGAGGGCAGAGAAGTCTGGTGTGAAGTGAAAGGCATCAGGAATAATGCTGGGTTTTAAATCTTTTTGCCAAGCATCACGAATGGAATTTTTGAGTTCAGAGCCTTGAGCTTCATACCACAAATAAGGAAGATGAGGCTCAATCTGAACTGACTTTTTAGCAGATTGCTCTATCTTCCTTTCTGCCTGTTGACGCGTACTTTTATCCTTTGCTTGCTTAAGTTCTGCTGAGGCTTGCTCAAGTTCACTGAAGCTGTTGCCCAACTGCTCTTTCCGAAAGACGTAATAATCATACTGCATAATTGCCTTCCTGTAATTGCAACAGGCTATGCAGAAATAACTTTGCCTCACTTATGAGTGGTGTTTTAGTATCTCTCGTTGAATTCATTTCACGCCAGATATGCAAGGTATACTTTGCTTCGAGGTGTTTATAAATATCATTTACGATCTTTTCTCTATCCCATCCATTTTTGTAAACCGCTGCTTCTTCAGGAATCCAGCCCCACACACGAATCAGCTTTTCATTGTCATAGGGACGGGAAATTTTGATTTTGGCAGCCATTCGCTCATCCTCCACCGTACCCATGATGAAGTGGCGTAAATCTTTATCACTATCTTTTTTAAGCACTAGACTTTTATGTGCACTCTTCCTCTGAATGGGATCGTTCTCTGTTCTGAAAAGTTTTCGGAGGTCATACTTCAAGTTAAAGGTATCTTGCTCTTTAAACGAAGAAGTTAAATCCTTCGGTTGAATTTGTGCTAGAAAGATGTTTTGTAGTGCAGGTATATCTGGATAAAGTTGACTTCCATTTGTGGCAATGAGCCAATTATATAGAGGTTGAGTATTGATGCGATCGCCCTCAATCTCAATTACACCAAAACCCATTTGGGGACGCGCTCCTAATGCTGACCAATCAGCAATGAATTGAATTAATCCACCAATAATTTCTGGCTTAAAGTCTGGATTTAAGCTTTGAATTTTAATAATAAAAGAGCCAGTTATTGGAGTATTTGGAGGCTGAGGTTTAACGTCTTTTTTTGTTGGATCTGGGAAATACCAAGTTGGTGGCCGCTTCATACCTAAATAACTGCGGCTTGCTGTTATGGGATGCTGAATTGTTGCATCAGATACTTGAACTTCCTGAACTTCCAACCGAAATCGTCGTTTCCATCCAGTCGCGCCAAAAATTTGCGAGACATCGCAAAGTCCCGCATCGCGTAAGTATTTACGTCGCTCAACTTCATCTTGCAATTCACGATACTTCTTAGCATTAAATTTTTGAGTATCTAGGCTACTGCGATCTTGTGATTTTTCAGCCGTAGGATCGCACACCACACCCCCTAAACCTCGTACCAATACTTCCATCCACCAGCGTAGACTACCAAGCAGTCCAGTTTCGTGAATGAGATCGCACTTCCCAGCCTCAATGCCACCTGTCCAGATTGGAGTGAGAGTCTGAATTTTTACTTCCATTGCCACTGTCTGATACCCTTCACCAAGGGTATCTAATTTTTAGAATTCTGGCTATAAAATCAACTTTATCTACTGCCTTTCCATGTAATTAATCCCAGCAAGGAGACTGTAAGGGTGGAAAATACTGAGCATCAGATAATTTAGCAATCAAAAAAATGCCAAGAGCAGCTACATCCAAACGATATGAAGCGTAGCTCTTGGGCGGGGAGTATCAATTGCAATAATTTAATAGTCAGTCTGCTAACGCAGACTTAGCTGAAAACCAGTTACATTAGCTATAGTCGTTTACTTATTACACTTTGCACAAGCAGTAAATCCTGCACAAACAGCACATTATTTAGGTTTAAAAACTTTAGTTTCCTTCGCAACCCCAATCAAGATTAAAACCCCATGCTGAAAAAAACTACAAACCCAAAAACTGATTGATATCTTAAAAATACTCCCCCAACACTGGCCTATCATCCCAACTCAGGGAAAAAGACCATTAGGATATCAATGGGAACAACATCCTTGGTCTCCTCAAGCATTGCTGAACGAACTACAGCAATATGAAAAAGTCCCAGTCAGAAACCGACATCACGGTTTTTACAAAATAACCCCCACAGGTATTGGTCTACTTTGTGGTCAAAACTCCCAGGAATTTTTAATCGCCATAGACTGTGATGGATATAGCGCCCATGCAGCAATTATCGCTCATCAACCACTACCCACCACAGTTACATTTACATCAGGACGACCAGGAAGGGCGCAATATTTACTGAAATTGCCAGGTAATACTCACCCTAAACTCAAATCCCGCAAAATCACCACCGCCCCCGGTGAAGTTTTAGAGTTTAGAGGTACTAACTTACCATCAATTCTTCCCCCCAGCATTCATCCAGAAACAGGTTATTATCGTTGGCTGAGTGGTTGTCGTCCTGATCAAATCGAAGTAGCGATCGCACCATCTTGGGTAATTGAGGAGATGTCGCAACCTGCAAAACCACCGAAAACAGAGTACAACAAACATAATTCCTCTGGTGCGACCACACCGCGAACACAACCAAATCCACCATTTACAGATGGAGATGTGGAGACAGCACTGCTACTACTAGGAATAATTCATCCTCGCTTTGCAGATAACTATGATTCATGGGTCAAAGTGGGAATGGCTTTGAAATCGGTTAATCCAAACCTACTTTCTGCTTGGGATGCATGGAGTCAACTATCACCTAAATATACACCTGGAGAGTGCGAATACAAGTGGCAATCCTTTAGAAAATTGGGGGTTACTATTATGATTTTGCATCGGTTAGCCAATCTTTCTTAACTACAAATTATGGCAGAAACTCAAACTCAACAAAACTTGCATGAAGATGTAGATGCTGACAATAATGATGATATCAGCACATTATCAACAGATGCTGATGTTGCTAACGTAGCGTCTCAGAAAGAAGATAAGTTTAATTTTGACAACACGACTATCATCTTAGGCATCCAAATTCAACCAGGAAATACAGACGATTCACGACAGGTATTAATCACCGCTGGAATCAAGGGAGAACCACCAGTAATTCAAATCACTACAATCCAGGAACTCGCTCAATGTCCAGTAATAGCTGAAATTCTGATTAAATTAAAGACCATCTTACCACAAATGGCAGAGCAATCCCAGCAAAAAGAGGCTCAAAAACAAAAAAGCTCTGTCAAGCAATCAGAGAATAATAGAGTTGTAAATCCTCCTGATTTACCACCAACCAATCTCAACAAAGCCAAACCATCTAATCAATTAACACTCTTTTGATATGCCTTACATTTTAATGATTGAAGGTCAAGAAATACCTATAGCTGAGGAAGTAGCAGCTAATGACCAAATACTGCGTGATGCCATCACACCATTCTATCCAGAGATTGCTAATGCTGAAATTACAAGAGAAGAGAAGAATGGTATCACGCAAATTCGTATGGTTAAGAAGGCAGGTACTAAAGGAGTAGGTGATATCCTGCAAACTTTAATTGACAGCGAACACCAATTTAATCCGGCTCTTATCTTAAGCTGGCAAATAAAAATGCTGGAAATCCAAGGATGTCTCAACATCGAAAATCTAATATTAGTACAAGACGAACTAGAAAAAGCAATTACCACTGGTAGAGAATGGCAAATTGAACTAGAAAAAAGTCTGCATCTACTCCAACAATTTCCTCCTATCCCCTCTCAAAAAATCATCACTGGATTTTAATGCAGTCTCAATATCAATTGGCTGCTGAGTATCTAAAAATTTACCAAATTCCCCAAACGGTTAAAGAGGGAATTTGGTATTTAGAGGAACTCAGTGAACAAATTACTTATCTCACCCTCTACAAAGAACTTTTCCCAATCGAATGGTCATCCTCGAAAACTCCCTTAAGACAACATTCATATCCCAGTGTCTATAGTGACATCGAGATTGAGTTTTTAGAGCTTGTAAATGAACGGCTATTTCCTTTGGAATGGTTGGAAGATTTTCGGGGATGCACTGAAAGATACACAGAAGTTACCATTTCCCCCCAAAATATAGACTGGTGGGAAATGAGTTTAGAAGAATTCAGCTTCACAGAACAATTTCTGTTGTCAATTATAGGTCATGGACATCCCAAAGCAGACTGGATTTTGTACTTCGGCTTTGTTCCTAGAAAGCTGTTAACTGTGGAGAGAATCGATTGGGAAAAACTCTCGTTACTTTGTCAACAAATAGCTTCACCTTTATCCTTATTGTATGATGTGATATCCATCATAGACCACAGTACAGAATGTATTTGGTTAGATACAACCCATCAAGATTATGTCTCGTTTGATTGGAATCAAGAGGTGCTGAGATATTTAGCACAACAGTGGCAAATTTGCCAAACATATTGTCAGAAAATGACGCAATTTTCAGAATGGCTAGAATCTTCTGTTGACCATAGAAAACAGGTTATTAAACTATGGAACAAAGCTCAGGATTAACTAATATCTTACCTCGGCTCAATGTCAGTGCTATCTCACATTCAATTATCAACCAAACTACTCATGGAGAAATACTGGCACATCTGTTATTTCTGCCAGGTCAATATCTTCTAGTTTATAAGGAGGGAGAAGCTACCACCTACAAATTTATTTCTCCCGCAGCCTTAAGAGAAGCATTTGTTGCTGAACCCATTGACTCAGGTTATTTACCACCAAATACCGTGAGGTGGGGAAGATGTTACAAAGGAGAATGGTTAGTGCAGTTTTATCCACCACAAAGTTGTTGCATTTCCTTAGAAAATACAACTTTAACAGTACCTATGCCGGGGTTAGTATTTGCAGGATGCGATCGCAAATATTGGATTTGGGCAGTCAAGAAATTTGACCTCAATTCTCCCATATTTCATGCACCATTACCAAACATTATGGAAAATGGTTCTATATGTTTTGGGGGAAACTCTGTTCCCAATTGTTCCGCTGCTCACATCATGCAGGTATGGCAGTTGTTTTGGCATAGTCCTTTTAATCAAGATTTGGTGCAGGGTAAATCCAAATCCTACCGCGAAAATGTGCGATCGCATCTCCAACAACTACACAACAGCAATGCCAAAAAATACCCAACACGGGATTTAGTGCCCTGGGGTAACAAAACTATCACCACTGCAATTGAAGAAATTATCTCATGATAATACCCGCACTCATCAATTACCAATTTGCCACCAGCACCACCCTACCACCAATCGCAGGCAAGATGATGGAATACTGGGTGGCCGGGAATGGAGTATTTGTTCGTGCTGCACGTCAGGGATTATCTGCCTGCATTCCTGTCAACCAATGCAGCATTCGTGGTTTACCCCATCTCACACCCTACTTTCACCTGCAATATCCACTGGTTCCTGCCAGCTTAGTTCTGAAAATGTTACAAAAATCCCAGGCTGTGGGGTGTCAAGAAATCCTTTTTTACCTCTGCTTCACTGATGGAGAGTGGCATCTGCATATCCCAGAGCAAACTGCGACATTTACCAGTGTAACTCCAGTTGAGGCAACCAGCTTATTTTATGAGACTGCCATGATTGAGGTACACAGCCACCACAGCATGAGCGCACAATTCTCCGCAACAGATGACGAGGAAGAATCTGGAAAATTCAGAATTTTTGCTGTTTTGGGGGAAATCTTTACTAATTCCCATATCTGCGTGCGGTTGGGTGCATACAGCCACTTTTGGCAAATCCCTGCTAACTGGATATTTGAGTTACCAAGCTGTCTCACAGATGTTATGCCATGATGAAATTGGACTTATCTTTCGCTAACTCTGTCCCCATCATGCTCCCTGCACACAATCATGTTGAATTTGTGATTGTAGGTGCAGGTGGAACAGGCGGTTTTTTGACTCCAGCCATTGCTAGACTAATGCTGGAGATTGAAGCAACCAGCAATAAAAGCGCTTCTTGCATAGTTGTAGACCCCGATATAGTTGAACCTAAAAACATTCCTCGGCAGAATTTTCAGCAGTCGGAGGTTGGGTTATACAAAGCGGAAGTCTTAGCAGCTAGATACAGTTTAGCTCTGGGAGTACAAATTTGTGCGATCGCTAAACCATTCACCAAGAAAATGGTATCAAACAGATGGCGTAAGCTAACAGTTATCATTGGTTGCGTGGACAATGCAGCGGCTCGTGCTGAAATTAGCTCTTGTTTAGACCAAGACTACTCAGGTTCTCCACCACAAACATGGTGGTTAGATTGTGGCAACCACGCTAATTCTAGTTCTGGACAAGTGTTACTTGGCTCTACTAACCAATTTACCTTAGAAGTTGCATTTGACAATCTCCACAAACCCAACTTTTGCATCAATCTTCCCAGTCCTTCTTGCCAACACCCAGAACTACTAACGCCATTGCCTGAAGAATTGAACTCAACACCACTTTCATGTGCCGAAATTCAAGCACGGAACCGCCAAAGCTTATTTGTGAATCAGCAGGTAGCTGTTATTGCTGTTGAATATATGCTGGCATTAACGCTAACTGGAGGTTTAAGAAGATTTGCGACTTACTTCCATAATTCTACAGGCTCTTGTCGTTCGCTATACACCTGTGCAGAATCTCTCCAACAATTTAATTTACGGTTGAGGAAATGATTCCAGTACTTACGCAAAAATGACGTAAGAGCAAGGATTTTCCGTAGGAGCAATTCATGAATTGCCCCTACATTTCGTACTTGATGCGTAAGTTCTAGATTCTATAAAATCAGTCCATTTTGACAAAAATATAGGGTTTAGAGGTTGTTTGAAAAGTATTAGGCGAATATAATTCGCTACTACACAAGCAAAGTCCACCTCCGTGGACTAACGCAAAATCAAGGGTTTTCTAACCCACGGAGGTGGGTTTTGTCTGTGTAGCCGCGACTTATAGTCGCCAGGGCTAGTAATAAATTAGACTTTTCAAACATCCTCTTAGGGTGTGGGGTGCAGAAATGAAGAGTAGGCAGCACCCCACCTTATACCCAAATGGCACAAGTTCCTTAATTAATCATATCCTTGGTGTTGCGGTAAAGTCAAAATGAACATCATATTTTGACTTGAAACCTACAATACAAACTCTGCACTGTTGAGGAAATTTCTATTGATAAAGTCAAAAATTAAGCAGCTTACCAAAACCACACTAAATCGATGTTAAACATTAATCGAATACAGCTAAGTGATAGTGGATGGACTCTTAATATTCTTTCACCTAGAGTTGCCACTATCACTAATCCTTTGGGACAAAGAAAAGTAACATACTTCGGCTTTGAAACTGAAGAGAAAGCATTGGAATTCAAACAATGGCTCATTGAAAATACAAAATATTCGGCTATTTCTGTGAGAAAAGCAGAACGATTAAGCCAAAACTGGGAATGTAAATGTTGGAATTTACCGACAGAGCTAATTATTCAAATAGCCGAGCTAGATACAAACCAACAAATCCAGCTTCAGAATAAACAAAAACTGCCTAGTTAGCCCTTTCTAAAATCAAGATAAATTAAACACCGCACTGACTAAATGCAGAGAAGCTAGATAGTTGGTAATAAATGCCCCTAATTTGGTACATAAAATGAATTATTGCACACCAAAACGACCAATTCGCTACGCGCTACGCGCTATGCTTCTGATGAGTTTAATCGGAGGCATAATCTATATTTTTAGATGCCTTTTCCAATTCTAGAGAGGTGTGTATTAACAAAATATCTGCACGCCTCAAACGCCGTTATTCTCAATCACATTATCATACTTTCTGGCTAAAAATTGTGCAATTCACTGTCAAACTATGAAACTATCCCATTCATTCACAGCTAATATTACCAAAGATACCTATGTCAGTTCATACGGCAATGGTAATAACCAATCTTGTTCATTTATTGAACATGGAGAAACGGTGACAATAAATTTTAACACTGATTGTCTTCACCAATTAAGAGAAACTATCAACACTCTTCAACAAATTTATCAATCTCTTTCCCAGCAACGGCAACAGCAAATCACAATTGAGATTGAACAGTTAAATACCCATACTCTCATTCCAACTTCTCAAAATAATAACGGCAAATCTCACATAGCAAAAATAGGTCTATAAACAACCATTA
>NC_019757.1:0-282500 GCF_000317535.1 Cylindrospermum stagnale PCC 7417
TATTTTGACGATTCGCTCATTGGTGGTAAATGATGGAAATTCCCTTAGACAGTCTGTGGAGTCAAGTACTGGATCGCTTACAGCTAGAACTGTCCCGTCCCACCTTTGAAACTTGGATCAAAACTGCTAGTGCAGAACGGTTAGAAAGCAATTGCTTGGTGATTCGTACGCCTAACCCCTTTGCCCGCAATTGGCTACAAAAGTATTACATCAATACTATTGCTCGTGTAGTGCAAGATATTTTGGGTTATCCGGTAGAAATTTATATTACCGTTGCTAAAGGTGATGAAGTTTCTCAAATCAATGAACGAGAGGTTTCTTGGCAATTACCAGCGACCAATAATATTGATCCAAGTCTTGCGAAGAAAAACCAAAACACTACAGAATTAAACTCTAAATATGTGTTTTCGCGGTTTGTAGTAGGTGCTAATAATCGCATGGCTCATGCTGCTTCTTTAGCGGTGGCCGAATCTCCAGGTAGGGAATTCAATCCCTTGTTTTTATGTGGTGGTGTGGGTTTGGGTAAAACCCATTTAATGCAAGCTATTGGTCATTATCGCTGGGAAATTTGTCCTGATTCCAAAATTTTTTATGTTTCTACTGAACAGTTTACAAATGATTTAATTACCGCCATTCGTAAGGATAGTATGCAAAGTTTCCGGGAGCATTTCCGGGCGGCTGATGTTTTGTTAGTCGATGATATTCAATTTCTTGAGGGTAAAGAGTACACCCAAGAAGAATTTTTTCATACTTTTAATACTTTACATGAGGCAGGTAAGCAAGTTGTTATTGCTTCCGACCGCCCTCCTCAGCAAATTCCTCGCCTGCAAGAACGTCTTTGTTCCCGGTTTTCTATGGGTTTAATTGCCGATATTCAACCACCAGATTTAGAAACTAGAATGGCAATTTTACAAAAAAAGGCTGAGTATGAAAATATTCGTCTGTCTAGAGATGTAATCGAGTATATCGCTTCTAATTATACGAATAATATTCGAGAATTGGAAGGAGCTTTAATTCGGGCGCTGGCTTATATCTCCATTTGGGGTTTACCGATGACGGTGGAAAGTATCACACCAGTTTTAGTTACCCAAAATGAGAAGGTGGAAGCAACAGCAGAGATAATTTTGACGGTGATTGCCGAGGCGTTTAATATCCCGATTGAAGACCTCAAAAGCAGTTCGCGGCGGCGGGAAATTAGCTGGGCGCGGCAAATAGGAATGTATTTAATGCGGCAACATACGAGTCTGAGTTTACCGAGGATAGGAGAAGAGTTTGGGGGTAAAGACCATACGACTGTGATTTATAGTTGTGATAAAATTGCCCAACTCCGGGCAAGGGAAGGCTTACGGGGCACTGAAAGTGAACGCGCTTTGGTTCAAACCTTGCGTCAACTGAGCGATCGCATTAATATGGCAAGTCGTAGCCAAAAATCACCTTGAAAATTGAGTTGAGACTTTTCCACAACCAGCATCTTGATTATTACCTTGACATCCGAGCAGTTAACCGAGAATATTAAGTTAAGTATAAAAATTAATTAAATTTAACTTTAATTGTGGAAAAGCATGCACCTTTTGGGGAAAAAACTGTGGAAAACTTGAGAGCGTTCACAGTAAATTCCGTTAAGTAGAATTACTCTGTGGAAAAAGTAGGGAGTTTTTCCACAAGTTTTCCACAATTAAGTTAACCGCTTAAACATTTGTCAAGCGGTCTTGTGACAGGTTTTCCACAATTTCCACAGCTATATATAGGAAAAATATATCTTTGGTAGTAGTTACGTAGATCAAGATATCCCACTCGTCAAGTAGGCGATCGCAACCACGGATAAACCCTAAGAATGCTAGGATATGCTTCACTAGCTGAATCTGTTTTATGAAATTAGTTTGCGCCCAAAGCGATCTCAGTACAAATCTCTCACTCGTCAGCCGTGCAGTACCGTCACGACCAACTCATCCAATACTTGCCAATGTGCTGCTGCAAGCGGATGCTCAAACTAACCAAGTAAGCTTAACAGCCTTTGATCTGAGCTTGGGTATCCGTACCAGCTTTAATGCCGAGGTATGGGTTGGGGGAGCGATCGCACTTCCTGCTAAACTGCTTGTAGATATCACCTCTCGTCTACCAGAGGGCGAAATCACCTTAGAAGTTGAATCAGCCACCGACCCTGAAAATGCTGGGGAAGGCTTAATCGTCACCCTCACCCCCAAAAGTGGGCGTTATCAGGTGCGGGCAATGGGAGCAGAAGAGTTTCCCGAACTACCAATAATCGAAAATGCCGAAGCGCTTCATCTCACCACCGCAGCATTAATTGAAGGATTAAGGGGTTCATTATTTGCCACCAGTGGTGACGAAACAAAGCAAGTCCTGACTGGAGTCCATTTAACAGTTAAACAAGACACCCTAGAATTTGCCGCCACCGATGGACACCGTCTAGCAGTGGTAGAAACTACTAACGAGCGTCCTCTGGGTGGGAGTGGTCAGCTAGAGGTGACAGTACCCGCTAGAGCCTTGCGCGAACTACAGCGGATGTTGGCTCATAGCTCGGCATCAGAAGAAACTGTAGCTTTATATTTTGATCAAGGTCAAGTTGTATTTGCCTGGCAAAATCAACGCTTGGCTAGTCGGACTTTAGAAGGGCAATATCCCGCTTATCGACAACTGATTCCCCGCCAATTTGAGCGACAAGTGACCGTTGAGCGGCGTCAATTCATTAGCACCTTAGAGCGGATTGCTGTCCTCGCCGATCAAAAGAATAACATTGTCAAAGTTAGCATTGATCAAGCAGCTCAAGAAATTACCTTATCTTGTGAAGCTCAAGATGTGGGGAGTGGTAGAGAGTCAATGCCAGCAATGATATCTGGGGAAAACATCGATATTGCTTTTAATGTTAAATATTTAATGGAAGGCTTGAAAGAGTTACCATCTTCAGAAATTCAAATGCATTTAAATCAAAGCTTAACCCCAGTGATTTTTACACCATTGGGTGGGCTGAAAATGACTTATTTAGCTATGCCGGTGCAACTTAGAAATTAGTCACAGGCTTGGTGAGCTTTCCCTGGGGTTTTTGCGGTTGGCTAATCGGAATTTCAATCCAGAATTGGGTGCCTAAACCTGGCTGTGAATCACATTTCAAGACACCACCGTGCTTCTCGACTATAATCTGGTAACTAATTGATAAACCCAAGCCAGTACCTTTGCCTATTGGCTTAGTGGTGAAAAATGGATCAAATACTTGTTGTCTAACGGCTTTTGGAATTCCTGAACCGTTGTCGGTAATGCAAATCACTACACTTTTCACATTGCCTTTAAGTTCACCGACGGCAGTGTTGATCGTAATTTGACTTTGATGATGTTCTAATTTTGCATCTTTGTGATGTTCTAAGGCATCGATGGCATTGCTCAAAACATTCATAAATACCTGATTGAGTTGTCCGGCATAACACTCTACCAAGGGCAGCTCACCGTACTCTTTGACTAGGTGAATGCTGGGACTGTCTGGCCTGGCTTTGAAACGATGCTGCAAAATCAGCAAGGTACTATCAATGCCCTCGTGAATATCCACAGCTTTAACTTCGGCTTCATCAAGGCGAGAGAAATTCCGTAAACCTGAGACAATCTGCCGGATGCGGTCGACTCCTACCTTCATGGAGGATAGAGTTTTAGGCAAATCTTGGCTAATAAATTCTAAGTCAATTTCTACTGCTCGCTCGTAAATATCAGGACTGGTGAGGCCTTGTTGCTGATAAAGCTCTAGCATACTGAGTAAATCTTCGGCATATTCATTGACATGGACAAGGTTGCCGTAGATGAAGTTGACTGGGTTGTTAATTTCGTGGGCTATACCTGCCACTAATTGACCCAATGAAGACATTTTTTCAGTTTGGACGAGTTGGGTTTGAGTTGCTTTTAAATCACGTAAGGCTTGAGTTAGCTTTTGAGACTGCTTTTTTGTCTGGTTAAGCAATTCAGCTTGTTCACGGGCTACACTCATTTGAGCGGCGATTTGGGTCACAAATTGGATTTCTGAGGTTTGCCATTCGCGGGTTTGGCTACACTGGTGAATGCAAAGCAAGCCCCAGAGGTGATCACCTTCCATCACTGGTGCAGTGATATTTGCCTTTACCTGAAATTGATCGAGCATAGCGATATGGCATTCCCGCAAAAGAGCATTGTGGATGTCTGAAACTGCATTTACTCGCCCCATGTGATATTTGGTGGCATAATTGTCTGCAAAACAGCGATCGCTAGTTTTCACCGCCAGAGCAGAAACAAAACCTGGCAGCACATCTTCGGCAACGATTTCTCCTTGATTAAAATTAGAACTGGGGTCAAAGCGATAAAAGCCAACCCGGTCAGCATTCAAGGCCAGGCGAACTTCTCTACAGGTAGTGCTAAAAATTGTGTCGATGTCAAGAGATTGCCGCATTTTGGCGACAACTTCAAACAATATTCGCTGTTGTTCAGTTGCCTGTTGCAGCTTAGATGTGCGCTCTTGAACTTGATATTCTAAGTTGGCATTGAAGGCATTTACTTGTTGGTAAAGCTCATATTGCTGAATTGCTAAAGCAAATTGTTTACCCAGTTCTTGCGCCAGTTCCATCTCTTCAGCACTCCACTCGCGAGCTTGCGCTGTTTTAGATTCTCGCCAGACTTCAAAGGATAGACGGGGGTAAAGTTGCCGTTGATCAGGGTCAAATCGCCCAGCCCACAGGGTTTCTGTGTCTATTTCGTCCCGGAAAATACTTAAGTATCCTAACAACTCCTGTCGGTAATGCAGTGGAATCACCAAGACAGAGCGAATTTTCGTTGAGCGAAAAGCAACTTGCAGATTTCGCCAGCTAGAATCTTGATAGATATCGGCGATCGCCCAAATATCATACTCACCTGATTGATAATGCTCCTGCCAGAGGCTATCTTGCTCGATCAGTGGATATTTTGCTAACTCTGGAATCACAGGTTGTAGACCGCAAGTATATAGTTTGATGCCATCTCTGGCAGCTTGTAGGCAGTCTGTTAAACTCCTGAATCTGCTGTTGTGGAGATTAAATAATTGATTTCTAATGCATAATCTACCACCAGAACCAGAGAAGGCAGCAACGGTTTCTTCTAAAGCTGACTTTAATTCGATGGCGGACAGTGAATGCAACTCTGTGGCGATGCGGTTAATAATCGCTTCCCTCGCAGCTTTTTGCTGCGCTTTGGTGAAGAGGTTACTTTGGGCGATCGCCACTGACAAATGATCAACCACCATCTGCACTGCTTGCAGTTCCTGTTCTGTAACAAAACGGGTTTCCGCGTTATGAGATACTAGCAGCCCCCAGAGTTGATCTTGATGCAAAATGGGTGTGACTAAAGAAGACTTTACCCCCATTGCATTCATATATTCTAAATGACATGGGTCTACAGGACGGTAACAGATATCCTCGGAGATGATCTCTCCTGTTTGTAAATCACGTAAGGAAGTGTGGCCAATTTCTTGAGTATCAACATTGATCACAGAACGCACCCGCGACTTGATAAATAGTTCACGGGCATCGGCGGGAATGTCATCAGCGGGAAAATTTAGCCCTAGCAACGATGGTAACCGATTTTCATAAATTGACTCAGCAATAACTTGACCACTACCATCAGGATGAAATTTGTAAATCATCACTCGGTCGGTTCCCAGTAATGACCGCAATTCCGCCGCACTCACCGTGATAATCTCTTCAAACTCTAAGGTTCGACGGATGCGGTTTGTGATTCGGTGCAGTAAACCTTCGTCATCACGACTCACCCGCAAGTCTTGTTTAGGGATAGAGGTCATTGCTTTTAGGAAAATAAATTGTTACAGCTGCCGAAAGTGACAATTAAATTTAAAAAAATTTTGTAATTTAATTGCTCCCCTTGTCCTCAGTATAACTACGGTCTACTTAATAATAAATAATTTTTAGAGCGCCCAGCCTAGTGCTGTACTGATTTGATCTGCCAGTCTCAAGGGGCAAAAAGGCTTGGCAAAGACAGCTGCAAGATCCAAATCAGAAAAATTTTCTCGATCTGATTGCTGAAGTTTGACTGTTGATAAAATTACTAGAATTGTCTTAGTCGCAAGGTTAGCCTTTACAGCACTTGAAATGTGAATGGAATATATATATATATCTTGGAGTCCTTCGGACACGCTGTTCGCGTTGGCGCCATCGCGCTTTACTGTGGCAGCTAGAATTGGTAATGTTGGCAGCGGCTTTTGGGCAGAAGGCATTTGCACGCCGGAGTGAATCTGACATAACCAAGCAAAATCCTGGCCAATTAAGCTTTCGCTACTCGTCCAAGGGACAGCCAATCCTCAGTAATCTTAACCTCCATGCAGAACCGGGGGCATTTCTAGCGATTGTCGGCCCTTCCGGAAGTGGGAAATCAATGATATGAGGAATGACAATATTTTCGTCACTCAAGCGAGTTTCTCAGGACTTAGCTAATTTCTATTTGCTTTTTAGCAGTTTTTAATTGCTTCCAGAGCATTTTAATTTGGGTGTAAGCATCTTCCGGAGAAAGCTTGCCGCTAGTTTGTAGGTTGCAGACATAGCTCACTCGTTGAGAAAACTCCTGGAGATGAGAATTAAAAGCCAAATACTCTGGCTTGAACTGACCGTAATAACTACTGTGAGGATAGAGAAAATCAGATAGATCAGCTAAAAAATTAGAGTCTTGTACCATTACTATTTACAACCATTAACGGAAAAAATTCAGTAATAAACTAAATATTTGCCTCAGAATTCCATTTTATTCTTCCAACTAAGTTGGTAAATAACTTATACCAACCAAACTCGATTAACTGTATCAATAGTTACATTTTTCACATTTCCAAAATCTGAAGATGCCAGACCTGAGGTGATGATATACATTGGTGCGATTCCTTAATCCAGAGTGCTCCGTGTAATTGCAAAGCGCCTCTCGTTAAAGGCTGACAGCCCACATAGACTTACTTCCCAACGTCAAATTTTTATCAAGTCAACGTTTGATTACATAGTTAAATTGATTTTTTCCAACTTAGTTGGTAATATGGCTTTAACCGAGAAAACACGCATATATCAGAACCAGCCTGTAAAGGTTAATAGCTAGAGAGGTTTAAACGTTCACCAAAATCAATAAATAAGTATGGTTGTCAGATAATTTACTCAACAGCCATCACAAAACAAGATTTTCTATTGGGGCAATTACGCAGAGGCAGTGCCGTAGGCAACCGCTACCCTAGGATACTGCGAAGTCCTAATAGATTTTCAAAATGCTTTTTGTCAATTTTTATACCAACTTTATTGGTATAAGACATCAAGACTAGCAACATCACACAACGTAGTCAATCTCTCTAAGGAATTTTGCTCAAACATGTTTATTATGACAAAAAGACGACTTATTACTGCGATTGCTGCCGCAGTTACCAGTTTGATGCTAGTCATCGGCTTACCGTTTGTCACTTCACTACATGATCAAGTAGCACAGGCAACAACCACGCTGCGAGTGTATGCTGCCGTTAGCTTAACCGAAGTGATACAAGATATTGAGAATGCCTACAATACCGATAACCCTGGCGCACAGATCAGCTTTATCAATACTTTGGACTCTTCAGGTGCCTTGCTGACCCAGATACAAAATCCAACAAACGAGTCAGCAGGTATACCAGACATATTTATTTCTGCTGCTACAACTCAAATGAATACCTTGCAGAGCGCAAGTAAATTGGCTTCGGGTTGGCCTGTGACAGTCGCCACAAACCGTTTAGTCTTGATTAAACCAACTACATTTGCTGCTGGTTCTCCAACTCCGAGTTTTAGTGGTTTTAGTACTTTGACAAATGCCAGCGTTAGAGGCATTGCTATCGGTACACCCACAACTGTGCCTGCGGGGAATTACGGCAAACAAGTTCTAGAAAGTACCGTCAGCGGTTGCGGAGGAAATATTTACACTACACTCCTGAATAACAGCAAATTGGTATTTGCTAACAATGTTCGGGATGTCTTGTCGGCAGTTGAAAATAAAACCCTCAGCAGTCAAACCATCGATGCAGGTATCGTTTACACGACTGATAAAGATACTTCTAGCCAGGTAAGCCTCGTAGCAACTGCCGCGCAAAACTGTCATAGCGCTATTGTCTATCCAGCGGCTGTACTCAGCAGAACTACTAATGGTACGGCAGCAGCTAGTTTTGCTAACTACCTTAGCAGTAGCACAGCCCGAGATAAATTTACTGACCTGGGATTTGGTGTTCCCTAATAAGGCTTCAAGGGTGAAAGTGCTGCACTCTTTGGGGTGTAGTGCCATCAGGATATTAAGATAGCCTGGCTTTTTTCAGGGGATTTAGGGATAAGCTTTTCCTCTACTGAAAGCCTGATATTTATGCAAGTCGAGTGGAACCTTAAATCCTTGATAGCTGATATCCAACCGCTTGTTTTCTAACTTTCAGCTAAACACTATTGTCAACTTTGAACCATTTGGAGTGTAGGGTCATGAAATCAGCTAAAAAACTCGGACTTTTTGTTTTTGGTATTACCAGTGGTGTTGTGAGTAGTGCTGTGACTACTAGTGCTTATATTCCAGCAGCGCAAGCAGAACCTATCATCACATATGTAAATCCTGTAGACCCTTCTGCTCCACAAGTGCCAGCAACACCAATAACCCCCAATCTACCAGGAGATCCCACATTAGATTCTAACTATTTTGTAGATCCTAGTAATCTTGTTGTCAATGGAGATTTTGAGGACGACCCTTTCATAGATGCAACTTCTGGCAAGCGCAATCCTTTCCTGACAGGATGGACTAATAATAGTTCGTTTTCTGCTGGTTCTTATAGCGATCGCCTAGACAATTATGCCAATACTGGTCTTTTGAGTCTACGTCTGGCTGCTACGCCTCAGAGTGGTGGTACTGCTTTTCTGTCACAGATTCTCGATACAGTTATTGATCAGGAATATCAACTGAGTTACTTCTTAGCTTCTGTAGAGGAAGCTCCTCGTCTCCAAAACCTATTTCAGACATTTGTAGGTGGCAACTTGATTGATACGAAAACAGATGTCTCCTTCCAACCTTTCACAAAATATGAATACACTTTTGTGGCGACATCAGCAACCACAGAGTTAAAGTTTGGTAGCCAGGTTAGATATGACTATTTAAACTTGGATGATGTGAAGGTCAAGGCTGTGAAACCATCACACCTCAGCAGAATAGCAGATGATGTGAGCGTCAAGCCTGTGCCTGAACCATCAACCTTTAGCGGAATAGCAGTTGTAGGGTTGATAGGAATGTGGCTGAAGAGAAAGCAACTAGTCCATAAAAATGGTTAATAACTAATATCAGCCCTGTCAATGTCAGTTCAATTGTGAATTACTAGACGGGGCACATTTTTTTAAAACAAGTGGATTACTTTATTGCCAACTCACTCTCTAAAAGCATAAGAATTGTCATGGTTTGGAAGTCGAGTAAAACCCGTCAGGTATTGCGGTAAAGTACGTCATCATAAATTGTTACCCTACAGCAATCCGTTGCATCGCTCCTGCCTTAATTTTCTCTGCCAGTGATCGTGACAATACTGATTCTGAAAAAGTAAAAGTAAAGAATATTTTACCCCCCAGCGTTGCTACACTTACAATCTTTATATTTTCAGAAGACTGAACTATTGGCCCATAGATTGCCTCTAGAGATAGTGAACCAAATTGCTGTGGTATATTTAAGCGACCTAGATTGGTAACACACAGATCCCCCTTTTGCGCCATTTGCTGATACACCATCTGTGGGTCGGGTTGGGTGGAGAGAAAAGCCTTAGTTGGTCGAATATACTGAAATATTTTTTCTGGCACTATCAAATCATTAATTTGGTGTTTGACTTCTTGTGCCAATCCCCAGAAGCTGGTTTCTGGCTTCAGAGTGTGCGAAGTGAATAAACCAGATATGTATAGACCAAAATCTTCCCCAATTGCTGGAACAAGGTAATTTCTCACATTACAGGGAGAGACACACTTGTGAATCGCATCTTCTGATGAATTCATCTCTTCTGCCATTGACAGGAGAAAGGCAGCACAGATAGCACCTTGAACGCTAGATTGCTTTTCAGAGCAGCGTGAAACAAGCATAGCAGTCTCCTCTGGAGAAAGGCACCAGTGAAGTATACTTGAGCGCTTGTTTCCTGAAATTGCTTCCTGGTCGCTGACACGATTCAAAACTATGTCTGCATCAGATACGCCGATTTTCTGCTGAGTTGGTGCTACTGCGGCAATAGCATTATGACTGATGTTGCCCTGAGAAAGGAAAATAAGTTCTTCCCAAGAGGGAAGTTCTGGCAATATCTCGCGAGTGGTGCCTGGAGTGCTAATCTCCAGTAGGATGTCCCGTAGTAGGTAGAGCGCCGATAAACCGTCGCCGATAGAGTGGTGACAGGTAATAATCAGTTCAGAAACAACCGCACCTTGGAGAAACACTACACGCAACAACGGTCCAGAGTTCCAAGAGAAAGGAAGTGACAGTTCAGCTTCAGCCTCCTGACACCAGTGCTCGTCTCCTTGTCGCTTAACTACTCGCAGTGGGATGTTGGCAACACCTTCTGATACAAATCGTGGCGGTTGACCATCTTCAGTCGCTATTCTCACAGCTAGTAAGGGATGCCGACGCTGAACCCAAGTTAAGGCATCTGTTAGCTGTTGGACAGTGATCGCCCCTCTGACACGCGCATTTAAAGTAAAATTAAACGACCATCTTTGGTCTAGCAGCCACCTAAGATGTTCGGACACTCCTAGTAATCGGTTCATTTCTAAATTTTTCCCTAGTTCAAATAGGTCAATATGTCTGCCAGCTAGTAGCATGCCACGAGTCTGTGGAGACATAGCAGCGACAAGTGCAGCCGATGATTTTTGGAAGTCACCATATTTTCAGCCATCAGATATCCGGAATACCCACATCAAAAGGACAATTCAAAGAATCAAACAACATGGGGTAGTTTTAGCGATTCAAGACATGCAAGAGGTCTAATGCCTCTACCAAGGAATTAAATTCCTCTCTTGGAAAAATTTACCTGTAGGACCACCATCTGGCAATGTTGCTACCCAGACTATCGAATCAACCCCTTCGTTAATTGTGTTGATAGCATTGGGTCCACCCATATCAGTTTTAACCCAGCCTGGATTGACTGAATTCACCAAAATATTTGTGTTTTTTAAGGTATTAGCAAAGAGTATTGTGAGTGCATTCAGAGCAGTTTTTGAAACTCCATATATGGGAAATTGAGTAGAATTCATATTTGCTGATAATTGCCCATGTTTTGAAGATACATTCACAATTCGTCCATAATTATGAACTTGCATCAGCGGAATTAAGGTCTGGCTCAATTGCAATGATCCATAAACATTGGTTTCTATTGTTTGACGTAAAGTGTCAACCTTCACGTTGAATATACTTCTATCTGGATTATCTAAATAATCTAAAAGAATGCCTGCATTATTCACCAGAATATCTAAATATCCAAATTCATTGCAAATAAATTCAGCCAGATGTTGAATACTATCTGTATTTGTTACATCAAGTGGGTAATATTTAACATCCAATTTCTCGGCTTGCAATTTCTCTGCTGCTGCTTGACCCTTGGCTTGATCGCGGCTGGTGAGAATGACCTTGATATCTTGTTGTGCCAGTTGGCGGCAAGTTTCAAACCCCAATCCGCGATTAGCACCCGTTACAACTGCTATTTTTTTGATCCTAGTTACCTTTTGCATTGTCATATTATATAGTCATACTTAAACTGTGTTATTAGGGGCAAGCTGCGACCCCATCCAGTCGGTTATTACTACTATGTACTGGTTGATTTGGTTCAGGCAAACATGAACCTCCTGTTCATAGATGAGCGCCTGGTGACGATCGCCCCATTTATGATTGAGAGCCTGAATACCGCCAATGGGAAAAATGTCGTCGAGAGTGCCGTGAATTGACAAAACATTGGTTTTGCAACCACCAGATAGATCCAGTGCCAGGCGCTCAAAAAGGTCAGGCATAGCAGTTTTTTCAGGTTCCATAAAGGCATACTGGAAATCTTCTTTGAGACGGCGCTTCATTTTCTCAAACGGTGTAATAGATGGTCCACCTGACAGATTGACAACTGCCTTGAATTTATGACCCAAATGTTTCGCTACCCGCAGAGCAATATAGCCGCCAAAGCTGACTCCGAAGAAACCAAGCCGCTTTTGATCAATGCGTGCGTCAGCAGACAAAGTATCAACAATACTGGCAATTACTTCTTCAAAATTTACAGGAATTGGAGAACGACCGAGATTGATTCCTTGCCCCGGTCCGTCGAACAAGAAAGCCGCAAATCCTCGGTTGACAAAATGTTCAGCGAAAGCAATAACCTCAACTTCCGTAACTGAATCAAGACCGTTGGAGAGAATTACACAGGGTAAGGGTTGATGGGGGTCAACGTTGTCAGGTAATAGCAAATAGTAGGGAATTTCCACCCCGTTCCACTCGATTTTACCTGTATTCAGGGGGCGGACATTTTCGTCCCAGCTTTTGAGAAAGCAATCCTTGATGAGCTGTCGCAATACGGACTTATGGTTAGAATCGGCGAAATACATAAACTCCGCCCAGTGGTAGCAGCTAGTCGCACTGCGAAAGAGGAGACGCTGCCCCATTTTATAGGAGCAGGTTTCGGCTTGTGCAACATAGCGATCGCCAAGTTTAGACCAACCCTTCATCCAGTGTTCCCAAAACTCCGGGGTACTTATATCTGTGCAATCAGAGGGAAAATCACCCAGAGCGATCGCTAAATCGCCCCACTGGGATTGCCAAAACAGAAGACGCGGCAGAAAATACCGACAAGCCAAATATATTTCTTCTGGTACACTCAATGGCATAGAAGCAGGATTCATGGGCTATTTCTTCCCAGCTAAACGACGTTCACAAGCTTCGATGGTAGTTAGAGAGTTTTTTTCCAGGGCATGATGGAGCCGTTGTTTGTAGAATGCTATGTCACCCTCTCCGAATAAATTGCGGCAGGCATTCGGCTCAATTTGGAACTCGTGGCGGGCAAAAACCGCCGTTCCACCAGGTATACTGTTGAGCTTCCAACAACCAGTATGTCTGCTCATCACTGGAGGCGGTTCTGGCTGAAAATACTCAATTGTCAGGAGATCTCGGCGACACCGACGGATGCTGCGAATGCGCTCACTACCATAGGCTGTTTTCACCTCCATAATGAATTCCTGATTGCTGCCGTCATCGTAAAGCATATCCACAGCCTGACAATGGGGAAGAAGCAAAGACCAGTTGGCAGCATCAGCCAGAAGAGTGTAAATGTCTGCCCCCGGAAAGGGCAGAACGCGACTTGATTCAAAGGACAAAGAAAGTTCATCCTCCTGCTGGTCTTTCCCTTCCACTATGCTTTTAATCGCGATCATTTCCGAACCGCCGTTGCGCTCGATGAAATTGATCATGAAATCGACGGCTGCTTCTGGTGTAGTTACGCCCGCTACTAAACCAGTTACGTCTTCCTTGACTACAAAGCTACGCTCAACAAAGAGCAGACTTCCACCACTGTCAAGGGGCACAACCCGCCAGCGCCCTTGCATATCGGTCAACAGTGGCATGGGTACGGGTAGGTAGAAATCAACTCCATTGATCTGGGGCAAAAACGTCCGGTGCGTGTCCCATATCATTTCTCTGCCATTTTCCTGGGCAGTAATGCGAACCAGTTGGTAATCGTTACCTTTTTCCAGAACTTCCGTTCTGACGCAAGTCTCAAACAGATCAGGCCATTGGGAGGTGTCGGAGATAATTTGATAAACAGCCTCTACCGGGGCATGGCAGATGATCGAATGAAATGTATTTTTCATTATTTGTTTTCCTGCTAGTTATTCTGTTCTGCTAGTTTTTTGATCGAGTTGAGTTCTTTGAGGCTGTTGCGGTGGATTGCTTGCATCATAAAATCAACCGCTTCATCAGGTGTGTTAACACCATCTACTAAACCGCTCACCTCTTCCTTCACCTGAAAATTGTGTTCGAGGGAAAGCAGACTTCCCCCCTCTGCCATCGATATCACCCGCCAGCGACCTTGCATAGATTGAAGTAGGGACATTGGCGGGTTTGTTTCAAAATTAATGCCGTAAATCTCCTCTAATAAAACCCGGTGAGAAACCCACTGCATTTCCACACCGTTTACTTCCGCAGTCACGCGGATGACTTCGTAGCCTTCACTTTTTTCCAGGGATTCGACGTTGATACATGGCTCAAAAATGTCGGGCCATCGCACACTGTTGGAAATGATTCCATAAACAGCATTAGCTGGAGCGTGGCAGAAGATAGAATGTATTGTTGCCTTCACGATTTTGCTCTTAATTTACAGAAAATTTGATCACGTTTTCAGGTTTGATGAAGGGAAGAATATCCCGCTTCGCAATTTTGCCATTTTGGTTTTTGGGCAAAGGTTCAGGGGATATGTAAAGAAAATTAGGCCATTTTTCAGGGCTAAACATGTTACGGAAGCTTTCAGATAAAGCATCTCTCAGAGCAACAGGGTCGCCTTGTCCGCTGATTGTATAGATGCAGACCACGGGATATTCGATTGCTGTTTCTGATGATGACCAACTGACAAGCACTGCCTCCTCAACACCTGGAATTTGGTAAAGAAGATGTTCGATCTCGCTAGGATAAATTTTGTAACCATTTGGTGTGAGAACGGTTTCAGCTTCTCGTCCTTTGAGAACAAGATAGCCTTCGCTGGAAAACATTCCGAAGTCACCTGTGTGAAACCATTCACCAACTGACTCAATAATATTTTTTGGGAAGTTGCAATAACCTGCCATCACCCCTAAACTATGAACGACAATCTCACCGATTTCATTAGGGGGCAACTTATTACCACTCGGATCGAAAACAGCGACATCAACCGTATCATCTGGTCGTCCAATGCAATGTACATACTGAGCGTAAATTTCGGCTTTGTGATCTTCCTCCGTCAGCCAGCAGAAAGGTCCGAAAGTTTCACTCAAACCATAGCCTTGAATCCATTCACAAGGCATTAGTTTCCGCCCTTTTTCTAGGTCTTTTACGGGCAATGGTGCAGCACCATAAGCAACAATTTCTAGGCTACTCAAATCTGCTTTGACTGTGCGTGAATCTTCAAGGAAATTTTTCATAGAGACTGGGCGCATCATAATATGAGTTAGCCGATGCTGTTGAATCTGTGGTGCCCAATCTGCAACATCTGGACTGTTGGGAAAAAATAGAGTAGCGTTATGTGCCAGGGACCCCAAGGAATTAATAATCCCGGTGGTATTGCTCATTAGCCCTGACATCATTATGTGTGCGTCAGAGTGGAACTTCAGGGTCGTAGATACCTTGAGAACGCGCAGGGCGATAAGTCTTTCTTGAAGACTGATAGCTTTTGGCTTGCCCGTGGTGCCGCTAGTAAAGAGAACTAAGAAATTTTCAACTGGATTGGGGTCTTCGACGATAATATTGGTATTTGTTTTATCTATTATCTCGATTTGAGTCCGGTCAATTTCAACAAGATTAACACCTGATATCCGCGATTTTTCCAGCGTTATATCTGTTTTTTTGAGGTAAATAATATGTTCTGGTTGGGCGATTTCAAGAATATTAAGCCATTCGTTAAAAGCAGCTTCTTTGAGATTGTAAGGAATCAGAACTTGAATGCCAATAGCACTGGCAGCGAGAAAAAAGAAAACTGCATATTCATCGTGATCTGCAATCATCAAAACGCGCTGTCCAGGTATTACACCTTTGTCCCGTAGAAAATTGACCATTGCCGCGATGCGATCGCGAACATCTTGATAGGTGTAGATTTGTTTTGAAGTGACAAATGCGGGTTTTTTCCAGATTGATTCATCTGAACAGTTGAGAAATGATAAAATTTTCATGGCAAAACTGTTATAGCCGAGCTAATTTTCGCTGCTGATCAACTACTAGGAAACTTGGCGTGCTTTTTGTTCCATTCTCCAAACAACTACTGCCAATGCAGCCGCAATACCAAGGATTAGTGCTGCAAAATTAAAAGTGCCTTTAACCCCATAGATCAAGGCTTCAGGTGAGGCTGCTGTGACATTAGCATTTTGTTCTAAGTTGGCACTTCTGAGCGTCAAAGCTGCAAAAATAGCGCCCATCAAGGGTAAAGCTATTGTCTGACCTAATGTGCGCGATAGTGATAATAACCCAGAAGCAATTCCTAGTCTTTCTTTGGGTACACTGCCCATAATGGCGCTATTGTTGGGTGACTGAAACATGCCAAAACCAATACCTAATGGTGCAATCCAGGCAATATAGACTAAATCTTTCAACTGGGCATCAAAGGTACTCATTAGCAGACAACTACAGAACATTAAAACTAATCCTATTAAACTAATTATCCGAGAACCAAAACGGTCAGACATTGCTCCAGAAAATGGGGCAACGATTCCCGTTAAAACTGGGGAAACTGCTAATAGTAAGCCAATCTTTTGGGCGGGATAGTACAAGACTAGTTGAAAGAAAAATGGGAGAATAAAGATTATGCCGCTAATAGCAAAAAACACTAAAACTCCCATCAATAAGCTGAGGCTAAATTCCCAATTTTCAAACATCCTTAAATCGAGCATTGGCTGATTTATGCGAGCTTCAAGGAATAAAAAAGCCGCAAAACTTAGTACTGCAATAGCAAGCAGGGTTAGAGTTTTAATACTGGTAAAGCTTTCAATCTGCCCCTGTGTCATGCTGAGGGTGAAACTAAGGAGAGATATCGTAATGGTTGCCGAACCCAAAGCGTCAAATTGTTGGGTACGATTGGCGATTGCCTCCTGCGGTACAAACCGAACAATAATAAAACTTGCAAATATGCCGAAGGGTATGTTTACCAAGAAGATCAAACGCCAGCCAGCGATCGCAATTAGCAGCCCTCCCAATGTCGGACCTAGGCAGATTCCTAGGGAGACAATGGCACTAATTATGCCTAGGGTCTTTCCGCGTTCCGATGGGGGGAAAACTTCTGTGGCGATCGCTACGGTTAGGGCGGCTATAAACAAACCTCCTAGTCCTTGAAGTGTCCGAAACGCAATCAGCCACTCTACACTAGGAGCAAGTCCGCACAGCAAGGAGGCGATTGTAAACAGAATTAGACCCCAGAGGTATAACAGTTTTTTGCCAAACATATCACCCAACCTTGCCGCACCGAGTACCAACGCTGTGACCACAAGCAGATAACTAACTACTACCCATTGGATAGTCGCAAAGGTCGTATGGAGCGTGTTAACAAGAGTAGGCAAGGCGAGATTGACGATGCTGCCATCTAGGGTGAACATTAGTAAGCCCAGCCCAACTCCTAGCAGCGCCCACCATTTTTGCGTGGCGGAAGTTTCTTCAGGAGGAACATTAAATGTCATTGGACTATTTTTGATAGATGACTTAGATATGCAGTCCTATTTGATTTGTGAACTTGCTGGTAGGCAATAGGCAATAAAATTTTTCACGAATGATTTAGGAGTGCTATAGAAGTGAGGTAAAGACTAATGAACTCCCAAAATGAAAAGATATTTCACTTTTCAGCAATTAGGGCTTTCATCGGCCAGTTTAATTTGTATATTCCCTCGCTGTGTTCTATTTCAAAAAAATCTCTGAGTCCTTTACGAGTTTGTTCTATTCTTTCTGGTTCTTCTCCAGGAAATAGATTCATTGCTAAAATCTTATAGAGAAATGTGGCAATATCATTTTCTGAGGGGAAGTCCCATTTCTGGAGTAATTCTACTACTTGAACTTTTTCGCTTTTAAATCCATTGATGAAGCATAAAGAATCAGCAAATTCTGCCGTTAAAAATTTCGCCTCATGCCCACCTTCGCGGTATTTACTAACTATAGAGTCGAAATATCTGGATGCTGAACTTCCTTGAAAAACATCACCGATGAATAATAATCCGCCCGGTTTTAATGCCTTGTAAATATTTGCCACCACTTGGGTTTGACTTAAAGCGTCATGGAATGTGCCAAAACTCCAAGCTTTATCAAACGATTCTGGGGGGAGATTTAAGTCTTCAGAACTACTAACTAAAACTTCAACCTGTGGCAGATTAACTCTTGCTTTCAGGCGTTCGAGTAGATACGCTGAAGGATCGCTAACTAAATATTTTCCCTGGGGACCAACTGCTTGTGCGATCGCTTTACAAAAAACGCCATTTCCTTCCCAAAATCCTAAGATATGTTCTCCCGGTTGGGGATTGAGGTATTGAAACATCACTTTAAAGTCATGTTTTCTCGACTGAGGATAGGCAGCCCCTGCTTCCCCAGCCAGTTTAGCTCTCATTTTAATTAGCTCTTCGGATTCAAACATTTTACTCGACTCCTTTGCTCGCCGGCATTCTACAAGCTAAATTTGACCTTGACATGAGGCGGAAAAGCCCCAAACGCAAACAGTCGCGCCCGAATATCACTCAACAGTGGCAGACGCAAATATATCGGCAGCTTTAACGAGTTATCCGCTTGCACTGCTTTGGCGGTAATCCGCTTCTGCGTAAATGACTGAAATCCTTGGATGACTTTGATTGCCAACTCGCGCTGGCGCTGCACTGCCGCCAAATGACCGAGCTGTAGTTCGTCGCGCTTCAGGGGTTCTGAAAGGACGTTCGCCGCCGCCACAGCATCCTGAATTGCATAGGTGATGCCAACCCCACCCAGAGGCGACATCACATGGGCAGCGTCACCCAGCAACAGCAAACCAGGGCGATACCACTGGGAGAGTCTGCCCATTTGGACTGAGAGGAGCGATGTCTGCTGCCAATCTTTTAGATGTTCGACGCGATCGCTAAACTCTGGAATTACCTCGACAATCGACTGTTGCAGGGTCTTTATTCCCTCTGCCTGCATCTGGCGGTAGGAACCCTTAGGAATGACTGCGGCAATCTGCCAATTTCCATCAAAGGTGTTGTATGTAACTAAGACGCGCTTGCTGCCATAGCGCACCCTCAAACCTTCTGACTCCGAGGAGTGTCGAGGTAGGCGAAACCAAAGCAGATCCATTGGTGCTGCCGTCTCTATTAGTTCCATACCTGCTAATTTACGGATTGGTGAGAAGCGCCCGTCTGCGGCTACAGTCAAGTGCGATCGCACTTCGTGCCAGCCTCCCTGTCCTCGATAGCGGACACCGCGAATGATTCCGTCTTCTTCAATCAGTTGTTGCACATTCGCACCCGCGACTAACTGAAAGTTGGAATAGCGTTTCGCCTCATTCGTGAGGAATTCAATCAACTTTACCTGGGGAATAATTGTGATATAAGGATGCCGAGTCTGCAACTGGCTAAAGTCTGCAAAGGTTACAGTTTGTCCGCCGATGCTAAATTCCATTTTGCCCGTCTTGGAGTGGGGAACCTGCTTGAGCAAGCGATCCGTCAGCCCCAATTCGTCCATAATTTCCATCGCCCCGGCTTGAATTAAGTCTCCTCGGAAGTCGCGCTCAAAGGTTTTGTGTGCTTCCAGCAAGATCACAGGAATGCCTTGACGCGCCAACAGCAGTGCCAAAACTACCCCTGTCGGCCCGCCCCCTACGATACAGCAGTTTGTTTGCTGTACGTCGAGAATGGTGTCGGGAGTTGGGGTTTCTTTGATAATTCTGGTTGTTTGTTCTTTGGGTTCAGACATATAGATTTTCAGAATATTCTTTAGGACTAAAGCTGCGTATCACAATAAACATCGATTGTCGGCTGCGTCAGACTCGATAAATCTGGCAAATAAACAGATTTTTGACATCTGACCCACCCGACAAAGCCGTGCCAGTTGCGTAAGTCCTGTTCTTGTAGAATCAATTCTGGGAGCGCAAAATCTGATGGAAAAAGTCTTTTTTCAGGTTTTAGACCGCAGATAAACGCAGCTGTTTTTGACTGATTAGTTATTTTGCGGATAGGTTCTCAGCTATTGTTGATGCTTTTTGAGATGACTTGTCACCAGTCTCATACTCAGCATCCGGCAACGCATATTCGGTTTTCAGATGAGGTGGGAAAACGCCAAACGCTAGGATTTCGGCAACGATATTACGCAAAAATGGCAAACCCCAATATGGCGGCAGATGATAAGTGTTTTCGGCTCGGATTGCTTTGGCTGTAACATTCTTTTGCAGAAAAGCCTGAAACGACTGGATAACTTTAATCGGCAACTCGCGCTGACGCTGGACTTTTGCTAGATGATGTAGCTGCAATTTACCGCGCTTGAGCGGCTCAATCAAGATGTTTGCAGCCGTTACAGCATCCTGAATCGCATAGTTGATGCCAACTCCACCCAAAGGCAACATGACGTGGGCGGCGTCACCAATCACCAACAAGCCAGGGCGATACCATCGGGAGAGTCTGCCCAATTCGAGGGAAATTCGCGCTGTCTGCTTCCAATCTTGCAAATGGTGTACGCGATCGCTAAACTCTGGAACTACCCCAACAATAGACTGCTGCATTGCCTCTATACCCGCTGCCTGAATCTGGCGAAAGTCAGCTTTGGGAATATAGTAGGCAATCTGCCAATTTCCATCATAGGTATTGAATTTAACTAAAATGCGCTTTTTACCAAAATGCGAGATTACCCCCTCTGCTTCATGAGAATATCGCGGTAGGCGGAACCAAAATAGCTCAAGGGGCATGGCCATTTTGTTAAATTCCATGCCTGCTAATTTACGGATATTAGAGAACCGCCCGTCTGCGGCTACAGTCAGGTGCGATCGCACTTCGTGCCAGCCCCCCTGTCCCCGATAGCGAACACCGCGAATCATTCCGTCTTCTTCGATCAGTTGTTGCACGTTTGCACCCATGAGCAACTGAAAGTTTGGGTAGCGTTTCGCCTCAATAGTCAGAAAATCTAGCAGCTTTCCCTGGGGAATAATTGTCATGTAAGGATATCGAGTTTGCATCAAACCACTTACATCCGCAAATGTAATGTTTTTCCCGCCCACGAGGAATTTAATTGTTTCAGTCGTAGAGTAGGGAAGTTCAGCCAACAAGCGATCGCTTAAACCCATTTCGTCGAGTAGTCCCATCGCCCCAGCGTGAAGGACATCACCCCGAAAGTCACGGTTGAAGTTCTTCTGGGCCTCAATCAGCGTCACGGGAATGCCTTGACGTGCCAACAGCAATGCCAGAACCGCCCCTGTCGGTCCACCGCCTACAATACAACAGCTTGTTTGCTGCACGTCAAGAATGACATCGGGAGTTGAAGATTCTTTATTAGTTATGGGAGTTTGTTCTACAGATTGAGACACGCCAATTCTCCGAATAATTTTGTCAATCAAGTCTTAGAGCAGGTATGAAGTTCTGATTAAATCCCGGATTCACCACTATTCTGTCAATGCCTGATTTTAATAATTCCCCAACCCGCCGCAGATATTAATAGCCTGCGCCAGTACGGGGGCAGCTATATCTGATGCCAAGTAGACTGCCATCGGCGCCACTTCTTCTGGAACCACATAGCGCCCCAAAGGGATGCGCGTTTCAAAACGTTTTAATACTTCCTCAGGTGTTATCCCCCACACATCTCCATACACCTGCCGAGCCTTTACCGCCAAATCTGTTTCGACAAAGCCAGGGCAAATAGCATTAACTGTCACCCCTGTTTTAGCTAGTTCGAGTCCCAGGGATTTTGTAAAGCCAACTACTCCATGTTTAGAGGCTGTATAGGCAGCGGCAAACAAAACCCCTTGCTTACCCCCAGTAGAAGCCATATTAATAATGCGTCCCCAGCGTCGGTCTAACATACCCGATCGCGTTAGAACTGCACGTGTAACTCGGTAAACACCGTGAAGATTGGTGTCAATGATGTCGTACCAAAGATCAGGATCGGTGGCAACAGTTGGACCACCCCCCCCGCGTCCAGCAGTGTTAACCAAAATGTCAATGCGGTTGTGGAGTTGCATCACATCTTCCACCATCCCATCTACTAGGGCTTGATCGCGCACATCTGCTACGACTCCAGAAACTTGAATTTTTGTACCATTATTGGCATCAATAGTATTAGCGAGATCCTTCAATATAGATATTGAATCATTCAGGTTTCCTTGTTCTCTGGCAGCGATGACTACATGAGACCCGGCAGTCAAAAAACCCTGGGCAATCGCCAATCCAATTCCCCGACTACCTCCGGTAATCAATGCTACTTTTTCTTTTAAGGGTAATTGCGAAGTCATTTAAATCTCTCTCTATTTTGAGTTGCTTTTACTTAAATCACAGGTGGCATTACTGCGGCTTTTTTGAAAGCTCAAAGAATTAGCCTCTTTTTGGCTAAGAAGACTTTTCGTGGCACAACCAAGTCGTATGTTTCGTCTTTTTATTTTCTGCTAAAACTTTGCTTGAGTAATTCAAAAACTCTTTTTTTCCTCAGATTCATCACCAGAAAGTAGGTTCATCGGCATATAAGTTCTGATGACTTTATCCCAGATAACTTATTGCTATGCAACTCCTTATTCAATTTTTAATCATGGCGACAACCCGACTCCAACCTGCTCCACAATTACGAACCTTGATGGGGAAACAAGCTACAGTAAAACCCGTATTTACAGGAATCTTGTCAAGATTAGCAAGTCTTTCAATCTGGCAGTATTCCTTTTCTCTCCCATATAAGTGAGCAGGCCACAAAACATCCGACTGCTGCTTTTCTTGATATTCTGACAACATTCTATGAAACGGCGCATCAAAACCGAAACTATCTATGCCGATGACTTTCACGCCTCGTAAAACCAACCACTCAGTTGCCTCACGAGTCACACCACGGAATTTGGTAAAGTATTCAGCTTTTCCCCAATACTTGTCGGCTCCAGTCCTCAACAATACGATATCATAAGGTTTAATATCATATTTCATAGTTGCTAACTTTTGCTCGATTTCCGCAGAAGTTATCGTTTCATCGGCTGGACATTCTGAACAGTCGATTAGCACCCCATCATGAAAAAACCAATCAAGGGGCAAATCTTCAATTGTTTTAGCCGTTTTTCCTTCAGATAAAGGACCATAATGAGCAGGAGCATCTATGTGGGTTCCTGAATGAGTTGTTAATTTAACAAACTCAATGGATAACCCTATTCCATCCGGAAATGCCGTGTGATCAATTCCGGCTGGTTTGCCTAGTAAGTCAGCTCCTTCCTGATGATTCACATACTCAATTTGAACAGGAACAGGTTCGCCCTCTGTGGGTTCCATCGTCACGCTAAGGTCAATTAGTTGCATAACTGATCATTTTCTCTAAGGGGATATTTTTCCAAACCCCATGGGTTTTTACTCCTAATCTCTTGCTTGATGTTGGACATTGGGGTCTCACACCTTCATCTCACCTTTGGGGAAATAAAGCAGTTTTCAAGTTAAACAAAAGCTGAATTTTCCCCTCAGTTTGTCAATTTAATTGCTCAGGATTTTTTGGCTAAGTTCGTCAAGAATTTCATCAGTAAGGCGAATAATGCTGATTCCTTGAAGTAAGTTTTTCCCATGCACATCGATATCCAGTTCTTGTTTGATTTTCTCCCTGAACTCTATTGCTGAAAGCGATTCTAGTCCCAACTCAGTCAGGGTGTTATCTACTCGCAATTGATTCGGAGATCTACCAAGAATTTTCGCTATCTGAGTTTGAAGATAGTTGATTAAGATTGAACGGCGATTGCCAGCATCTACTTTCAACTGTTGTAAAATATTAGCCTGTGTGAACACCTTGTTCGGATATCTTTCGGGGATTGATTCTTCACTTTGCTTGAAATATTGCTGTTCATTTATTTGAGTAGATTTGTCACGCAGCTCGCTCTGTTGTTCTGTGTCTTCCAGCAGCAACTCAATAATCTGTAAGCGCTGCTGTTCTAAAAGTTTCACTAATTTTTGAGAATGCATTTTATTACCCTTTTTAGAATCAACCTGATTTTGCTTCACTTGAGTAACAAGTTGAACAGATGTGGTTGGATGATCGTTGTCTTTTTCAGTTTCCAGCCAGTAGCGTTGCCTTTGGAATGGATAGGTCGGTAAAACTACTCGGCGTCGCAGATAATCCTTGTCAAAGCCAGCCCAATCTACTTTCGCCCCACCTACATACAACTGTCCCAAACTCTGTAATAGGACTTGCCAATCGTTTTTTCCGGGATATAAACTAGGTAGCCAAGTGCCAAATCCTTCTGGCAAACACTGACGTCCCGTTCCTAACAAAATTGGCTTAGACCCACACTCTAGAAATACTTCATAGCCGAGGCTATGTAGTGTGTTTATGCCCGCTAAAAAGTTGACGGGTGAAAGGATGTGACGGCACCAGTATTCAGGCGTTGTCAGCTCGTGGGTGACCGCTTCTCCAGTCAGATTAGAGATCATGCTAATTTTTGGAGGCGAATAAGATATTTCCCTAGCAACTTGTTTAAACTCGGCGATTATTGGCTCCATTAGCGGCGAGTGGAAGGCATGAGAAACCTGCAACTGCTTGCTCTTAATTCCCTCAATTTCAAACCTCGCCACCACCGCTTTTACTGCTTGCTCATCTCCAGAAATAACTGTGCTTTCTGGACTATTGATGGCAGCAATCACCACTTTTGCGGCAGACTCTTCTATGACAGCAGTAACCTGCTGTTGGTTCGCCATTAGTGCTACCATCATGCCCCCCTTCGGTAATTGCTGTATTAGCTTTCCTCGGGCTACAATTAATTTCAAAGCGTCTTCAAGGGAGAAAACTCCGGCGACACAAGCAGCAATATATTCTCCGACACTGTGACCCATGACAGCGGACGGAGTTATTCCCCAAGACTGCCACAAACAATACAAAGCATATTCAAGCGCAAATAGACAGGGTTGAGTGTAAGCGGTTTCATCTAGCGGCGAGTTTTCCCCTGGTCGAGGATAGATAACCTCAAGCAAGGATTTCTCTAAATAGGGCTGTAAAATTTCATTGCACCGTTCGAGAGCCTTTCTAAAAGTTGGCTGTGTTTCGTAGAGTTGTCGTCCCATCTCAACATATTGAGAACCCTGTCCGGTGAACAAGAAAGCAATTTTAGCTGGCTCTGAATTATTTATTTCCCCACTGCTAAATCCCACCGCTTCTTCATTTTGATGGAAGGCTGCCAATTTGCCCTTAATTTCTTCTGCTGAAGCTCCTACTATACTCAAGCGGTGGTGTAAGTGCAGCCGTCCTGTATTAGCCGTAAAGCAAATATCAGTTAATGCTTGTTCTGGATGATTACTTAAATGCTGAAGATACAGTTCTACTAACTGCTTGAGTGCAACAGAAGTCTTTGCAGATATGACTAGAATATGCTCTGGACGTTCCCACTCGGAATTAACAGATTCAAGTTCGGGAGCTTCTTGCACCAGCATACAGGAATTGGTGCCACTGATACCAAAGCAATTTAGGGCTGCCATGCGCCGCTGGGAGCTAGTCCAAGGTGTGAGCTGAGTGGGAATTTGAACTGATGTTTTTTCCCAGTCAAGGCAGGGATTGATTTTCTTGATATTGATCTGAGGTGCAATTTCCTGATTTTGAAGAGATAAGACCAACTTGATTAAAGATGCAATACCGCTCGCTGGTTCTGGATGTCCAATATTAGCTTTGCATGAACCGACTAATATGGGAGATTCTTTAGAGTGGGAAGGTCCAAAAACTTGTTCAACAGTTGTCAATTCTGTGGCATCACCAATTGCCGTTCCTGTACCATGAGCCTCAAAATAGCTCACCTCAGCAGGATTAACTTTAGCTTGAGCTAAGACGCGACGCAATAATGCTTGCTGCGATTCCCCATTAGGTGCAGAAAAACTGTAACTCGCGCCGTCTTGATTGACACCACTACCGCGAATGACTGCTAAGATATTGTCTCGATCAGCGATCGCATCAGATAGACGTTTGAGAACCACAATACCGCAGCCTTCAGCCCTGACATACCCATCCGCACTGGCATCAAAGACTTTGCAATGGCTATTCAAAGTCAGTATTCTGCCTTTGTAGGTGTAGAGGTGGACAGTCGGATCAAGTGTTAGGTTAACTCCTCCAGCCAGAGCCATTTCGCATTCGCGTTGACGCAAGCTGGTACAGGCTTGGTGGATAGCCACTGACGAAGCAGAGCAAGCTGTATCAATAGTTAAAGCTGGCCCGGTTAGCCCCCAAGTGTAGGAGATTCGTCCGGATGCAGCGTAGGATTTAACTCCGGTCACAAAAAACAACTCGTGTTGTTTATTCAGTTCAAATGGTCGTTTTTGTACGACATCATTGTAATCTTCAGAAGTTAGACCAATGAAAACACCAGTGGGACTACCTGCCAATCTATCTGGTACATACCCCGCTCTTTCCAAAGCCTCCCAACTGACTTCTAAAAGCAAGCGATGTTGCGGGTCAATTGCACCTGCCTCTCGAGGCGAAATTCTAAAAAAATCTGGGTCGAATTGGTCGATATCTGTTAAAAAGTAGCCATAACGCAACGGCATTTTGCCAGTAACGCTGGGATCTGGATCATAATAGTTGTTGAGTGCCCAACGCGCTTCCGGAATTTCTGTAGCCGAATTAGTACCAGAGCGCAGTAATTTCCAAAAGCTCTCTGGATCGTTGGCTCCAGGAAATCGGCAACTCATGCCAATAATCGCAATAGGTTCAGTCTGATATTTCTCTAGCTTATCTAATTGACTTTCGAGCTGCTGAATTACAAAATCTGAGTTTTCCAAGGCAGAAGGGAGGTTCGAGTTGTATTCAAATTTATTCATCGTTAATTAAGATTAATATTTGGTTAAGCAATTTACAGGAAAACCTCGAAATTAGGATAGAACTTATGCACTCTACAAATTGACCATCTTATGTATGAAGAAAATTCGGTTGCTTCCGTAGTAGTAGTGATTAATTTCAGATAAATAGTGATGGCGCGGAGCGCAGTGCCGTAGGCAATCGTTAAGAACTCAATTTGCAATCTCTGAAACTAAATTACATGTTTGATAGTTTCTGTCAATCCATAAGTTCCATAATAATCAGTTGGCAAACCAATAGCAAGTAACAATCTATTGAGAATATTTTTTTTTTATTCAGAGTTATTTGATACTTTCTATGGTTTAACAGCAGAAATTTTAATTAAAAAAAACAATCCTATTTTATTTGTAAAAATATTTTTTTAACGAACTGCCTTGGCGTTCTTAGCACCAAGGAAAAGAGAATAAAGAGTGAGGTCGCAGGTTTCACAAATGATTTAGGATTGTTATAGTTGTTCACCGCCTGCGATAGCTTCTCTTCGAGACACTACGCGAACGCTCGCCGCAGGCATCGCTGAGTCTTTAATCAACATTTTGCAGGATATCAATCAAATTACTTTCCCGGAACCGTTCTTCTACAGCTTTTAGTAAAACCTTTGCTGCTGGACTTAACTCATGGAGAATCCAATCGTCTACCCGCTCAAAAAGTATTGGCAACTGTTCATGAAATCCAATAAATTAAAATCTTATTCTGGTGTTTTTCCTCGTGGTAGAGTCCCTTTGATGGGCTTTGTTTCCATCCAACCTTGGCGATCGATGCGTAGAAATCGCTCTGGAGATGAACAAGCGATCGCCAAATTGGGTGTTTTTCTACCAGAAGTTTTAAAGCTTACTTAACGGCATCTAAAGAAAGATTGTCATCATATATATCGTATGATTCCTGTCCGTGGTAAACCCCCATTTTTTGGTAGTCATTCGAGTAATGATGCAACATAAACTCCTGCCCAACCCACACCGCCAATGTGCAATTCGCCTGGTACACCAATGGGAACGAGTTGCAGTTCGCTATCTAGAATATAGGTTTGTGCATTACCAATAGGTCTACCGATCAGTTGCTGTGGTCGTGTATCGTCTAGCACTAAATGCGATAAGTTATACACTGTTGTGAATATCGTTGCTTCTGTAGCGCCGTATCAGTTAATCAATAGCGGTGGTTCTTTTAAATTATGGAGACGCGATCGCTCGTCTATACACTGTTGCCACAGTTTCAATTTTTATGGTAGCCATTTTTCTAACCCAATAGGCAACAGTCGTACTGAAGTCGGTAGGGTTTGAAAAGTTGTTGTTAATTCAGAAATTAACTGATTCCAGTACGCTGTTCTCACCATCAATACTGTTAGCCGCCACTCCCAGCACTTCTGTATAAATGTAGAGACAGAACTCAGCATCTCGGCAGTACGCAACACTAGCGTTGCACCACAGATCAGACAAGGATAGATTTCTTCGACAGCTGCGTCAAATTTTTCTCATATCAGGTGCTAGGCAAATCCCCTTCAGGCAAGATTTCTTCTATGTTGATTATCCACGGAATACCTTGATCAACTGGAGAACTGACGCTAATTCTAGCTTTATTCGCAAAGCGTTGTAACTTTTTAGCTAAATGTGGAATCGTGATCATGATATTCTGATAACTTGCCAAGGTAAAAATTCTTGCCAGTCAGAAGTTAACGTCCCGACCCGCGCTCGGTTACCACAAGCAATAATGAGGAAAGCATTGTAGATAAATAACTGTGGTATCTTTTGCAAGTATGTCTGAAGTCGCTGATAGGCAGCTTTGAGAGTAGCGTTTTCATCCTGGGGGTGAGTCCAGACCATCACTGCCAATGGTAAGCCGTTAACGAAGACAACTACATCCAAACTATGAGTACAATTGCCTTTCACAACGGTAAATGGATTAATTACCAACCAATCATTATTCAGCAAGTTAGATAGGTCTACTAGCGATACGTTCTCTCGGACTGTTTGACCATTAAACTGGTAGGCGACATCAACCCCTGTAGTCAAGAGTTTATGAAAGTGATGGTTATTTGATAGCAGGTTGAGACTCTCAAGACTTGTGACTTGGCGAATAGCTTGGGCAATTGCCTCAGATGATAATCTGGGATTAATTCGCTGTAAGGCACTGCACAAGCGTACTGGCAAAAGTACCTCAGTCTGATTGCTGTGCTCTATCTGATGCTGCCTGTTGACAGTCGGTGAATCTAACAAAACTGTGTAGCCGATGACCTCAAACCAAGTGATTAAGGGAGATATAGGAACAGTTGTTGTTAAGTCAAGGGTTTGAGAAATGCCACTTGATTTGACTGATGCTCTTGTCGGCAGTCCAGGATTCATTTCTGTAGAAGCGGTAATTTTTAATCAAAGCAAAACTTGCCTAAATGGCGTTGGGGTTGGTATATTCTCCATGATTGATACTGCTTGTATAGCAACCATCAAAACTGAAATTAGTTGCTAAAACTGTATCGTTTGCTGCATTTACCAAATTAGTTGGTACTAAATCAGAAAATAGGTTGGTAAATTGCTCAACGAATTTTTAGAGATTAAAAGACCTGAGTTCCTTATATTTGAAGGCTTTTGAGCAACTAGCAGCAGGTAATATTTCATTCAGAGCAAAAAAAATTGCGCTTCGCAAGCAAACTGGCAATTTCTGTGATATTGTTTTTGTATGGGGAATCAAGAGAGCGAAAGCACAGAAAGTCTGCAAACCAAAATGATATGCATTAGTAGATTGTGCGATCTGCACCAAAGCAGCAGCCCTTCGCGATCGCCTTTGGTAGATGCGAGTTAAATCCGCTACGGCTTTGATAAACTGAGAGATAAAGCCAATGAAGCAGGATAGTAACCTCCGTAATAACTTGAAGTCAATCAGAACCCGTTTAGCTATGAGTCAACAAGACTTGGCTAACCTAGCTGGTGTAACTCGTCAAACAATTAGTGGTGTAGAGTCGGGACAATATGCTCCCTCGGTTGAGATTACACTGCGCCTAGCCAAGGCGCTTGGCTGTCAAGTTGAGCATCTATTCTGGCTTGAGCGAGATTTACCTGAAATTGAAGCAGTTCTCGCCAAACCTGTTTCTTGCTTGCAACCACTAAGAGTCAGTCTAGCGCGGGTGGGAGGTCAATGGATAGCTTATCCCCTGATTGGCAAAGATGCCTTTCGCCAAGATATGATTCCGGCTGATGGTGAGGGTGAGAAGCAGACTAACACAGATAAAGTTCGTGTCCGACTCCTCGACGATAATATGGACACACTTTATAACACAGTTGTCATTGCTGGTTGTTCCCCTGTGATTTCTCTCTGGGCCAGAGCTACCGAACGCTGGCATCCCCAACTACGAGTTCAATATAACTTTGCCAACAGTATGGCTGCATTACATAGTCTATGCAGAGGTGAGGCTCACATTGCGGGAATGCACCTATACGACCCGGTTTCGGGGGAATACAATATTCCCTTTGTCCGTAAAGTTCTAGCTGGGAGAGAAGCTGTTTTGATTACTCTTGGAGTCTGGGAGGAGGGACTGATGGTGCAGCCTGGGAACCCGAAAGGAATCAGAACTTTGACCGACTTAGTGCAAATGAAAGCAACCATTGTTAACCGAGAAGTAGGTTCTGGCAGTCGTTTGCTTTTAGAACAAACCTTAGAAAAGGAACAAGTGCCATTCGATGCTCTTCAAGGCTTTGAGCGGATTATCACCAGTCATCAAGATGTTGCTGGTGCGATCGCCTCAGGAGTTGCAGATGCAGGTATCAGTACAGCATCTGTAGCGGCAGCCTTTGGGCTGGGATTTATCCCCCTGCGTCAATCACGATATGACTTAGTAATTCTCAAAAAATATCTAGAAGAAACGCCAGTACAGCAATTGCTCAGTACCTTAGGACATCGGCTGGTTCACTCACAATTAGAAATTCTCGGCGGCTACGACATCAGTAAAATTGGGGAAGTTGTAGCAACCGTTTAAATTTTAACTACGATTTTGGTGTGTGCTTCAGGGAAAAACTCTGCCTAAATTTCTATTTCTTCTGTAGCCATTTTTCGATTTTTGTAAGGCCGGGTTAACCCGCGTCAATTTAGTTAAACTCGTCCTTACATTTTTTATTAGTCATTAGTCATTAGTCATTAGTCATTCGTGGGAATAAAAGACACCGACTAATGAGCAAGAGAAACTTACCAAAACTCTGAATATGTTCGGGATATTTACCCTTTTTGCGGTAGAACGCGCACCTCCGGCGAAGTTCTACATGCGCTGCTGTAACACTACAGTGCAAACTCCTCATCATCGCAGACCCACCAAAGCTAACAAATACTAGGAGCTAGAACATCATGTCCGACGAAAAAATTAGACAAATTGCTTTCTACGGTAAAGGCGGTATTGGTAAATCTACCACCTCCCAAAATACCCTAGCGGCAATGGCAGAAGTAGGTAAACGCATCTTGATTGTGGGATGCGACCCCAAAGCCGACTCCACCCGATTGATATTGCACTGTAAAGCCCAAACCACCGTGTTGCACCTCGCCGCCGAACGGGGTGCTGTCGAAGATATCGAACTAGAAGAAGTTGTAATCACTGGTTTCCGGGATATCAGATGCGTAGAATCTGGTGGACCTGAACCCGGTGTAGGTTGCGCCGGTCGCGGTATCATTACCGCCATCAACTTCTTAGAAGAAAACGGTGCATACCAAGACGTAGATTTCGTATCCTATGACGTGTTGGGTGACGTTGTCTGTGGTGGTTTCGCCATGCCAATTCGTGAGGGCAAAGCGCAAGAAATCTATATCGTTACCTCCGGTGAAATGATGGCGATGTTTGCTGCTAACAACATCTCTCGCGGTGTTCTCAAGTACGCCCATACTGGCGGTGTGCGCTTGGGTGGTTTGATTTGTAATAGCCGCAATACTGACCGGGAAGACGAACTGATCGAAACTCTGGCAGCCAGATTGAATACCCAAATGATTCACTTCGTCCCTCGTGACAACATCGTGCAACACGCTGAATTGCGGCGGATGACTGTTAACGAGTACGCACCTGATAGCAACCAAGCTAATGAATACCGGACATTAGCCGACAAGATTATCAACAATACAAATCTTGCCATTCCCACACCTATTGAGATGGATGAGCTAGAAGATTTACTGATTGAATTCGGTATTCTCGAAAGCGAAGAAAATGCTGCAAAACTGATAGGTGCAGCTAATGCTCAAGCCGATGCTGGTAAGAAGCTAGAAGACGCTGAAGGTGAAGCGTTGGAAGCACTGGCAAAAGGCAACGTAGAAATAGTTGCTGGTGAGAAAAAGAAGTAAAGCTTGTGCAGCTTCAAAAAACAGGACTTACGCAACTAGCATGGCTTTGTAGGGTGCGTCAGACTCAGTAATTCGATAACAATCAACAGATTTTCGGCATCTGACGCACCCGACAATCTTACATTGACTGAGACACTTGCGTAAGTCCTAAAAAAGAAGCCGCAGAAGTTTCTACTAAGGGGTCAGTGGTGGGCTGTGCAGTCCACCTTCCCTCCCTTATCCTGATGCACAGATATATCGATATCGCCTAGTTTAGGCGACGAAATTAATAATTAAGTTGTCTGTTTTCTGTTTTCCCTTTGTGTTGGTTGGCTATTTAGGGGATGGGAAATCTCTCTCTTTTTTCCATTCCCTTTTATCTCACATTTCTAGGGAAATCTGATGCAGATTCGTAGAAATTGCAACCACCCAGGAAACTAAAAACGATGAATCCTCACAAATTTTACCCATCATCAGCAGAAAAATGAAAACTAGCCAAGGGGAAATTAACGACCAGCCCATTCAGCCAAAATCCGACAACGGAGATCAGTCTTGTACACAATTCATTCAACCAGAAACTCAAGATGATTGTGCCTTTGATGGTGCAATGTTTACCCTAATACCAATTACCGATGCTGCTCATTTAGTCCACGGGCCTAGTGGCTGTATCCATAACTCTTGGGGAAGTCGCGGTAGTCTCTCTTCTGGTTCCATGCTGTACAAAGTCCGTTTTACTACAGATATGGAAGAGAGCGATATCATTTTTGGTGGAGCTAAAAAGCTGAAGAGAGGCATTCAAGAATTAACAAGACGCTATAAACCTGCGGCTGTATTTGTTTACTCTACCTGCGTTTCGGCTTTAATTGGTGATGACATTAGTGGAGTCTGCAAAGCTGCTACTGAGCAAACAGGAATACCGATTATCCCTGTAAATGCCCCCGGATTTGTGGGGCATAAAAATTTCGGCTCTAGCCTTGCTGGTGAAGCTTTGCTGGAATATGTTATTGGTACAGCCGAACCAGATATTACTACTCCCTACGACATTAACTTGATTGGTGAATACAATGTTGCGGGTGGATTGTGGCAGGTAATGCCGCTGTTGGCGAAATTAGGTATCCGAGTTTTGGCAAAAATTACGGGTGATGCTCGTTACGAAGAAATCTGCTATGCACATCGAGCCAAGCTCAATGTGCTGATTTCTGCTAAACCATTGGTGAAAATGGCAAAAAAGATGGAGGAGCGTTTCGGTATTCCCTACATTGAAGAGTCTTTTTCTGGTGTTGAAGACTTGAACCGCTGTTTAAGGAATATTGCCGCAAAATTAGGCAATTCTAACTTACAAGCACGTACAGAAAAGTTAATTGCTGAAGAAACAGCAGCTTTAGATCAAAAACTTGTTTCTTATCGTAGCTACCTCCAAGGTAAGCGGGTTGTAATTTCTATTGAAAGTCTCAAGAGTTGGTCAATTATCTCCGTAGCTAAAAACTTAGGTATAGAAGTTATCTCTATTAGTACTAGAAAAATTAGTGGAGAGGATAAAGCCAGAATTAAACAGTTGCTAAATCAAGATGCCATGATTTGGGAACTGAAGAGTTCTCAGGAAATTTTACAGGTAATTAATGAGAATCAAGCTGATATGTTAATTGCGGGGGATTGCTATCAATCTACTGCCATGATTGCCAAAATTCCTTTCTTAGATATGAACCAGAAACAACATCATCCATATACAGGCTATGCAGGTATTTTAGAACTGGCACGAGAATTATATGCGACTCTCTACAATCCCATTTGGTATCAAGTAAGCCAGCCTGCACCTTGGGACTAAGCAAAATTTGATTGATTTGAATTTTCTCTTATTGTTGGAAGTTAAACTATGGCAATTGTTAGCGTTACTAGCACATCAGTTGCAGTTAATCCCCTTAAGCAAAGTCAAGCTGTGGGTGCAACTTTAGCTTTTTTAGGATTTCAGGGAATGAAGCCTTTGTTACATGGTTCTCCTGGCTGTAGTGCCTTTACTAAGTTCCCAATAGTAGAGCATTTGCGTGAGACGATTCCTCTTTCAAGTACAGCTATGACCGAGGTTTCAACTATTTTGGGTGGTGAGGAAAAGGTGGAACGGGCAGTTATGACCTTGGTGCAAAATTATCAGCCAGAAATGATTGGTTTGTTTACCACAGGACTGACAGAAACCAGAGGTGATGACATGGGGCGGTTTATTAAAGAGATTCGCCAACGTCACCCAGAATTAGATAATTTGCCGATTTTTTTAGTCTCGACACCGGATTTTAAAGGTACTTTGCAGGATGGTTTTGCGGCTGCGGTAGAGAGCATAGTTAAGGAAATTCCTCAAAAAGGCGGCAGGGGAGCTTACAATCCTCAGTTAGTGACAATTTTGGCGAGTTCTGCTTTCACTCCAGGAGATATCCAAGAAATCAAAGATATTGTTACTTCTTTTGGATTACAGCCGATTGTTGTTCCTGACCTTTCTACTTTACTAGAAGGTCATTTAGTTGATTCCTCTAGGGTAATTACAGCCAATGGCACTACTCTGACACAATTACAAGAAATCAGCCGCTGTGGGTTTACTTTGGCATTAGGGGAGAGTATGCGGGGTGCCGCGCAAATTTTATCGCAGAAATTCTGCATACCCTATGAGGTGTTTGGTGAGTTAACTGGATTAGAAGCAACAGACAAATTCCTCCAAGCTTTAGCAGATATGAGTGGCACGAGGGTATCAGAGAAATACCGCCGCCAACGCTGCCAGCTGCAACGGGTCTTGTTAGATACTCACTTTTATTTTGGTGGTAAGCGAGTCTCTTTAGCACTAGAACCGGATTTGCTGTGGTCAACAGTTTGTTTTTTGCGATCGCTAGGTGTGCAAATTCACGCGGCGGTTACGTCCACACGCTCTCCGCTGCTAGACAAACTGCCGATTACTAGTGTGACTATTGGTGATTTGGAAGATTTTGAGCAACTGGCGGTTGGGTCTGATCTGCTGATCGGCAATTCTTTCGTGAGTCCGATTGCTAAACGCCTGAATATTCCTCTGTGTCGTCAAGGCATTCCTATTTTTGACCGCTTGGGTAATAGTCAGTCCAGTAAAATTGGCTACCAAGGTACTATGCAGCTTTTATTTGAGATTGGTAACTTGCTTTTAGCAGAAGAGGAGGTGAAAGTTGAGTATTCCAATTAGAATAGGTGAATATTCTCAAGTCTCTCAGATAGAATCTCTAGACTGAGTGGGAGTTTGGAAACCCAGCATGGAACTAGCGATTTGACTCGCTGACATCCCCGGCTTGTAGAAGACCGGGGAATTACGCGAAATAATTAAACCTTCGCAATCTCAGCAAAGCGGATTTTTAGATAATCATCTTCCATCTTTGCTCCTGCGGGTTGGAGTGCTGCCAAGGCTTGTGGCAATACTAAGTTACGGCGGTGGTTGCCAATGGTAATGTTTAATTCATCCCCGGTTTTACTGAGTTGAACTTGATTTTTGGGAATACCCGGTAAATAAAGTTCCAAACTATATTGGTTGTTCTCTTGAACTACCCTGAGAGTTGTTTCTTTGTAATAAACCTGAGATGGATCTTCATCTTTGTAAAGAGTTTCTTTCAGCCGTTCTAAAGCTGCCAAACCACACATTTCCTCAGAGTAAAGTGGTACCTCCTTCACCGGCAGAGGATGGAAATTGTCATGAATCTCTTGGCGATATTGCTCCTGACTTTCTTTCCACCGTTGGAAAAATGGATCTGTGACTTCGGCAGGAATAATGCGATTAGCTATAACTAAATCAGTGGCGACGTTATATAAACTCAGATAAGCATGAGCGCGGAGAGATTCTTTAATCACCATCTTTTCTGGATTGGTGACCAGACGCACTGAAGTTTGCGTATTGTCAGTTAATACTTTTTCCAGAGCTTCTATTTGCTCATAAAACTCGTAAGGTGCATCCATCACCTCTCTGTCTGGTAAAGAAAAACCAGCAATTGGTCTAAAAAAAGGTTCAACCAGAGGTCGAAGTGCTACCGAAATGTTTTGAAATGGTTTGTAGAACCGGCGCATGTACCAGCCACCGACTTCTGGTAAACTCAACAACCGTAATGCTGTGCCGGTGGGGGCTGAGTCGATAATCAAGACATCATACTCCCCTTCATCGTAATGGCGTTTCATCCTTACCAAGCCAAAAATCTCATCCATGCCTGGTAAAATTGCCAATTCTTCCGCTTGTATCCCGTCTAAACCTCTGGCTTGTAAAACTTGGGTAATATAGCGCTTCACCGCACCCCAATTGCCTTCTAGTTCTTGTAGCGCATCCAGTTCTGCACCCCATAAATTAGGGCGAATTTGTTTTGCTGCGTGTCCTAACTCTAGATCAAAACTGTCTGCTAGAGAGTGAGCAGGATCTGTGCTCAAAACCAGTGTGCGATGGCCTAGTTCGGCACAACGCAGTCCAGTCGCTGCGGCTACGGAGGTTTTGCCCACGCCGCCTTTCCCTGTCATTAAAATTACACGCATCGCTGCTTTTTCCTACCTGAGGATTGTTTACATATATTTACATTATTTATATTATCGATGGTTTAAGGGAAAAAATGCTGCTTTAGCACGTCTAGGCGAGAACAATGCCAATAATCAATGTGGGAAACAATGAATCCGTCTGAGTTAAGACCTAATTCACTCCAGCCAGAAATGGAGATGCGTGGTTTCCAAGGGAGGGGGGTATTCCAGCCGAGTGTCCACTCAGTTTTAATTTTGTCTCCCAATTGTTGAATGTTATGCAAGTCCATTTTGGGATTTATAAACCAAGTTTGGATGAAATTAATCATCTTTTGATAGCGTTTAACACCACGAAATTGATTCAGCGGATCTTGAAAATAAACATCAGGAGCGTAAATACTGTAAGTTTGATTAACAGGAAATCTTTGATAATCGTCTTTAAGAATTTGAATTATATCCATAATAGGTAATGGGTAATTGGTAATTGGTAATTGGTAAATTTCCCTATTTACCAAATGCTATATTCCGTTCCAAAGGCTTTCTAAGCGACGCCGCCAAGCAGCTAGGGTTTGTTCTCGCGCTTCTGGGGTTTGCTCTAATCCCCCAAGCATACCTTCTGCATAAAAGCGTTCTAGGGTTTGCATTGTGGCTGGGAGTGATTGTCCTTGCTGTTTTGCGGCTGTGATAATTTGCTGGATGCGGGTTTCAACCAATCGATTGAAGACATCGTCTAAGCCTACTTGATGGAGAGAAACCAGCCGTGCGATCGCATTACTCAAGTCTGCACTGGTTAAAGTACCGCTGTTGTGTTGAAATACGCCCCAAACTACCCCATCATGCACAGCGTAGCGTACTTCCTGAGTGTCATCAAAGTTAGCTTCTAGGAACTGCTCTAAAAAAGGTTGGGCTTCTTGGACGGGTAGAATAGGCAGTAGGACTCGCAGCCAAGCGTGATCTTCCGACAGCAGCACTAACAGCCGAAAAGCCGAAGTTTCTACTTGCCACGATCCAGGTGCGATAGCATCTACAGTTTCCGCACCAAATAATTCTGTCAGCGTGCTCGCTATTTCTTCCAGTGTCATAGTCTTTTTTAAGCTTCACCCTCTAGCGTAACCCTTTCAGGTTCACTAGGCGCATCAGTAAAAGCGCATCTGCCAAAGGGACTAGAACACTGCATTTAATAATCTACTATTAGTGGGTCGTAAAGAAACCCTACTTATCTTGTACTTTAAAAGCTAAGTCTTTCTGCAAATTTAAGTTGTAAAAAATCTTTGCTGACAGTAGTTTGCAGAAACTACTCAGGATAAATATATCTAAATTTTTTCTACCCATATTTCATTGACGAGTGTAAAGTGTTGGAGGTATAAAAATGCAGTCTAAAAAACTTTTTGTAATACTTTTACTAATAACAAGTTTTGTCATCCTAATTATCAGTAGCAGCATCCCACCAGTTAATGCACAAATCCCTCCAGATGTGCAAAGGCTGATAGACCAAGGTAAAATAGAGCAGTGTGAGTGGCGTGGAACAGCTCCCTTTTGTAAGGGAAAATGCCCTCGTGAAAAGGGATGGGTACGGTTTGCAACTAGTAGTACTGGTGGGGGAAAGAAGTGCAGGACTGGCTCAAAAGCTTTATGTTGCAAACTTGTGCAACCAAATTGAATGACGGACAAGGCGTTGAGATAGCAAATCAAACTTTTGCGAAACTTGGTCAGTACCTGCTAAAGACGCTAAAATCCTGATTCTCTTGTTAAAAGGCTATTTGATTTACCTTTAACGCCAGATTATTTTATTTTTTATAAATTAAAAAAACTGAACCAATTGGCCCAAGGTTTTGTACATAGATTTTATTGTTGTAATACAACCCCGGAGACTGACCACCATCAAATAATATGCCTTCTTGAATATTACCTAAACAATTCTTGCGAGCAATACCTTCTAAAACATCATCAAACTCACTTGGTAGCAACTCTTGATTAACTGAAGAAAACTCAATACTTGAATTGGCTTTTACATCATTCACCAGCAAAATAACATAACCTTGATTTGTGATAGCTGCCATAGAACGATTAGTCGCACCTTTACAGGCAAATTCTCCTAAAGCTTTACAAATATCTTTAAACTTACCCTGACTATAAAATCTGCCATTACCTCCCACCAAATTATAATTAAGAATATCAGCATTTCTTCTACCATTCTGAATAGTAGCTCTTCTCTGCTGGGGTTTACCTCCCGATATTCCAAAAGAAGAACGCTTGGTTTTAAATGCTCCTGAATATTCAACTCCACGAGAAATATTTAAGCCTTGGGGTTTATTAACAGTATCTATATAATCAGCATTAATCGCCGCAATTGGTGTTTTACCTGCTAATTTTGAATTGCTATCAGAGATAATTTGATGAAACTGTTTTGGCACGTATTCTTGACGCAGTTTACCTCTAGTATTTTTAGCATAGAGTTGATGAGATAAACCCACATTAACTTTAAAATCTAATGCTGCTGATTTGGGATTAAAAATAATTACATGATTAATGCCTTTGGCAGATTTTTCACCTCGATTATTGGTTTTAAAAAATTCAATACTGAAGTTGGCATCCTTACCAGGACAAGTTTGAGATGGTTTAGGTGCTGAATTGGCTGCCATTTCTTTGCAACCTGATAATAAGCCTGTAGCCATAATCAAGATAGATAAATATATCAACCTTGAAAAAGATAAAACAGACCTAAAACCCCTACCCCCTTCCCTACTAGAGAAGGAGAGTGTAGAGACGTTGCATGCAACGTCTCTACATTTGTAGGAGAGAGGTTCTAAATTTAATTTAATTGCGTTGCTTAACAAAAACAATTTTCTTGTGAACATACGATATAAAAAACCCGCTACAGCATTACTATAGCGGGGAACAATTAAAAATTGCAGTTATGGCGTAATGTTAAATCCAATCAAATCCAAAATTTATGCAAGCCATTCGAGAACAGCATCTTCCTTGGTGTTGGTGTTCCGAGATGGTGTTTCACGTTCAAAGTTCATGTGAATTGAGCGGGTTTGCTCACCATCAGCAGCAACTGCCAAAATTGGGTAATCAATTACACCATCTTGGAAGGACATTTGGAACCGGAATGTACCATCTGGATTCAGCTTAATTGGACGACCACCAATGGTTACGGTAGCGTCAGGTTCAGTTGCACCGTAGACAATTAACTCAGCATCAGCAATTAACCAGAATTTGCGTGGACGGACTGGAACAGCGGAAGCTGAGAAACCAACACCAGACATCCCAACACCGGACATGGTTAAACCAGATACGGTGGGAACTGCCCACAAACCAACGCCAGAGGGGAAAACGTAGGAACTGATAGCTTGTTCGGGGCGTGCGGAACCAGGTACTTGCTGCATGGAACCGAACAGAGAACCAGCAACCCGTTGCGCTTCAGCAGATTCTGCCAAGCCAAAGATTTGTTCGTAAATGGGGTTGCCATTGGCAGCAGCGGCAGTGGTGGCAATCTTCTTGGCTGGGGGAATGAGTTCGTACTGAGTCTTACCGCGCAGTTCTTGCTCAAAGTCGACAGTGATGAAGACGTCTTCAATCCAGTCAGAAGGATAGACGGGAGGGATGTGTACTCTAGCAGAACTAGCGAGTACTAACCAACGACCATCAGCAGTGCGGTAGCCGATATCGATTACATAATCGCGATCGCTCACGGGAATCGGTAGATACCACTCTCTTGCTAGTTCGTCAGCAGGATATTCCTGGATGCTGTGGGGACTTTGGTATTCGCCATTGATGTCGGTGACATCATAAATTCGTAGCGCTAGTTGTTGTCCACCTTGGCGGCGCAGTTCTTCTTTTTGTTCATTGGGAACATCCCAGTAAGTGTAAGCCCACTGAGGATCACGGGGTAAAAGGACAATGCGGCTGTCACCGTAACCACCTGGTAAATCTGCGAGTGCTTCATCAACATCAGCAAAAGAGCCACCAGTGCGATCTTCTTGACCTAATTCAAATTTTGCGGCTTCCACGGTTTCTTGTGCCTCTAGTGAACGAGATGGACTAAGAGAAAATTTACTGCGCTGAACTTCTTGGATCGATGCCAACAATTGTGATTTACGCATTCGACTGTAGCGAGAGATAGCATATTCACTAGCAACTTTGCGTAGTTGTCGTAATGTCATCTCCTCTAGCGGCGGGCGTTCTTTTGCCATTTATTTGGCCTCCAGTAGTTTAAAAGGTAAATGATTTACCCGGGTTATAGAATGCTTTATAAAATGTCATCCACCCCAGATGAATTTCTTATTCCCGACTCCTGGTTTTGCCCAGTTTTTAAGTTTTTTAGTTTGTTTTTAAATTGAGCGTTACTCCATTCAATTCCCAGTCTTGCCAGAATCAGCATTTCTTTAGCGTTGGCGGAGTGCGTTTGTTAAATAAATATTAACCACTAACCCACCTTAGGGATCAAGGGGTCTCAAGGCGCTTTTTTGCCTATGTTACGAAGTTATAAGCTCTTTGGGGATCAATTTGTCACGTTTTCATGACATTAGGGCTGATAAGCAGCTATCAGCCCAGCCCTAATGTCATAGTTCCATCACATTAAGCGGTGGGTGAGCTAAATCCCCCAATCTACAAGGGTTTCATTAAAGTTATCCTTTCATTGGTCAGCCTGATCCAAAATCTAGTCGTTAGATGCATAGACTCGGCGCGCAGCGCGGCATAACCCCATATCTTGGGTGAAAACGAGATGGTGAAAGCCGCCAACAAGCGTTGGCTTACCAATGAAAGTTCAGGTTTTTCCCAAGGGTAGGAGTTGGTCACAGCAATCGGGGAATGTCAAATGATCTGATTAACGACTGACATACCCTGAATTCGCCACACACCTTCCCGACGAATTAAATCATACCGGACGCGCAAATTTTCCTCAGAGGACTTTTTCAATTGACCATTTTCATAGAATTTTGTAATTTCCTTCACCGTAGCCTTTACCGCAACACGATTCGGGTCTGACTCAGTTTTATCAACAGATTCTACCTTCAGGCTATGGTCATACTTCCGATAGTGGTTTTCTACCCGATTCTGCTGGGCAATTAGCCGCCATTGAGATAAGGCTGAACCTGCTAAAATCTGCTCTAAGCTATCAATTTCATGGCTCGGGCCTAGGGCTGTGGCTTTGGTAGATAGCCAAGTTTGAATAACTTCTTCTGCCGTTGCAGTTGTCAGCGCTCCCTCTGGTGGTTGCGGTTTGCTGTTGCGGTCAGGAATGGCGATTGGTGGTTGATTAAGTTGTACAGCCAACTGTTCCCCTTGCAAAGATGGTTTGGGGGAAAACAAACTGCTAATCCAGCCAAAAGTTGTGGAAACTAATAACCAGAAAACTAATATACCTGCCAATGAGATAAACACTGTCCAAACCAGCCGCGTTTTTCCTTCTAGTGTCTGGGCGAAAGTTCGCCGTCGCTGGGGATAACGCTGGCGCTCCAAAACTTGCTCTTGGATGTTAGTTTGGGTAGACTTGCGCCGCCGCCGCTTTTGGGTTGGAATAGGTGCAGCAGATGATTTAGACCCATTCGTGTGGTGCTTAATTCCTCTGTCCAGAGATTCAAGGGTCGGAAACTGTGCCACAGGTATTTCAGGTTTTTTACTCCCAGATGTAGCTGTAGGTGAAGCATTGCCTCTGGGTGGCGATGGGTGAGAATTTTCAGGTTTTTCTGTGATTGCTGCTTCTGGCAACTCAGGGTCAGGTGTAGAACTGTGGTTAAATTGTTGAGCTACCCCAGTCGAATTGCTACGGCGACGCCGGGGATGATTTGCCTGTGGTTGGGGAAATGGCTGGCGGTTAATCACAGCCCATTCATTAGTTGTTTCTGCATCCGTTGGCAGCGCTTCTAAATAAGCTTGCACCTGTTGGTCAGCAAAATAATCTTTGAGGGAAGCTTGCTGTCTTGTTAAATCGCGGAAGTGGGGAAACACTTCTTGTTGCAACCACTGTTCGCCATAGAGACACAGTCCTGGTAGTAAGTCTGGTGAGTCTTGAGATTTCTCGCGAATAAAAGCTAAAGCTTCATATTCCTGACTCATTTCTAAAACACGGGTGGCTTCTTCTGTTTGCCCCAGTAAAAGGGCACATAGGGATTGTTCTAAATGCACATCTTGGCGCTTACCCAGACGCATCAGCATTTGCTTTGCTTGCCGAATTAATGCTGGTTGGCGTTGGGCAAATCCCCGTGCTATCAAAGCATAGACAGCTAAATATGTAGCGACAGCTGAGGGACGCTTGCTTTCGGCTTCAAAGAGCTTGTGCTGTTCTGCGACTGTTAAATAGTTGCGTAACTGCTGGATAAATCGCAGAAAATCATCTACGTTTAAACCCGATTCATCATTGCCAGTGCCATCAATGCCGCCACGGTCTTCTAAAATGTTCTGCAATAATTCTAAACCTTGGCGGCGTTCAGCAGTCTTTTCTTGAGGTAGTGCCAGTAACTCCAAAATTCGGTATGGTCGCAGCTTGTTCAGATCCGCCGCCATTTCCGCTTGGACGCCGGAGAATAGCCCGTACCGTGACAACAATTCCTCACCAGTTTCTAGGGATATGGCGGTATTTTCGTAGTGACCTTGCTGCCATTGTTCACGACCGAGTTCTAGGCAAGCTAGGGCAACGGTGAGAATAATGTCTGGTAGTTCAGCACTGTTGAGGACGGACTCGCTGGCCAGACCATTGCCCGCTTTGGCATCGACTGCAACATTTTTATTCACCAAATAGGGACGACCTAGTTTCAGCACAAGTTCGTATTCCCCTAGCTCTTGGAGAATTAATAGCGCCCCAACTAATTCCTCTTGGGCGATTTCGATGCTCAGACTCTGGGCATCATGCTCCCTGTGGTTGCTTTCTGTGTGATTTTCCGTTGCCACTGTAGCAGCAGATCTATCAGGATCATAGGCATGAGCAAGGTACAGCTGATCGTACTTGCTGCGGTCTTTTGGCTCTGATAAAACTACGAAAGCTTCTTCTATAAGTTGTTTACGAGAAGAGATTGCTGCGGTTGAATATTCACGTCTTGGCAATTGTACAATGCGATCGCTGTATGCCTGCCGCAATTGTTCTTCACTTGCCGCTAACGGTAGTCCTAAAATTCGGTAGTAATCTAGCGGAATTCGCACAGCCTACTTCCCCTGCACCGTGTTCGCGTAGCATCTCGTAGAGATCGACATAATTCACCTAGAGCGTTCCAGGCATGTACAACCGTGCCATAAAAATAACTTTAATAATACCGTGTCGAATTTACACTATAAGTGTATATTGCCACAGCGCTTTTTGTGCTTTCCCGAAATTTTAGTCATCATTTTAAGATTAATTTTTGGCGATCGCCGCGATCGCGGCAGTTTTTTGTGTTAATTCTTAGGATTTTTTAGTTGAACACAACCACCATCAGCTTTGAACACCTGCAAACACAACAACTGCTCTTGGTGGTGGCATAAGTATTGCACTCGCCCGAATCGACGATTTATTCTCTTTTTGGGACTTGGACAGGTATGCGGTGAGCGAAACACCACTAACGCTGGCTAATCTTAGTAACTAGAGAGAAAGAATATATCATGATTTTCCTTTAATGACAATTATTTAGGTAGGTATAAATATTTTTGCATCCATTTCCTTTAAATTGTTTATGGATATGCAGAAAGCCAGCTATCCTGACTGCTACCCTATTGAAGGAAGTGCATGGGGAACACAAAAAGTAGCGGATTTTACCTTTAGGACAAAAAAAATCAAAAAGCAAAAATTCAAAAATCACCCGTTCCCTATGTTCCTTTTTTGGTGCATAAATAAAACTTGATTGTGGACTCTTGCCAACGCTAGCTTGTTAAAAGCTAACGTTAAATGAGACCAACTTCATTTAAAACAGTAGTTTTAAGTCGTACAACAGGGATATTCCAAAATCATGGTACAAGAACGCACGTTACCCAAATTTAATACTGCCACCGTCCAGATTACCAAGGAAGAAGGGTTGCGGTTGTACGAAGACATGACTTTAGGGCGCTTTTTTGAAGATAAATGCGCTGAAATGTACTACAGGGGCAAAATGTTTGGTTTTGTCCACCTCTACAACGGTCAAGAAGCCGTTTCTAGCGGCATTATTAGAGGAGCCATGCGACCGGGTGAAGATTATGTTTCTAGCACCTACCGCGACCACGTTCATGCTCTAAGTGCGGGAGTACCAGCAAGAGAGGTGATGGCAGAATTATTTGGCAAAGCTACCGGTTGCAGCAAAGGGCGCGGTGGTTCGATGCATATGTTTTCTGCGGAGCATCGCTTGTTAGGTGGTTATGCTTTCGTAGCTGAAGGTATTCCTGTCGCAGCTGGTGCAGCATTCCAAAGCAAATACCGCCGCGAAGTCTTGGGAGACAAAAACGCTGACCAAGTGACAGCTTGCTTTTTTGGCGATGGTGCTGCTAACAACGGTCAATTTTTTGAAACATTAAATATGGCGGCTCTTTGGAAACTGCCAATTCTTTTTGTGGTAGAAAATAATAAGTGGGCAATTGGTATGGCTCACGAACGGGCAACTTCCCAGCCTGAGATTTACAAAAAAGCCAGTGTGTTTAACATGGCGGGTGTGGAAGTAGATGGTATGGATGTGCTGGCGGTGCGAGCCGTAGCCCAAGAAGCTGTCGCCCGTGCCCGTGCAGGTGAAGGACCAACCTTAATCGAAGCTATGACCTACCGCTTCCGGGGTCACTCTTTGGCAGACCCGGATGAACTGCGGAGCAAGGCTGAGAAAGACTTCTGGTTTGCCCGTGACCCAATTAAGAAGCTGGCTGCTGATTTGTTGGAGAAAAAGCTGGTAGATGAGGCAGAACTCAAAGCGATTGAGCGGAAAATTCAGGCTGTAATTGACGAAGCTGTTAAGTTCGCTGAAAGCAGCCCCGAACCAGACCCCAGCGAGTTGTATCGCTTTGTGTTTGCCGAAGACGAGTAAATAATCAGGTAATGGGTAATGGGTAATAGTTTTTTCCCAATTACCAATTACCAATTACCAATTACCAATTAGGAACAAATTTGTGTTTGCGATCGCACTTCAACAGCAACAGTACAAAACCTACATCCTTTCTGATAACGCTTCTCGCGCCCAACTAGAAGTTGTGCCAGAACGCGGCGGTATCATCACCCGTTGGCGTGTCCAAGGGCAAGAAATGCTCTATTTAGACGCTGAACGCTTTACCCATCCTGATTTGAGCGTCAGGGGTGGAGTGCCGATTTTATTTCCCATCTGCGGCAACTTACCGGATAATACTTACACCCATAACGGGCAGCAGTATACTCTCAAACAACACGGTTTTGCTCGTGAATTACCTTGGGAAGTAACTGACCAAGTAACCAAAGATCAAGCTAGTCTCACTGTCGTCCTCAAGAGCAACGAGCAAACAAAGGCAGTTTATCCCTTTGACTTTCAACTGGCTTTCACCTACGAACTCCAAGGTAATACCTTAGAAATTCGCCAAGAGTATCAAAATCTGTCATCCACACCAATGCCGTTTTCGGCTGGTTTCCATCCCTATTTTGCAGTGGGTGATAAAACTCAGCTAGAGTTTGAAATTCCCTCTGGGCAGTATTTAGACCAGCAAACCAAAGAAGTTCACCCCTTTAACGGCAATTTCGACTTTAGCCGGGATGAAATGGATTTTGCCTTTGGACAGCTAACGGGTCAATCTGCCGCTGTCGTCGATCATCGCCGCAAGCTAAAACTCACCCTAGATTACGATGAGATTTATCCTTGGCTGGTGTTTTGGACGCTTAAGGGCAAAGAATTCTACTGTCTAGAGCCGTGGACTGCTCCTCGTAACTCCCTGAACACTGGTGAAAACCTGACTGTGTTGGCTCCTGGAGCTAGCTGCACTGCTTCTGTGCGGTTAACAGCAAATCTTTTCTCAGCCCCTTGACATACTCCCATCTCATGATGGTACAATGGGAAAGTTGAAAAACGCAAAAGGGTCGCTAACTCAACGGTAGAGTACTCGGCTTTTAACCGATTAGTTCCGGGTTCGAATCCCGGGCGACCCATTTTTTAGGAATAGATGCTCGCTGATGCCACGAAGATGAAGGCAGAGGCGAGCATTGTTGTGTTTGGGGAGATTGAAACAGGGACGGTGCGCTTGAGTGGGGGGGAGATAAGCTGACAATCCTATAATTTGCATACCATCATTCAATCTAACTCTTGTAGGGTGGGCATCCTGCCTGCCCTTGATGTTCAAATTAAAAAGTCCAATAGCTTATAACCATTTCAAAACAATTATCACTGTACAAAATTTAATTCAAGATAGAAAATAGCTGTCTTACGTGTAAATACTTAGTTTGTTGTATATTAAAATAGTATAAGTTATAATCATCCTGGTAAGTAGGTGGGCGTAAAAAAATATAAGATAGACCTAACCCCCAACCCCTTCCCTGCAAGGGAAGGGGAGTAAGATTAAAGCCTCACCCAAGAGCAGGGGAGAGGTTTGGAGAGAGGTCTTATATTTAATTCAGCCCATCTACTTACTAGCAGCTTTAGTGCGTCTTTAAATTTTGGGTTGATTATAAGAAATATGATTTTGAAAAAATTCAAAAACAATTTGTCAGGTAGATTGAAACACCTGCAAGTATTTCAGGCTGGGAATCTGCGGAGTTTAGTGAATAAAAAAGTAATTTGGTATGGAGTTAACTTTGTAGGTGGTATGAGTCTGGGATATGTTTTGGGATTAGTTAAGGCTCATGTAATTATTATCAATAAATTAGCTATGATTACTTTCAAAACTACAGCGATTAATTGGGATTTAATTATTTCTAAATTATCCTGGGTAAAAGATTGTTTTAACTGGATTATTTCAATAACGCCTAGCACAGGCTTTCTCTCAGATGTCGTAGCTTTTCAAGGAGCAATAATTGCTATTGCTATACCTCTCAGTTTGGAAATTATTTCTAGAATATCTGAGCGGTATCAATCAGGAGTTATTACAAAGAAATTTAGCCAAGAATGGGTAATAAAGCGACTGCCTATTATTTTAGTAATAGATATTATCAGTGCTATTAGCCTCAAATTTTTTGTTTATAATGATTCAGTTTCTTCTACTCTCGGCAAAATCATTGCATGGATTACATTTGGATTATTTTTAATTACGGTAGTTTTACTAAAATTATTCTTTGATATTCTTCGACGTTATATAACTGATACGACTTTCCTATTAGATGAGCTTTTCAAGGATATGGAGGAATTACTTAATCCCCAAACCCAAAATAAAAAAGTAGATAAAAAAGTTTTAAAATCAAAACAAAAACAATTCGTTGAGGCTCTTGAAGCTACTGGTGACATTTTAGTATTTGAAACAAAAAATAAGAAAGGAGAAGAAAAAATTAAAGAAGGGCTAAAGAGAATTGGGGAGAAAATGGGGCAATTTCTTGAAATGCAAAAAAGTAGACCTGAAGAATTTGAGCGGTTACTTTTATCTCAAGATTTTTTTGATATATATGAGAAGGATAAAACTAATGCTCAAATACTATTGGCATTGAATACTGAAAAACATCTTGTTTCATTTACAGCAGCAGTCAATCAACTTTTGAGAATCCGCGAAGCTGCTTTAGAAGTAAACAATATTGAGATTGGGCTTTTGGCAACTTATAATATTATCTATTTACTTAAAGATATATCACAAATACCTAATAATCCTTTATTGGTCGAACAACTGCTTAAAAGTCTTGCTGAAATCAGAAGAAGCATTAAACAAAACCAAGATGATTCAGCATATGATGTTACCATAAGCTGGTACAAATATATAGTTTTTAATAAATTGTTTGATATTTCATATTTAGAGCTATTTGATAGATACTTTTTTTCTTGTATTAAAGACATCATATCTAAAGCTCAAACTTCTCTGTTTAAGAGTTTAGTAGGTACTTTTGTTACAAGATCTATACAACTCCAGGGTTCAGGATATGAAAATATTGAGGATTATGTATCATTTGTCAGTGATTGCAATTATCAAAAATACAAAGAAATAGATGAAATATATCAGATAAATAGTAAAATAAAAACTTTAAAAGAACAAAGTCAATATATTCGTACAATAAAGCAGCAAGAGAGTTGTCTAGGAATTGTTAATGAAGTAGTAAAGTTACTACAACCTTGCTTTGGTGAAGTTCAAAAACAGGAAGCTAAACAAAAAGAAGATAAACTTAGAGAAGATATTACTTCTAATTTAAAGTTTAACAACCTTATAGATATTATGTTTGGGGCTGGAGCATACTGTATTTTCAAACAAAAATATGACTATATTGAGTATCTATGGAATTACAATCAACCATCTGATTCAAATGCAACCTGGTTAAATAATGATATTGTTCCTAACACACTTGGAGTTTTGATAAATTTTTATTTTAATCAAAGACCAAAAGATTATTCTTTTATTTGGGAGGATCATCACGGAAGTGAAATCTACTATAAAAAATATTTTTTGTTGCTGTTGCTTCGAGAATTTCAAAAAAATAATTGCCAAAAAACGATTGATCAATTTAGGTTATCTGATACTCTAGATTCCCGCGAATTAATTAATATACGTGACTCAGTAGACAGCTTTATCGAACTGGCTAATAAAATCAAAGATGATACGGACAGTTTAAGAACGATTGGATTTAATATTGCTAGTATTGACGATGATATTGAATCTGCGTTAATTCCATTTTTGGAGAGTTTGAAACCAAAAATTGAAAAGCAGATAAAGAGTTTATTAAAAATCCAACGTATCAGTTCTGATAAAGTCGATGAATTTAAAAAAGATTTAACTGAGAATTTTAATAAATCAACAATCATCAGAAATATTCTTAGTTATTATGAGTTGTACGAAGAGAGAATTCATGAGGTTTTAGAAGATAGAATTAGTCCATTTTCTAAAATACAGGACAAAGCTGCTTTTTTTGAAGAATGGTACTCCTCATATTCTGATATGGGTTTTACCTACGGTAGGGATTTAGCAAGAAACGAAAATTTAATAATTATAGATGAAATAGCCAATTTGTGCCAAGAGATTGATAATATTAAATTGGATACAACAATTGAGCTATTTAGAAACAATTTAGATGAATTAATTATTATTGCAATTAACTCCGCTCATAGATTCAACAAAAATACAGGTAAGTTTAATGCTAAATGGCAAAAAGATTATCCACAAATGAAAGTGCGAGGCTTTGAGGGTTGCTATAAATTTGGAGAGTGGGATATTCCAGTTTTTCGGGTGCGTGACAATACTATTAACGAGAGAATTTTAATCCTTGATAAGTCTAGACTCGGTAAATTAGTTCAGTATTCACCTAATAGTGAGATAAAGAGGGAAGAATTGACAGGTATATTTCATATCAGTGTTCAGTCTTTTTCAGAAAATCAAGAACTAATGAATAATTTGCTACAGAATCCACCAGACTGCTTAACCAATTTGGGTGATCAAGTCCAACAAAAAGATTATTTAGAGCAAAAGGTTCAAATCGAAATTTCTCAAACATTTCAGTTTGAGAAACATCAAGACTTTCAGGGGTATTTAATAAAATTATCTAATCAAGATTCTTCTAATTTAGATAACTTTATCTCGTAACATCATGTTTGATCCCAAAGTTAGAAGAATATCCCCAAGATACTTAGCCAGTAGGATGCATTACGCTTTAGCTAAATTACCTTCTCAACGTGCTTAGACATAGCCCGTTGTAGACATCGCCTTTTTGTTGGAATTGAGATTTTGAAAATGTGGAAAGTGCGATCGCGAACAGCGGGCGCTTTGCGCCATCGCATTTTTGTGATTGCTCTAAGTGCGATATTTATTCCTTTTCGTCCTCATCCGGCAAATTTTCCATCTCCTGGGCAATTAGCGACTGAAAATCATCTCCACAATGAACATGCAAATGAATTGCAGCAGCCAGCAACTCTGCCAGAATTTCAGCTTGTTGTCTAGCATTCAGGTGAGGTGACTGAAGCTGATAAATTAAAGCAGTGACAGTTTGGCATTCTGAGCCTAACTCAGTAATTAATGTACTTAAAGTAGAATTGGCAACAGGAAGGGAGCGATTGCGAATCTGCATAATAATTACTTCCCCAATCGTTTGAGTGCTTGCTGAATGCCTTTGTCAAAAGCACAAATTTCATTTTCCCAATGTCTGATTAAACCTTCATCGGGAAAGTTCTTTTCGTACTCTAGTCTAATCTTTTCTTGATGTTCAGCAATACGTGCATTCAGTGAGCGAATTGCTTTTCTGTGGTTTTTATTGCCCATAAAGTTGCCAGATGCACCCACATATTGCCACAAATGCCTCATGTTGTGGGCGTCTCCACCTTTACATTTTACCAATGGTTTCGCCTACTCTTGATGTTTTCGCAGTGCGATCGCCTTTGGCGGGGCGTAGCCCATCGCATCCAAAACTACTTTGTTGCATATTCATAGTCATATCGAGTATGATTTATATACGAACTCGATATGACTATGAATTAATTCGTTCTATAAATGAGCGCCTGTATGTCACCTGCCCAAAGTACACTTTTGGCCATCTAAGTAAATTAATTGAGAGCTTGTTTACCCATGACTGAACCCCAAAAATTGACAACTGCTGACGGTATCCCCGTTGCTGATAACCAGAACTCACTCACCGCTGGAGCGCGTGGCCCTGTATTAATCCAAGATTTCCACCTGATAGAAAAGCTGGCTCATTTCAACCGAGAACGAATCCCTGAGAGAGTTGTCCATGCTAAAGGTGCGGCGGCTTTCGGTACTTTTACAGTAACCAACGACATTACCCGCTACAGCAAAGCCAAACTTTTTTCAGAGATTGGCAAAAAAACCGAAGTTCTGCTGCGTCTTTCGACAGTCGGAGGAGAAAAGGGTTCAGCCGATGCCGAGCGTGACCCTAGAGGCTTTGCCCTCAAGTTTTATACTGAAGAAGGCAACTGGGATATTACAGGCAACAACACCCCTGTTTTCTTTATTCGCGACCCCCTCAAGTTTCCTGATTTCGTCCATACCCAAAAGCGCAATCCCCAAACCAATTGCAAAGACCATAATGCCATGTGGGATTTCTGGTCACTCAGTCCTGAATCACTCCACCAGGTGACGATTCTGTTTTCAGATCGGGGAATTCCGAAAAACTATCGACACATGGACGGTTTCGGTAGCCATACATTCAGTTTGATTAATGCTCAAGGCGATCGCGTTTGGTGCAAATTTCACTTCAAGACACTGCAAGGACACCAAACCTTAACCAATGAGGAATCGTCTAAGTTGAAGGGAGAAGACCCCGACCATGCAACGCGTGACTTGTTTAATGCGATCGCTCAAAAAGACTATCCCAAATGGCGGATGTGCCTTCAGGTGATGACAGAAGAGCAAGCCGCAAAACATCCAGACAACCCCTTCGATTTAACAAAAGTTTGGAAGCAAAAAGAATATCCCTTAATCGAAGTCGGAATTTTAGAGCTAAACCGCAACCCTGAGAATTATTTCGCCGAAGTTGAGCAAGCCGCTTTTAGCCCTAGTGCAGTAGTTCCCGGCGTTAGTTTCTCTCCAGACAAAGTTCTTCAAGCCCGCCTCTTTTCTTACCCAGATGCTCAACGGTATCGCTTGGGTGGTAACTATCAGCAACTACCCGTCAATCAGCCCAAATGTCCAGTCATGCATAACCAGCGAGATGGCTTGATGGCATCAGGAAACAATGGCGGTAGCGCTCTCAACTATGAACCGAATAGTGCTGAGGGTACGCCCAAAGAAACTTCATCTTATGCAGAGCCACCCCTACATCTAGGTGATGTTGCCATTGATCGTTACAATCATCGTCCAGGAAACGACGATTACACCCAGGCTGGTGATCTCTATCGGTTACTAAATCCTGAGCAACAGGAGCGCCTGGTTAAAAACATCCTTGGCAGTCTCAGTCAAGCCAGGCAAGATATCCAAATGCGTCAAATTTGCCACTTTTTCCGGGCAGATGTTTCCTATGGTCGGCGTGTAGCTGAGGGGTTAGGGATTTCAATTGATCCTTCAATGTTTCCTGCTACTGGTAAATCTGTAGCCGTCTAGAAGTTTGAACTACCCAACGCTGGACTGATTGCAGGTACAGCGTTGGCTTCTGGTTTCACTAGCTGTTGACTTTCCACTTTTCAGCTTAATACACATCATCATGAGAACCTAAAGTCAACAAAGAAATTGCTAATTCCCCAGAATCAGGATTAGGAACAAACTCAAATAATATACGGTTGTTATAGTCAATGGAACAAGCCCATGTACCCGATAAATCCCCCTTTAATTTATGAGTATGCAAGCTAGGATAAAACGGATCTTCAGCCAGGTTTTGTAATGTTTGCTCAACCAAAGAGCGTAATTGCGGATTCCAACGAGCTAGACGCTTAAAATCTCGTACAAACCCTGTACTCCATAATAGTTGCATCAACTATCCAACTCCGCCACTAAATCAGCAACAGTTCCACTACGCACTTCGCCTTTAGAATAAGCTTCACGAGCTTCTGCAACTGCTTTTAATAAGGCATCTCGTCGCTGTTGTTTGAGACGGTTTTGGATAATATCTATAAGAATAACTTGATCTTCTGGATCGAGTGCTTCTACAACTTCTATAGCTTGCTGTAATGTAGATGTTTTTTCTAGCATGATTAGTTAGTAAGTCTGATTCTAATTATATTTTAGTACTTACTAGGTCAATGGTTAAGCTAGGTATCAATAGTATCGAAAAATAACTGTAAATTTTAAGTATTCTTATATGGCAAGTGCTTGATGCCAAATTTATAAAAATATTTGTCAAATCATTAAGATTTATTTACATAAACAACATGAATATTGTTTAAACAGATGCCAAATCCCAAGCAGTAACGAGGTTTGAGCGATATCCCACACCAGCTAAACCCGCAACAAACCTTATTTATTCCTAGCCAGTAGGTTTGAGAAAATCAGAAACGATTTAATTAATCAAGCACTTATAGTTATTTCAGTTGAAACGGGAGAACACAAACATGAAATTAGCTTACTGGATGTATGCAGGGCCAGCCCACATCGGCACTTTGCGGATTGCTAGTTCATTTAAAAACGTGCATGCAATCATGCACGCTCCCATTGGTGACGACTACTTTAACGTCATGCGCTCCATGTTATCGCGGGAGAGAAACTTTACCCCAGTGACAACCAGCGTCGTTGACCGCAACGTTTTAGCCCGTGGTTCCCAAGAAAAGGTGGTAGACAACATCACCCGCAAAGATGCCGAGGAACACCCAGATTTGATTGTTTTAACTCCCACCTGCACCTCTAGCATTTTGCAAGAAGACTTGCACAACTTTGTCGAACGGGCGCAGCTGGAGGCGAAAGGGGACGTAATGCTGGCGGATGTGAACCACTACCGCTATAACGAACTGCAAGCCGCCGATCGCACTTTACACCAAATTGTCCAATACTACATTGAGAAAGCCCGGAAGCGGGGGGAACTACCAGAAGGTAAGACCGAAAAGCCCTCGGTTAACATCATCGGTACTTCCACCCTCGGTTTTCACAACAATCACGACTGCACCGAACTCAAACGGCTGATGGCTGATTTGGGGATTGAGGTAAATACCTTAATTCCTGAAGGTGCTTCGGTGAACGATTTGAAGAAAATGCCGAAAGCTTGGTTTAACTTGATTCCTTACCGTGAACTCGGTTTAGCCACAGCCCAATATCTAGAGGAACAATTTGGCACACCTTATATAGATATTACCCCGATGGGTGTGGTAGAAACTGCCCGTTGTATTCGCAAGATTCAGCAGGTGGTTAACGCCCAAGGTGCGGAAGTGGACTATGAAGAGTTCATCAATGAGCAAACTCTGCACGTATCTCAAGCGGCTTGGTTCTCTCGTTCTATCGACTGTCAGAACTTGACGGGTAAGAAAGCAGTGGTTTTTGGGGATAATACCCACGCTGCGGCGATGACCAAGATTTTAGCGCGGGAGATGGGGATTCATGTAGTTTGGGCTGGGACTTACTGCAAATATGATGCAGACTGGTTCCGCGAACAGGTGAGCGAATATTGCGATGAAGTGCTGATTACAGATGATCATGGCGCAATTGGGGATGCGATCGCTCGCGTTGAACCCTCCGCCATCTTCGGAACCCAAATGGAACGCCACGTTGGTAAGCGTTTGGACATTCCCTGCGGCGTCATTGCAGCACCAATTCACGTGCAAAACTTCCCCATTGGTTACAAACCATTTATGGGTTACGAAGGCACAAATCAAATCACAGATTTAATCTACAATTCCTTCACTTTAGGAATGGAAGATCACCTCTTAGAAATCTTTGGTGGTCACGATACCAAGGAAGTAATTAGTAGAGGAATTTCTGCTGATTCTGATTTGAGTTGGAGCAAAGATGGTCAAGCAGAACTGAACAAAATCCCTGGTTTCGTGCGCGGTAAAGTGAAGCGCAACACTGAAAAGTTTGCCCGTGAACGTGGGTTTAAAGAAATTACAACTGAGGTACTTTACGCCGCGAAGGAATCCGTCGGGGCATAGTTTCGGGGGTTAATTGAGAAGATTCAGGGGTAAGGATTTATTGAGGATCTTTACCCCTCAATTTTATTCACTAAAAGGCTTGACAAACAACTGAAGTCTGAACTAATATGGAATCTATTATGTAAATTACTATTTAAAATAACCAAATTAAATATGAATCAAGACACAGCGGCGTTATTTGCGGCAGTTCCTGATGCTGGCATTAAGCACAGTCAAGAAAAAGTTGCGCCTTATGCTGTATGTCATCCAGAATTTCTGGAAGACCTCACCTATTGGGTAGACACAAACCGCAAAACAGCTCTTCACGTGTTTAAGCTGATTGAAGCGATTATGCGAGATCCTTTTACAGGCATTGGTAAACCTGAACCTTTAAAATACCTAGATTCAAATACATGGTCACGACGACTTACCAAAGAACATCGTATTGTTTATCGAGTAAGTGATGACCGAATTGATTTTCTGCAAGCTCGATATCACTATTGAAATCATTATTTCAGTTAATACGCGAGCCTCTAACCAGTCAAGCTATGATGTAGTGGAAAGCGTACCTTACATCTTGTATCAACCCCAATAACCGCCTCAGAATCAATTCCCAGGCGAGTTAGTTAGCTCACTGAGAATGGTGCAAGATGTCAGGTACGGCATTAGGAAAAATACCACCATGTCCAACCAGACAAACTTGACTGATGCTCGTAATAACCTATCTGAACTCTGCGAACAAGTAATTGCAGATAGAGAAGTAGTGATTATTACCCGACAAGACGGTGAAAACGTCGCCCTTATTGCTGCTGATGAACTAGATAGTTTATTGGAAACAACTTATTTACTTCGCTCACCTAAAAATGCAGCACGTTTGTTAACTGCTTTAGAAAGAGCTAAATCTAGAACTTTAAAACCTCAAAATATCAACGAACTACGTCAGGAGTTGGGAATTGACGAAGAAGAAGGATGAACCCCAACCCCAGGAAAATAAAGTTCGAGATGCTGTCTTTCATCCAGAATTTCGGGAAGACCTCACCTTTTGGGTAGAAACAAACCGCAAAACTGCGCTGCGTGCGTTGAATCTAATTGAAGCGATTATGCGAGATCCTTTTACAGGTATTGGCAAACCTGAACCTTTAAAATACTTAGATTCAAATGCATGGTCGCGGCGGCTTACCCAAGAACATCGCATTGTTTATCTAGTAAGTGACGACCGCATCGACTTTCTGCAAGCTCGATATCACTACTGAAACCTGGGGAAGTGCAGAACATGATACAAGACAGACAGCTTAAAGCAGAAAAAATCAAACTCATGGCTGATTATGGATGTTATCCGCTATGGTGGGATAGTTCTGATAAAGCTGGTGATATTGACCCGGAAACATTGTCATTAAGTAAAGAAACAATTACCCGTTTAGAAAAATGGGCAGACGTTTATGATGCAAAATTGAACTGGGAAGATCCTGCTAACTCACCAGGTTTTAGTGCTGAAGAAGAAGCGGCTTTTGAGGAAGAAGGAATTAGTCTTTGGAAGCAACTGCAAATAGAACTTGCACCTAATTATGAAATTGTTTATTTCAGTGAGTCATTACGCAAAGTTGTAAATCATTAAAAATATTAATTTGTGCGTTAGGGAACGCACCCTACAGGATTTAGGTTTATAAACTAATGAAAAATCAAGGGCTTTCAACCCACGAAGGTGGGTTTTGTCTGTGTAGCCGCGATTTCCAATCGCCCATTTAAGTAATAAAAATTGAAAATATTAATTTGTGCGTTAGGGAACGCACCCTACAGGATTGAGATTTATAAACTAATGAAAAATTGAGGTTTTTTAACCCAGGTGGGTTTTGTTTGTGTAGACGCGATTTCTAATCGCCCATTTAAGTCATAAAAATTGAAATTATTAATTCGTGCGTTAGGGAACGCACCCTACAGGAATTTCTCTCTTCCCTTCGTGTCCTATCTCTTCGAGACGCTTCGCGAACGCGTTCTTCGCGGTTAGTTAAAAAAATGCTCAACGAAGCGAGAAAACCCAAAATGCGATCTATTTTGAGGTGAGACGACAACAAAGCATTGAAAAGATGTGGACAATAACACAATCTTGAGGATACTTTATTATCTCAGATTAAAATCAGACCAGCGATATATATTTGTAATACTTCTAAAAAGATTTAGTTATTTTTATTACATTTATACAGATGGCTATTACACCTTGACAAAATCTGCTGTCTAAAGCTAGCAGTACATTTCTACTATTTCCTAAAAGGGAAAATTACTGATAAATAAAAATTTATAGAGCATAAATATCACAATCCAAACCCATCACATCCGCCATTCAACAGCCGAAATTACCTATTTCTGTGTTAACCGAAGTATCTCACATAACGATGTAACAAAAATATCCAGCCAATATGACCAATTCTTTAATAAAAAATCAGAATATGCATGCTAAGGTTTTAACTTCGTTGTCTTCCCATAGCGCCTCAGCCCATGCATCTGCATTATTTACACCCCCAACACCTTGAAGAATTAGTCAAGAGCAGCGGTATAGATTTACACTTGTGCCAGCTTAATTTTAAATCGCTCCAAGGTGAAAACGCTTATGAATACTTACTAATTTCTGAACAACTCCCCCGCACCAACACCGGAATGGTGAAAAGTGGGTGGTTGCAGCGTTATGCTCATATTACAGAAGGTGGTTGGTGGTGTTCTGGACTAGACCCCCTGAAAAATTGGCAAATCATGGAATGGGGATGCTTTAAACCAAGTCAACCCCGACAAAATCAAAATGGCAAATCTATTAAATACGAACATCCCCCCAGCACACCAACACGGGTGTTTTGTCTGCGGGTAACGCTGCAAATTTGGCAGCAAGTTGCCCAACGTTACAATTTAGCCATACCTGAAAATATCACCGTTTCTGCGGATGGGGAAGCGGAAGGTTTTTGGCAATGGGTGATGGAAAATAACATCTCCCTCATCATCTGCGAAGGTGTGAAAAAAGCGGCAACACTGCTAACACAAGGATATGCAGCAATTGCTATTCCCGGAATTACCAGCGGTTACCGAGTTGTTAAAGATGAATTTGGCAAAGTTACCCGTCGTCAACTAATTCCTGATTTAGCAGTTTTCGCCACAACTAACCGTAGCTTTTATATCTGCTTTGACTTTGAAACTCAAGCTAAGAAAATTGCCGCTGTCAATAATGCCATTTCCCAACTGGGTTGTTTATTTCAGCAGCAAAATTGCCCTGTTAAAGTTATTGAACTTCCAGGGATGGAAAAAGGTGTTGATGAATTTATTGTTACCAAAGGGGCAAGTAATTTTGATAAACTTTATCGCCAAAGCGTTGATTTAGAAATTTATCTTGCTCAAACTAAACCCCATAATGAGTTAACAATTCCGGCGGCGCTTACCGTCAACTGTCCTTATTTAGAAGAGATTCCTTTCCCTACATCTGGATTAGTGGGAGTTAAATCAGCTAAAGGAACAGGCAAAACCACAGGACTGCAAACCGTTGTTAAGCAAGCAAAAGGCAGAAATCAGCCTGTTTTATTAATTACTCACAGAATTCTGTTGGGGAGATTTTTGTGTGAAAAAATCGGGATTAATTGGGGAATAGGTAAAGAAGAATGGTTTTTGGAAGATGAACCCACATTACCGATTACAAAATTTCAATTACCCATTACTAAATCTTTTGGTTTGTGCGTTGATTCGATTTGGAGACTTAACCCGGAAGATTGGCAGGGGGCGATAGTAATTTTAGATGAAGTTGAGCAATCTTTGTGGCATTTGCTCAATAGTGAGACTTGTAAACAGAAGCGGGTCAAAATTCTCAGAGTATTCCAACAACTAATTTCTACAGTTTTGACAACTGGGGGGTTAGTGATTGCCCAAGATGCTGATTTATCAGATGTTTCTCTAGAATATTTGCAGGGTTTAGCAGGAATTAAATTAACGCCTTGGGTACTTATTAATCAGTGGAAACCTCAGCAAGGTTGGGATGTGACGTTTTATGATTCCCCAAATCCGACGCCGCTAATTCATCAACTTGAATTGGATTTACTTGCAGGACGTAAATGTTATGTAACTACCGATAGTCGCACTGGAAGATACAGTTGTGAAACTATTGAAAGTTATTTAAAGGAGCGTTTACAAAAGTTGCGACGGGAGTTTCCCAACACTCTGGTAGTTAGTAGCCACACTACTAATACACCTGGTCATGCTGCGGTTGATTTTATAGCAGCTATTAATCAAAAAATTACTGAATATAATACCGTTTTTGTTACTCCTAGCTTGGGTACGGGAATTAGTATTGATGTCCAACATTTTGACCGGGTTTATGGGATTTTTCAAGGGGTAATTCCTGACTCTGAAGCACGTCAAGCTTTAGCGAGAGTAAGGGATGACGTGCCGCGTGTTGTCTGGTGTGCTAAACGTGGTATTGGTTTAATTGGTAGTGGTAGTACAAATTATCGCTTGCTATCTTATTGGTATCAAGAAAATCAAAAAGAAAATTTGGCTTTGCTCAGTCCTCTACATAAAATAGATGTAGATTTACCTTTGGTTTATGACCCAATTCATTTACGAACCTGGGCAAAGTTATCAGCTAGGGTAAATGCTTCTATTCGCCTTTACCGTCAATCGATGCAAGATGGTTTAATTGCAGACGGGCATCAAATTTGGATGCGGAGTAATGCTGTCCATAATAATATTATTAGAGATTTACGACTGGCATTTTTTGCGGCTGACCCCCAGGATTTAGCAACCCGCAAAAGGTTAATATTGGAAATTGTTAAAGTCCAAAAAGATTGGGCAGAAAACAGACAAAAAGCTAAAGATATTAAACGCAAAATCAAAGATATTAAGCAGCAAAATCAATTGACGGCAGCATCTGCTGTGGCTAAGGCTAGGGATATTGATTATGTGGAATATGAGCAGTTATTAGCTAAACATTCTCTCAGTGATGGAGAACGCAACCAAATTAATAAATATATCCTGAGACAAAGGTATGGCGTTGAAGTTAGTCCTTTGCTGAAGTTGCAGGATGATAAGGGTTATTATGGACAATTGTTAACTCACTATTATCTAACACACGAAAGCGAGTATTTTTATGTTAGAGATCAACAAGAATGGTATCAGCAATTGTCTTGGGGTGAGGGTAAGGTTTTTCTGCCAGATTTAAAAACTTATACTCTGAAAGTTGAGGCAATGATAGCTCTAGGAATGCTACAGATTCTTGAACCAAAACGATTATTTAGCGAAGATGATGCTGATTTAATTTGGCTAAAAAATGCTGCTGTTCAGAGTAGTAAACACATTAAAAGGGCGCTGGGAATTGATTTGGTGAGGGGTAAGGAAGGTGTTTCGGGTATCAAAATTCTCGGACGACTGTTAAGTTTGCTGGGTTTGAAGCTGAAGCAGGTAAATGAGGTTTATCAAATTGATTCAGAAATGTTAGATGATGGTAGGAAAAAGATATTTGCAGTTTGGCATCAACGAGATGAGTTGATGTTGAATCATATCAAGGGTGTTGGTGATTTAGAATTGAAGTTTGGGCGTTTTGAAGGGCGACTAGAAGTCGCGGCTACACAAGCAAAACCCGCCTACGCGGGTTAAAGAGGTTGTACATTATTAGTGTCAGAGAGTGAATTTTAGTTGAAAAAATTGTAGGTTGGGTAGAGCACAGGAGGGTTAGTTATACCAATTCTGTAGAAAGATGCGCTCAATTTAAAGATAAACAAACCACTCCAGACGCAGAGAAGCCAGTGCGTTGCGGAGCCAGTTGCGTGGGCGGGTTTCCCGACTTGAGCAAACTGGCGTGGGGTTCCCCCCGTTGTAGCAACTGGCGCGACATGAGAGTTGGAAAAGACAAGGTTAGGAAATTCGGTGCAGCCTCATAAAGAAATGGTATTAGTACCAACAGGATTTTTGTTGGGTTTCGTTCCTCAAACGCCACTTGCTTTAAGTCGGGAAACCCGCCCAACGCAGTGGCTCCCCAACCTACGCTTTAATATTAAGACCTAATTTACAGGACGGGGAATTGCACTAAATGATGCATCAATTACTGGGAATTTTTCCCAACCTGATGCATCAAAGTGCCACCATTCTGTTGGTAGTCCGACAAATCCATATTTTTGCATGGCGTCTTGTAGTAACTGCCGATTTTTTCGAGATTCGCGTGTGCCACCGCTATAGTTTCTATTGGAAGCTGGGGTAAAAGTATCAAATTCACTTGGCATTTTTAGTTCTTTACCTTTACTATCTACCAGTGTCAAATCTACTGCTGCACCGCGATTATGTCGAGAACCTCTGCTAGGATTAGCAATATAATTCTCATCTGGTAGTATCTTCCACATTAGTTTTTGCACTGACAAGGGTCTATAGCAATCGTAGACTTTTAATTTTAGGTTATTTTTTGCTAATTCTTCTTGGACTTGCGAGAGCTTTTTGGCTACTAGATTTCGCAATATGCATCTGCTGTCTGTGTATAGCTTTTTTTTGAGAAAGTTGTTGGGTGTGGCGTAGCGGATATCAAGCATAATCTTTTTGTTGATTGATTGGATATCAACTAGCTGAGAGTTATCAGTAGCTGGAACTGCTGGTGAATAGCTGGAATAAAGGACTAATTCAGATATGGTTTTAGTGGTTGACTGCGGATTTGTGCTGGCTAATGTAACCTGATGGTAGGTAAGATTGAAGAATAGTGTCAATATGATCAATGTTATAAATTTTAGCCAAGGATATTTCATTGCTTATGCCTGGATAATGTTGATGGCTGAGGGTGTAATCTCACTTGACACCAGTGGTCTAAATTAGGACTTACGCATTGACAAAAAATGGTAAATATGATTATCGAGTTTATTCATTGAAAGCTCTATAGATTGTGCGTTAGGCAACGCACACTACGGTTAGGATGGGTAAAAAGATGCATGAAAAAAGCTGGAAAAAAGGGTAAGTTTGTACGGTGCGTAAGTCTTATAAATTATGATATGCATTTGAGAGCCGATCTGAAAACTAGGGATAAAGAAAAATTGATGATAATCAAGGAAATTTCCCGCATTTATCTATATTTATCTTCTGTTTTTGGCTAACGGATGAGTAAGCACTGGAAACTCATAACCTAAATAAGTTATATGAATGCTGAAGATTTGATCAATCAGGGATTAAATAAAGATTTGCAAGGGGATTATTTAGGGGCGATCGCACTTTATAATGAGGCATTACGGCTCAATCCCTGTCTGGCCTTAGCTTTCTACCATCGGGGTCAAGCCTACTTTGCTTTGTCTGAGTACTCCGAAGCGATCGCAAATTATCGCCAAGCAATAGAACACAAATTAACTCAAAATATCAATTTTGATATCGCTAAAGCTTATCACAGCCGGGGTTTAGGGCGTTTTGATCGCGGTGATCATCAAGGTGCGATCGCCGATTTTGATTCTTCTTTGGAGTGGTATCCTAATTTTGTCGCGGCTTACAGCAATCGCGGGAATATTTTCTATATTTTAGGGAAGTACTCAGACGCGATCGCTGATTATGATCAAGCAATACGGTTAAATCCTAACTTCGCGCCTGCTTATCATAACCGGGGAAATACCCGCTACGCTCTTGAAGATTATCCAGGTGCGATCGCTGATTATAACCGTTCACTGGAGATTAACCCCAACTTTGGCGAAGCTTATTATAGCCGAGGTTTGTTTTTTTCTCACCTCAAAAAATATGAAAAAGCGATCGCTGACTTTAACGCCGCGCTGAAATTAAATCCTGATGATGTGCAAGCATACTATGAGCGGGGATTGGTTTACAGCGCTTTGGGAGATGATCAAAAAGCGATCGCCGATTATAACCAAGCATTGCAAGAAAATCCTACCCTGGCTTTAGTTTACGGCTTTCGGGCGAATGCGCGTCACCGACTAGGAGACTACCAAGGTGCAATTGCAGATAGCAACCGATTATTGCAACTTAATCCTAATTTAGCTGAGGGATATTGCGATCGCGCTGCGGCTCGTCGTGCTCTCGGAGATTATCAAGGCGCAATTCAAGATTATAATCGAGCATTGCAGATTAATGTTAACTTAGCTTTTGCCTATTATGGGCGAGGAATTGCCCGCGAGGCTTTGAAAGATTTTCAGGGTGCAATTGAAGATAACACTCTAGCCATAGAAATTGCCCCTGAGTTTGCTCCAGCATACTGCAATCGGGGTAATGCTCGCCGCTTGCTAGGAGATGAACAAGGAGCAATTGCCGATTATAGCCAAGCATTGCAGATTAATCCCGATTTGATAGAGGCTTATTACAACCGAGGTTCTACCCGCTATGCTTTAGAAGAATATGAAGGTGCGATCGCAGATTTCACCCAAGCATTGCAGATTAATCCCGACTCAGCCCCATTTTATAGCGATCGCGCCAATGCTTACTATGCCTTAGAAGATTATCCAGCAGCAATAGCAGATTACAATCAAGCAATTGTCCTTGACCAAAGCTGTGCTGAAGACTGGTTTAACCGGGGTCGTAGCCGTTCTTTGTTGGGAAACTTAGAAGGAGCGTTAACAGACTTAAATCAAGCCTTGCAGCTACAACCTGACTGGGCTACAGCTTACATTTTGCGGGCGGATGTTCACCGGAATTTGGGTCAGGAAGAAAATGCGATCGCTGATTTTCAGCAAGCAGCCGAACTCTATCACCAACAAGGAAATACACAGTATTACCGCCAAATCCTCAACCTAATCGCAGAACTTCAAGAATATTAGAGGATTGGATCTCTCCTTTGTCTCCTCCAATTACCTTTTTCCCAATTACCCATTACCCATTCCCTAAATCCTAAATATTTGCTTTAATTCCACAATTCCCCAACAACGCCAATCTCCAAGACTGGCAATGATAGCAGATGCATCAGCACCTCAAAACCTCAAGCTATCATTTACAAGAAAATATGCAGCTTTAAGCCAGAGGTTTTGCCATGAAAGTAGCAGTTTTCAGCACAAAAACCTACGACCGGCAGTTTTTGTCAGCTGCAAATTCCCCCATTCAACACGAGTTAGTCTTTTTTGAACCCCGTCTCAATCGGGACACCGCCATCTTAGCAGCAGGCTTTCCGGCGGTTTGCGTATTTGTCCATGACCAAGTTGACGCCCCAACTTTAAAAATTCTCGCTTCAGGGGGAACTCGGCTAATAGTCCTTCGCTGTGCCGGATTTAACAACGTAGACTTAACAGCCGCCGCAGAGTTAGGAATTACCGTTGTCCGTGTACCTGCATACTCACCCTATGGCGTAGCAGAACACGCTGTCGGATTGATTTTGAGTTTAAATCGCAAAATTCATCGTGCTTATAACCGCGTCCGGGAAGGCAATTTCTCTCTAGAGGGACTGTTGGGATTTAACTTGTATGGGCGTACAGTAGGGATTATCGGTACCGGCAAAATCGGTCTGATTTTGGGAAATATCATGAAAGGGTTTGGTTGTAACATCCTCGCTTATGATGTTTATCACAACCCAGAATTAGAAGCGCTGGGTGGTTCTTATGTAGAACTAGGGGAGATATTTGCTAAGTCTGATATTATCTCCCTCCATTGTCCTCTGACTCCAGAAACTCATCATTTGATCGGCAGTGATGCGATCGCGCAAATGAAGCCCGGTATGATGATCATTAACACTAGCCGAGGCGCGCTGATTAACACCCAAGCAGTCATTGAGGGGTTAAAGTCCGGTCAAATTGGTTATCTCGGTGTAGATGTTTACGAGCAAGAATCGGAATTATTCTTTGAGGATTTGTCCGATGAAATCATTCAAGATGACGTTTTCCAGCACCTGACAACCTTCCCCAACGTACTCATCACCGGACATCAAGCCTTCTTTACAGCAGACGCACTCCGCAATATCGCCGATACAACCTTGGCTAACATGACCGACTTTGAACAAGCTCGTCCCTGTGCCAACGAAATCCGCGCCCAACCCCAACCTTAAGTTCTCTCGTTCTCTCGTTCCCAGTCTCTGACTGGGAATGCCCATTAGGAGGCTCTGCCCCCCTGAAGAGCATTTCCAGGTTATACCTGGAAACGAGGAGTTGACTGCTGCCTCTAGATAGTACAAATATATTAAAAATCATCTCGATAATTAAATTAAGCAGTACATACATACTATATACTGTTCCAGAGTGAGTTATCCCTTTGATACCAGCAGTCAACACCATCCCTCTCACCCTGATAAAAATTTATGAATATCACTGTATACATTGAATCAAAACGAAATACCAACAAGAGAATTCCCGCAGAAATCCGGGAACGCTGGAATAATCGCATTCTTCAACGCTCATTACACCTGATGGGTACTGCGGGAGCTATCCAATATCTTGCAGATTATGGACGGGGAATTGCTCTACCTAAAGTTGTTAACTTGGCAATCTGCGCCGAATCAGAAGGTTACCCAGAAATGGCTTTGGGGTTTTGGAATAAAGCATTTGAGCTAGAAACAGGAGAAAAAACACCAGCACAGCCAGCAAATACTGGTTCTGTCACCACAGCAACTTCAAATCCCCCAAAAACGCCCAAAAACCTGATTCTTGTCAAGGATTTACCACCCCATTTGCAGCCAGGACACATTGTCACCATGCAGCCGGTAGATGCATCAAGCAATGGGCTACGCCCCGCTGGAAGCGAACGCACCTACTACATTAACTCACCCGACTACTGGGGACAGCCGAAACGCGATGGTAATAGGTTAATTGTCATTGCTACCAAAAAACAGATTTATTACCAATCACGTTCTACGAGAATTAAAGAGCAACCCTCAATAGAAATCAACCAAGCACTATTAGAAGCTGCAACCCAATTAGGATCTTTCGTACTAGATGGCGAATTGTACTACCGTTCAGTCACTCTCAGCGAACATCGTACAGGTTCTCAAGCAGCCACCGTCAATATAGCCGCAGGGGCAGCAAATATTCCCCCAACGCCCGTTTACGCCATATTTAAAAGTTTGTGGTTTTCAGGAAAAGACTTGACAACCGTCACAGAGGCAGAAAGGATTGCAGCGGGCGAAGAAATTGGCAAGTATCTGCAAACCGACTTTTTTGAGGTAGTGCCTACAGCCCGTACTAGCCAGGAAAAAGCCGAACTGGCATCTAAACAGCAGTTGGAAGCTAGAGAGGGGGAAATTTGGGTACTGAAAAACTGTACTTATATAGGTGGCAAAGATACCCGAACATTGGCAATAGTCCGGACAAAGTACTGCCTCGAATTAGACTTAGTAATTATCGGCTTAACTTCCAAAAACGACCCTAGCCGACCTTTTAGCGCCATCATGGTAGCCCAAGAAAAGGAAGGAAAGTTAGTGCCAATGGGGTTAGTGGGAACAGGCTTTACACAGCAAGATATGCTAGAAATAGCCCGTCGTCATGCAGCCAACCCCGGAGGCGTGAAAATCACGGTGCGATCGCAAGGACTAACAGAAAGCGGAAAATTGTGGCATGGGCGATATGTCGGGTTCTGTGAGGAGAATGAGCCTTAAAAAATTAACAATTAACAATTAAAAATTAAAACCTGGTTTTTGATTTTTAATTGTTTAAGCCGTCCTTGTTATATGCAAGCACCTGCTCAATCCAGTCTGTAAACCCCCCTGAATAAGCAAATACATTATCAACATCTATAAAATTTATATACTTAAAACAATTCCGCAACTTTTGAACCAAATAATCTTCATTTGAGTAATCTATATAAAAAATATACTTGCCGTGGACATCTCGTAAATCTTCGGCAAATTGTCTGATGAGAAAGCTCAATAAAGCATCTTCTTCAGAAAGGCTATACCCAACAATAACTAAAACACGACTTTCGTGAAGCAGGCGAACTGCTTTGGGAAACACCGATGAAAAATAATGATTAGTGTAATTCTGCTCCTTTGATGGCATCATCAGTTCTGGTGGCTTCAGCTTAATCTCCTCAAATGAACGTTGGCGGTAATCTAAATGATAATTGTTTTGAGTATTTAGAATTTCAAAACCGCCATTTATCTTGAGAATATTATCAATTGCCCAATGATCGTGAATAACATTTTTATTTTTAATACCACAAATCATATTAGGAGTTATGCCCCGATAGCTATTTCTTAGGACACCTGTTGAATTGATAATATTATCTAAAATGGTCTCGATCACATAATCGTAGTTAGTTGATATAAAATCAACATGAACCCCAGTAGAAAAACCAGAACATTCTTTTTGTTGGATTCTTAACCATTTAAAGAATTTTAGGATATTCTCTTGAGCTTCAGTTAGTTGTGTCGGTAAGGGGAAACAACCTGTTTGGTCATCAAAATAATTAATTGATGTAATTTCTTCAAATCTTTTCTGTGTCAGTGCTTTAAGTTCATCAAGTGCAATATTAATACTATTTTCATCCATATAACGTGTTCTAATGCCAGGATACTTAAGCTGCATATTTAATTGATAAACTAACTCCTTAAACTTCTCAGGAGACGTATCTTGAATACTTGGGTAACCTGGCTGTGTCAATAAATCTTTAATTTCTGATGGGGAATTTTCAATAAATTTTTTCGGAAAAGTAAAAAGCTCATTACCCGTGGGAGAGTTTATATCCCAACTTTTTGAGAAGCCTGCCCCGACAAAAAATGTAATATTTGTCAGTATATCTCTACCTCTATCAGCAGATTTGGTAACAACTTCATAAAAAGCTTGGGCAGAATTTTTCGAGTTCATTATGGGATGTCTCTTGATTTACAGAAAACTAGCGGTAAAAAATCACCACAGTTTCACTGTATCAAAAAACACTTATTTTGTTGGCTATTAAAGTTGAGTGCGATGGCACATCGCACGTTCTCCCATTTTCCTGCCACATACTCCCACAGTCGCCACAAATAGCAGGTGTGGGTTGCTATCGAAGGAAGGATATTGCTAAGTATATAAGGTTGGTAGAAGCACTGCTGGCAAATATCAAACCATCGCTCAAGGTTCAGTTTCGGCACCTTTACTTCGTACTAGAGCCTCCGGCACGCTCCGCGTTCACGTTCGCGGAGCGTGGCGTTAGCCGTAGTGTCCCGAAGGGATACGCTTCGCTGGTGCGCGAAACAAAAAAAGATTTATGCAACAAGTCCATCCAGTTGAAAATCGCTCTAATTGAAGACAAAAAAGTTTTGGCAATTTGGCATTACAAATTTCTCAATTGCAGTTTAAATGAGATATCGAGAGGGATAACGGGATAGTAAAAAAGTTAGACGAGGAATGGTTTGCCCCCATGCCTCAGTACTCCCACCCCATCGCCAGTTGTTAACAGAGTGCTGTATAACGGCCCTATTTGGGTGAAAGAGTTAACTTGCAGCGCTCGGTTACCGCTTCACTACAACTGGCTATAAATGCGACAAAAAATACATAATACTTGATAATTCTATCGACTGGTTAGATTTGACAGACAACTTAAATTTGCTAGTCATTACTTATTAGTCGCCTAACACTTTCGATATTAATTTGTCTGCTTCCAATCGCTGATAAGTCAAATGGATAATAGCCGCACATTCTGTCAAAGAGCACTGATTACAGGCAAAACCCAAGGCATCCAGCAACATTAAAGTGGTAACACCCTCTATTGCTAGGGACGATACAAAATTTGAAACCCCCTCAGCACTGGTATCTATAGGCAATGCCCCAAGCAGGCACCGGAGACAATCAACTGAAGCAGTCATACCGTCTAAATCTTGGGTGTCTGTTGCTAGTTGAACAATGCCTACCATGATTTGATTTGCGGTGATGCCCTCTTTAATTAGAGAGATAAATAATGTTGCCAGAAAGTTCGGGGTGTTATTGTCAAGTTTGATATTCATAAATGTTTTAGCTCTTTGGTGTAACAATAGACGCCCTGTTTTTTGTATATCCGGACACTTTTGGACAAAAAATTATTTAGATGCAGTGACAGGATGGGAATTGTTACAAATATCACCTGAAGTAATTTCGATCTACTGTCAGTTGGATGTAGTAAAATCTACCGCTGCCGCGATAAGAGTTTTTAATGTTCACAAAAACTTCTAATGCCATTTTCTCAAACATCTGTAATTTCAATCACGCACTAAGTAAAAAGGCATAAATAAAGATAACTGTCTAAAGAAATTTGAAATAGTCTAAAACCCAATTGCCTCTTGCCTAAAGAATTTGGTTATTCATCCGTTAAGCTTAAGAGTCTTAAGTTTTAGGTTTACTGGCTGAGGTAATAAAATCAGAAATGGAACTAGCCAAAGCCAAATATTCTTTGGGACTAAGATGGCAATTTTTGTAGGATTCATTTAAGAAACGGATAAGTGCCAAACTTGCAGATTCCAGTTTTACCCTTTTCCTGGCTGCCCTGATAGCTTGATGCGTCCCAGGATAAATATGGTTATTACTAATCCCTATTTGCTCGTCTGGCATCCAACATTTAAATGCGTAACCTTTAGATAATGGTATTAATTCAATCACCCAACCATGATATGTATTTTTCTCCTTCATCCACAATTCCCCTCTTTGTTCAGTGATTGAAATCTTTAGTCTTTTTTCCTCACGTCTAAACAAGAGGATATAACCTATATATGCAATCACTGTGCAGAATTTGTGCAGAATTTGTGCAGATGATTTCACCCTTAAGAAAAACCTGGACAAAATTGGTAAGCCAACGCTTGAGCGCGGCTTTGATAATCTCATTTTCACACAAGATATTGGGTGATGCCGCCTTGCGCTTCCGAGTTTAGGCATCTAACCCATAGATTTTAGCTCAGGAACCGCCAATTTTGGCTAACTTTAATGAAACCCAAATCGATATTATTTCTATTTGAGGCGATAGCCCAGTCCATGAACTGTTTCAATAAAATCTTCCGGTGCACCTAAAGCTCTCAGCTTTTGTCGAAGACATCTAATGTGAGACCTCACGGTTTCTTCTACCGGAGAGTCGTCTACTGACCAAACCTGCTCAATAATGCTAGAACGGCTCAATACTCTTCTGCCATTGGCAACCAGCAATTCCAAAATAGTATATTCTTTTGGGGTTAATGACAGAGGATAACTATCGTAAATAACCTCGTAAGTACTTGGATTCAAGTGCAGTTTTCCCCAAGACAAACTCACTGTAGTTGCAGAACTACCGCGTCTGAGTAAAGCACGTATCCGAGCCATTAATTCTTCTAAGTCAAATGGCTTTGCTACATAATCATCTGCTCCTGCATCTAACCCAGCAATCTTATCGGCTACGGTATCACGGGCTGTTAACATCAGCACAGGTGCGCCAGCGTTCCGATATGCTGAATTACTGGCGCTAGTGCTACGTAAGCGTTGACAAAACTTGATCCCATCTAGTTTTGGCAGCGTTACATCTAACACCACTAAGTCATACTTCATTGATTCTGCTGAATTCCAAGCTAATTCTCCATTTTTGGCAACATCTACTACATACTGACGTCTGCTTAAAGCTTCTGTTAGTACCTCCGCCAATTGAGTATCATCTTCAACTACTAAAATTCGCATAATCTCTTAGACATCACCGAAATAGTAATATTCTATGGGAAAAGAATATCATAAAACTTTTTTTACATCAAAACATGAGTTTCATACTGAATCATAGTGAAGATAATTTTTAAGAAACACGATGAAAAACAAGCTGTATTAAAATCAAAAACAATCAGAATTATTGCTAGTAGGTAATTTATGAAATTGTCGCTCCAAAGAAAATGGATTGCGGGAGGTTTTGGGTTAACTCTCTTGCTCATTGGATTAATCACCTTTGCTTCATTTAAGAACACAAATGAAATCGAACAGAGTGCTAATAGGGTGCAGCATACTTATCAAACCCTGAATACTTTGTCAAATTTCTTTGCGGCAATGACGGTTGTAGAATCGACGCGGCGAGGGTCTATCTTTTTGGGGAGTAAGCAAGATTTAAATCGTTATCCAAGTGAAGTGACAAATATGCAGTCTGAACTTATGCTGTTAAAGAAGCAGATACGTCCTAGCTCGAGTCAGCAACGGCGATTTGAACGGTTGAACTCATTGGTAAATCAAAGATTAGCTCTTCTCAAGCAATCAATGGAACTTTATCAAAAAGATAAAACAGCATTACAGGTGCAAACTAATATTACTGAACGCAGTGTTAAGCTGCGAGAAGAAATTATCACCGTAATGGCTGAGATTAGATCTGAAGAACAACGTTACCTACTAAGCTCGTTAGAGGAATCTGAGAAGAGTATTCACTTAAGAATCTTGATGGAAATAACGGGGATTATTTTAAGTATTATAGTAATTTCTAGTTTATGTATTGTACTTGATAGTCAATGGGTGAAACGTCAGCAAATTGAGTCTTTAAAATTTTCTCTAGCTAAAGAAAAAGAAATTGGTGAATTAAAACTCCAGTTGTTTTCGATGATTTCTCATGAATTTCGTACACCTTTGAGTGTAATTTTACTTTCATCTCAATTATTACGGGAGATTCTTGAAGAATTGGTGGACGAAAAGCGATTAAAAAATCTCTACCGCATTCAATCTTCAGCAAAGTTAATGAATCATCTGCTAACAGATATATTGACTTTAACTAGAGCTGAGGCAGGTAAGCTAGATTACAAACCTCAATTGATCAATGTTGAAAATTTTTGTTTAAATTTGGTGGAAGATTTGCAGCTATTTGGCACCACACCACATCTGATAGAATTTATGAATAATGGTCAGTGTTTTCGGGCCAGTTTAGATGAAAAGCTGCTTTACTCCATCCTCAGTAATTTGCTTTTAAATGCAATCAAATATTCATCTGCTGGAAATAATAAAATTTACTTGATTTTAAATTCTGAGCCAGAAGCTTTAGTTTTTCAGGTGATAGATAAAGGCCTAGGTATTCCACCAGCAGAACAGCAAAAAATTTATGAGCCTTTTTATCGATGTCAAAATATTGAGAATATCGTTGGTACTGGGCTGGGTTTAGCCGTTGTTAAGAAAAGTGTGGAACGCCACCAAGGAGAAATTTTTGTGGAAAGTGAATTGGGTTGTGGAACAACGTTTACTGTGAAGATTCCTCACCAAAATTTAGCGGTGGTTTAACTGGAGTTTAGATATTATTTTTTTGAATTTTTGCTTCTCCATTACTGAGAACGATAAGCGACGCGGAGACTTTGGACTAGAATTATTAGGGATGCGATCGCCATTAACCCACCCCAAAACCAGTAAGGTAACAGCAAATATCGCTGCATTTGCGCCGTATCCGAGAGTCCCAGGGGGCCTGCACTGTAGCTAAATAGATAATCGAGTTGATGGTAAGTACTCACACAAGCTTGCACACCGAGAAATTGAACGGCAAACCCCTGTAGCCAACGGGGAGTTCTCAAAGCAATTAAGAGGATAATTAAACCCAGCAAGGGAATTGCCACAAATCCAAACGAAGAACGCACCCAAATTAATGTTGACAGCAGCAAAAAACCCCCTAAAATTTTCAAACTCAGGGAGGCTGCTGTAAAACTGCGGGAAGCTAACAGCAAAAATGCACCGGCAATTGGGGGGCCCATCGGCCCAGCTGCGGCAACTAACCCCGGGCCAATTGGCCCCAATGATGTGCGGATGGCATAAGTTGCTACACCTGAACCATTGCCAAAAATCTCTAATTTCTGAAAGTTTCCTCCCAACATCAGAGCCATCAAGCCGTGACCCATTTCATGGAACCAAGTTGCTAGGATCGTGAATGGGTATAAAATGTAATTGCCTGTTGGTAATTGCCACAAGATAGTCGTGGCGATCGCAGCTGCTATTAGCCAAGTTAGCCCCATACGTTCAACTTCTGGCGGGGCTTCTTTGGTTAGCAAGGGCTGAAACTCTTTTCCTGGTTCCCTCATAGGTTACTTTCCTTCAGGTAATTACCACAACTGCCTTGGTGTTGTTTCATCCATCCTAATCGACTTTTAATCACAGTGGAGTTAGTCAGCAATAGGAGGAATTAAGCCTAGACGTGACGACGGAAAACTACAGTCAACCGTCGCCCGTCCAAAGTCCAACTTTCTACCAGGATAGATGACGCTATAAACAGCAATAAGGGGGTGTAATCATAAGGCTGGTCTCTAAGAAAGAGTCAGCATCGGCTAAGAGAGTTGAAAAAGGAATGTCACCATATCTCCTTTACCTAGACTGATGCGATCGCCTGGACGCAAGCGGTGTCTGTTTCCCGGTAATAGCGGCAAATTATTAATATAAGTGCCGTTGGAACTACCCACATCTTCTATATAATGAGCATCTCCCTCAACGCGAATATCTGCATGAATCCGCGAGACAATTTCCGAATTGGGAAATCCTGAAACATCTATATCAGGGGGAATCCGGTCATTGGGCTTGCCGATATGAATTACAGAAAGATTTTGCGGTAATTCAATTTCTCGGTCGCTTTGGACGTGGAATAACCGCGCCGTCACCTGCTGCAATTGCGTTCTAGCGGCATTTACTGCGGGTACTTCCGGTGCTGGTGCTGCTATTGGCTCCGGTGCTGGTTCAGCCGCTACTATTGGTTCCGGTGCTGGCGCTGCTATTGGTTCCGGTGCTGGTTCAGCAGCTGCTATTGGTTCCAGTGCTGGTGCTGGTGCTGGTGCTGGTGGAGTCGGAATTTCCTGGCCTGTGGCTACGGGTGCAATAGCGATGGTTTGCTGATCTGGGGCTGCTATTGGTACTGGCGCTGGCGCAACTGCCATTACTGTCGGTGGTAAGGTTGAAGTAACGGCAGGGGCAGCAGGCGCGGCCAGTCCCAAGGGATCTGGTTTTAAAAGTTCTAAAATTGGGTCAGGGGAAACTAATGCCGGTACTTCTACGGCGATGTCGGGAGCGATGGTGGGAGCGACGACATTTGAGTGCAGGTTATAGCCACACTGACCACAGAAAGCAGCATCTGCCTGCACAGTTGCCCCACAACTGGGACAGTTAGTAGTCGCTGGTAACGGCGTGTAGCAAGCTTCACACTGGACAGCGCCGTCTGGGTTGGGATGATTGCAATTAGGACAGACGATCATGGATTTAAGCCTTTGTTCAAGATCATCGTAAAATATTACTGGCAAGCAGAGGAGCAGATATAGCTTTCGATTCTAACAATTACTCCTGATGGAAAATTTAAGGTTTGAGTTCCAAACCTGCTGCTGCGTCTAGCAACCACCAAAGTTCTCCTTGGGGTTGAATTAACCGGGATGGATATGTCAAGTCATCCGCTACGGGTGCGAATATTTGCGCTAGTGCTGGTCGTTTATTCGCACCAGCGACGAGGAAAATTACACTCCGAGCAGCATTGATAAATGGGTATGTGAAGGTTATCCGGGGGTGAGCGTCTTTGTTACCCACAGTAATTAAGCGATCGCTTACTTTGAGCGCTGCGGTGTGAGGAAACAAAGATGCGGTGTGTGCATCATCACCTATTCCCAGCAATACCACATCCATTGCGGGAAACTTTCCAGGTGCAGAATTAAAAAATTCTTGCAGATGCTGTTCATATTTAACAGCCGACTGCTCTGGATTTCCTTCTAAAGTTGGTATAGCGTGAATATTAGCCGCTGGCATAGCTACACGATCTAGCCAAGCACGACGCGCCATTAGTTCATTACTATCGGGATGATCTGGTGGTACGTAGCGTTCATCACCCCAGAATACATGAATTTTATCCCAAGGCAAATTTTGATTAGCAATCGCTTCGTACAATGGCTTAGGTGTGCTGCCACCGGCTAAAGCAATAGTAAATTTTCCCCGCTGCTCGATAGCAGTTTTCAACCTGGACAAGATCAACTCCAGTGCTCGCGCTACCAGCGCTGGCTGATCTGATAAAATTTCAACCGTTTTGTTCATAGCTTCATATTGCCTGCTTCCAGCAATACCATACCGAACTTCTGACCTGCTCCCTTTTTAACTTTTGAAACTTTTAACATCATCAATTAGGTGGGAAAAATTAACCTAGATGTTCTTTATCATTATTAGTGGTCAGTTGTCAGTAGTCAGTTGTACTAACCGCTAATCAAGAAAGCACTCTTGCAAGAGGCAATGGGCAGATATAATTTGACGCTTGGGTTTAAAGTGTGGGGTGCTCAAACATCAGCAAAGAAAGCACAAAATCCATGATAAAAATTGACACCCAAGTAGTCACAACTGCTGTTGTGGCTGATTCTCCTACTTCCTTGGCTCCTCCCTGAGTAGTTAGCCCCCAACTACAGCCATTGACAGCGACTATAGTTCCAAAAATCAAGCCTTTGAGGAGAATAATCCACAAATCTGAGGGTTCTAAAAAATCTCTAACTGACTCTAAAAAGGTCTCTGGCTCAACTCGGTAAAATTGTGACGCGGCAAAAGCTCCCCCAGTGATGCCCGTAACTAAAGCAAAAATCATCATCAAGGGCATCATCAAACAGCAAGCAATGACTCTCGGCAAAACGAGATAATCAATCGGATCGGTTTTGAGCATATAAAGTGCATCAATTTGCTCTGTGACTTGCATAGCACCTATTTCGGCGGCAAAAGCCGAGCCGACTTGTCCAGCAATAATACTAGCAGTTAAAATTGGTGCTAATTCTCTGCAAAAGGCTAAAGCAAACGCACCTCCCACAGAATTAACAGCACCAAATCGCACTAATTCTCTGGCCGTTTGAATGGTAAAAATCATCCCAGCAAAACCACTCACCATCAGCACGGGAGACATAGAACCAGGCCCGGCACTTACCATGTGTTCCAGAATTTTCCGGTAATAAGTCTTTCCTTGCAGAAAATGTAGGCAAATTTGACCGAAGAGCAGTACTGCGGCAAAACAACGTGCAATCCACAATTGCTCTATTTTTCTTTTTGGTTGCAATTTTAGCGCCATTAATACTGACAATCCAAAATCCTCACACCAATCTCCTGTTTTAACGCATGGGTCAATCTAAAATCCTGGCATTGAGCGACCTTAATTCCCCACAAATAGCGTTTCCCAGCCGGGGACAGCTTCCCGTTGGGCGATTAATAATTGCTGAATGCCTTTTTCTGAGAAATCCAGTAGTTGATTTAATTGGCTACGGCTAAAGCTGCCGGATTCCGCTGTTCCCTGGACTTCGATGATTTCTAGGTGTTGATTCATCACCACATTGAAATCGACTGATGCAGTTACGTCTTCGATATAGTTGAGATCCAAAAAAGGCTCTCCCTGCAATAAACCGACAGAAACTGCGGCTATTTGTCCGCGCAGTGGCGATCGCTTGATTACTCCTTGTTGCAATAATTGAGATATTGCATGGCACAAGGCGACAAATCCGCCTGTAATCGCCGTTGTGCGCGTGCCAGCATCCGCCTGCAACACATCAGCATCTACAGTCAGCGTCCGTTCTCCCAACGCCTCAAAATCTAATGCTGCTCGCAGGCTGCGGCCAATTAAACGTTGAATTTCTTGCGTCCGCCCCGATAATTTCAATAATTCTCTTTCTTGCCGTTGTTGTGTGGCAGATGGCAACATTCGGTACTCAGCAGTTAACCAACCTTTGCCGGTTCCTGCTAAAAACTTGGGTACTCCCTCAGCTACGGTGGCGGTACAAAGTACCTGAGTATCACCGCATTTGGCGAGAACGGAACCGGCTGCATAGTGGGTGAAACCGGGGTAAAAGCTAATCGGACGCAGTTCGTAGGATTGCCTACCGTCTGGGCGCTGCCAAACCATTGGAGTTGCCTCAAAATTTTTATTGAAAATACGTATGCATTCAGGTGTTTCAATGCCAGTCACAGAGGCACTTTCAGGATTTGCTTAATTATGTGCCCAGAAACTTATTTGCCATGATATCCGAAAACTAGCATTTTCTTTGACACTTATCAGCAGAATCACAAACCCGCTAAGGGATGGAGAGCAGAGTGAGAATGTTTTGCTGTACAAGTTCTGGCGACTGATCGCCGTTGATTGTCAATAGGCGGCGACGACGGTCGTAATATTCTAAGATGGGAATTGTGCGATCGTAAAATAGTTCTACACGGCGCTGGACGATTTCCGGTTGGTCATCTGGAAGCGATCGCCCCAAAGAACGGCTAACCATTACTGCTTCTGGAACTTGGAGATAAATTGCCCAATCTAGCTTTTGCCCTAAATCGTCTAACAAAAAATCTAACTCCTCGGCTTGGAATGCAGTCCGGGGATAGCCCTCTAACACCCAGCTAGAGTTGACATCGAACTTTTTGAGGTGAACTCTGATCAATTCAATCATCATTTCGTCTGGGACTAATTCCCCCGCTTCTACATAAGGCTGGGTGTAGCGACCTAAATCACTCAATTCGCTGTGTCCGTCTAGCAAATCTTCGTTAGACATCGCCTGCCGTAAAGTCTCGCCTGTGGAAATCAGAGAAATATCAAAGTATCTGCAAAGCCTTTGTGCTTGACTGCTTTTACCCGATCCTGAACCTCCCAAAATCACTAATTTCACAACTATTTACCCCTCATTCTGTCAAATTCACTATTTTATAACTCGTTTTTGCCCAAATAAACGGGAAATCTAACGCAAGAATGATTTTTATCTGCTACTCCAGCTTTTTTAAGTTATGAAAAATGCCAATTGTGTGTTCTTATTTTGGCGTTAGCTCGCATATAAAAAATGATTTTGTCAAGCAAAATAACTCTTGACTTGAGGACAAACCTAGTGTTTGACTAAGAATGCCGATCGCTCCTATCAACTACACCTGTGGAAAACAGATAGATTATGTAGGTGGAGAATGCGATCGCTACTCCCAGCAAAAGTTTTTTATTCTATAGTGATTTTTTAAACTACGCCCTATGGTTGCCCAGCTAGAAACCCCAAGTGTAAATTCGACTCTCAGCTTACCATATCCCGTCGAAGGACTAGTGCAAGTTTTCACTAGCTCCCATCGTAACTTTTTCACCAGTGTCATGGCTCAATCACTGAGAATTGCCGGTCAAGGTACGCCAGTCTTAGTTGTGCAATTCCTCAAAGGTGGCATTCACCAAGGACAAGATCGACCGATGCAACTAGGACAACATTTAGATTGGATTCGTTGTGATTTGCCGCGCTGTATTGATACACCACAGTTAGACGATTCTGAAAACCAAGCCCTACAACAACTGTGGCAGCATACACAAAAGCTAGTATGTGAAGGTAAGTATTCTCTCGTGGTCTTAGATGAGTTAAGTTTGGCAATTAACTTCGGCTTAATTCCCGAATCAGAGGTTTTAGAGTTTCTCGCAAAACGTCCCCCCAACGTCGATATCATTCTCACCGGTCCAGAAATGCCAAAATCTCTCCTAGATGCAGCAGACCAAATCACCGAAATCCGTCGCAGTCATCGTCCCTAAAATGCACAACTTCATGTAGGGTGCGTTCCCAACGCACCGTTTCCCCGACATAACACCACAAGTCTAGAATGGTGCATTAGCCAAAACCTCAGAACACACCCGACAAAACAGGATTTGCGGTGATTAGATAATTTGTGTGTACACAGTAGCTTTTTAAGCAGGCTTGGGAGAATCTTCACGAGATCAAAAAGCTAACTAAACTATATTTGTGAATAATGCACCACTTCAAGATATCCTAGTAATTCGTTTGAGTTACCCGTGAAATTGTGATTAAAAACGATATTTGGATTGCTGAAATGGCTCAAAAGGGTATGATTTCGCCTTTTGAGCCAAGTTTAATACGCCGTCTTGCAGAATTACCTATAATTTCATTTGGTCTTAGCAGCTTTGGCTATGACATCAGACTATCACCCAACGATTTCCGTATTTTTAAGCATATTCCAGGCACAGTAGTTGATCCCAAGAATTTTAATCCTGAAAACTTGGAGCAAACAAAACTCCATACAGATGAAAATGGTAGTTACTTCATCCTTCCAGCACATTCCTATGGACTTGGGGTTGCTCTTGAAAGGCTAGAAATACCAAATAATATTACAGTAATTTGCATAGGTAAAAGCTCCTACGCAAGGTGTGGTATAATTGCAAACGTAACTCCTGCGGAGGCAGCTTGGCGCGGTTACTTAACCTTAGAGTTATCCAACGCTTCTAGTGCCGACTGTCGCATTTACGCCAACGAAGGCATAGTACAGTTGATGTTTTTAGAAGGAGCGCCCTGTGCAGTGAATTACGAAGCACGTCAGGGTAAATATCAAGATCAGTTAGGAGTTGTAACTCTAGCTAAAGTTTAAACACAAGAACAATAACATAGGCACTACATTTAAACCAGCACATGGAACATATTCTGAAAAAATAGCTTGTTTAAAGCTATATTCTGTATCTATGCTGGTTATAAAAATAATGACTTCAATCACCTGCTTCAGTTTCGACAACTGTTTTATTGCTACCATCCAATATGAATGGGATAACACTCATAAGTTTTACCAAATCAAAAATTACTGCCGACTAATTATACACTGAATTATAAGTTGTACCTCATTAATTAGAAATTAGGTTACGTCAGGCTTGCCGTTATATACTTAGGTCATCATGCCAGGAGAAGAAGCAATCTCAGATCCATTTTTGATTCAACTATTAGAAGGGTATAATTTAACAGAGGTAGTTGAGATTGAAAAATATATGACCGAGTGGGATGCTGCTACTTATAGCAGTGTTGCTCAGAGTATATTAGACCATGCAGCTAGAAAAAATATTGACCCTTTAAAATATTTACGCAAAGCTCATAACTTTAATAAAAAAGGAGCAATCAGAGTTCCAAAAACTGGATATCGTGGAGATAGTTCAGCAGTATATCGGAAAGGTAATGAATATCTGATTGTCAGACCAGACAAATATGGTAGCGAAAAGATAGTTACTTATGGAGTTAACGATGACTGAAGCAATTTTAAATGAGCAGGAATTGACAAAGATAAATATTGCTCAATTATTGTCACAATTGACAAAGGCATATCAAAACACCCGCAGCGAAAGAAAAGAAATTGCTACTAAGTTTCCACCAGAAAATGAGGAATTTTCACTATTAGAAGAAATTGAACTTTTAACAGTAAATTTAAGAGGTTATGCCAGTCAAATTGCAGCTACAGGTCAAATAGTTAATCAGGAGCAGGTAATTTCTCAATTACAAGCAATGCGAGTATTTAGTGTATCCCCAATTGGAAAATTTTATTTTAGCAGTAATGGTAAATATGAACAGATGAAGGATTATATTAGAATGTTGGATTACTTGAGATTGTTATTGTTAGAATATTTGCAGTCTGCTTAAAAGCTAAAGATAAAATTCTATAACTATTATCAATTCAATCGTTATAGTATTATAGCGTTTCCCAGTCTAATGAAGTACAAAATTATCTGTGTTTATCTGCGTCCATCTGCGGTTAATTCTTTCTGTACCTCACTTGAATGGGAATTGCTATATTGATTGCAACCGGACAACTTTATACATTTGACAAGTATAAATATGTCTTAATTTTCAAAGGTTTATCTTGCTCATAAATCAACTCTTGTTTACTCGATAAAGCAAATTCTGCTTTTTGCAACTCCCCACCCAAGTAAATCGCGTGTTCAACTTGCAACCCAGGACAATCTGCTACAATTTGCCGAGAAAGTTGACTTGCAGATTTACGAGAATAACAATTAACTACTTCTCCAGAACCAGAAATTGTATGTTCTACAATAATGCTGCCATCCTGCACAGTGATTCCTATGGCTACGATATACGCCTTTCTCCTGCTGAGTTCCGCATATTTCGCCACATTCCCGGAACTGTAGTAGATCCCAAAAAATTTAATCCTCAAAATCTAGAACCAACAGCACTACACCGAGATTTTGGCAAAAAATATGTAACTAATTTTGTAAAAGTACATAAATTGATTATGTCCAGCCTTGCACTTCTTTATCAGTCAATATCTTTTTCAATTTCACACACTCCCGTTGTGCTGCTGTTTTGATGTGTTTCATCATTACAGGTTCATTCTGATTAGCCGCTAAAAAAGCAGATATCATGGCTATGTTGCGGATATTACCCCCAGCTACTTGCAGTTGTCCCAGTTTCACATAGTCGAGTTCTTGGGTTGGTGTTAAAGTTGGGAAGATACGTTGCCAAATTTGGGCGCGGGATTCTGCTGCGGGGAATGGAAACTCTACCATGAAGCGGATACGCCGCATAAAGGCATTATCTAAAGCATCTTTGAGGTTAGTTGTCAAGATGGCTAAACCTTGGTATGCTTCCATCCGTTGGAGTAGATAACTGACTTCCACATTAGCATGGCGATCGTGACTGTCTTTAACTTCCGAACGTTTTCCAAATAAAGCATCGGCTTCATCAAACAGTAAAATCGCTCCTCCGGTTTCCGCAGCATCGAAAATGCGTGCTAAATTCTTTTCTGTCTCACCAATATATTTACTGACTACTGCACTCAGGTCGATGCGGTAAAGATCCAAACCAAATTGATTAGCAAGTAACTCTGCTGCCATAGTTTTACCAGTACCGCTATCACCGTAAAATAGGGCTGTGATTCCTAAGCCGCGACCACTTTTTTTAGCAAAGCCCCAATCACGGTAAACTTTGTGACGTTGTTGCAGTTGGTCAGCAATGTCTTTGAGAACTTGGACTGGTCTTTCTGGTAAAACTAAGTCTGTCCACTGGGCTGTTGTATCTATGCGTTGGGCTAGGTTATCCAGTTGGGGACGGGCTTGAGTGCGGCAGAAATTCCAAAGTCTCTCCAGAGAAGAGGATTCTGCACTTTTGGTTTGTTGACAAGCGGCTTGTATTGTGATGTAGTTAAGATTGAATTGGGATGCAAGTATCGTAATTTCGACCTTCAGATTGATCGCCTCTTCTTCCAAGTGAGTTGACCAAATTGCTGTTTGCTCTTCAAAACTCAGAGGGGTCACGTCAAAATTGATTAAAGCTCGTTGTTGATTTTGGAGACGTTCTCTAGAACTGATGATTAAAGCTGTGTTGATATTTTCGATAAATAGGGAAATAGCGGCTTTCTGGTGAGGGTCATCTGTGGAGTGGTCACAAACTAAGAATAACACGCGATCGCTTAATATGGCTTCTCGTTCCCACCTTTGGGTGAGTTGATAGATATCATTGGGGCTGGTGGGTAGTGATGCGGTGGAAATAATGCCTAAGTTGTAGTTGAGGCGATCGCACAAATGAGAATAAATATGATATTTACTAGAATAATCAATCCCACAGAGTTGCAGTTGTGGCAATTGGTTTGGGGCATTTGACCAAGTGGCAATTAGTTGATCGGCTATAACTTGTTGGGATGGTGGCAGAATAATGGCAGTATTGTCTAAATTGGGAAAACTGGCTATTCCTGATAAATGCTGATCAACAGCAGGCACCCCTAACAAATAACAGAGAATGCGCTGGTCTATTCTCATCGCTGCTTGGGTGAGAGTAAAACCAGGGGCAAACTCGATCATTTTCCATCGTTGTAATGGGTTTTGGGGAGAGACAACAAACCAATTAGCGTCGGGAAATGCTCCCAGAGCTAAACTGAGGGTAGGATAATCTTGATTGGGGTTGCCAGCAGCTTGGGCACACAAGTCTGCAACGCTGGGGTCTATTTCCCTGGACAGACAGAGCAAGAGTATATCCCGTTCAAACTTTTGGAGATTAAATTTACTGCTTAATTGCCCAAGAGCCACGGGTGGAGAGATAGCAGAATTAGCCTGATAATTTGATGATTTTCCCTCAATATAACATTCTAATAAGTGCCTGATGCGCTCTATTTCTGATTGCAGAGATTGCAAGTTGGATTGATAAGAGTTTGAGATGGCAGTAGTTTTCATAGACGGTTTTAAGCGTTTTCCGCTTATGTATTTTTTAAATCGAGTATTATGGAAATTCCACGGACTACACTACATCATTGACAATGTTAGTAGGATTGTAGATTAGAGCATGAACCATAGCGCTCGGCATAATTTTTTGGCAGGAATCTTAAGTTAGTTTAATGATGAGCATCTATCTAAAGACATAGTACATATTATACAATAGTGAAGCAGATTAAAAATATTAGAATAAAAGAAGGGAAAATATGTCTAAATCGGGTGGTAAGACAAATGCGGCGGCATGGCAACCCACAACCCAGGCTGCAAGTAAAAGCATATTTACATCAAGACCGTTTCCCGAAATAGTGCAGCGGGAGCAGGAAACGGCAGGTAACGGGGAAAAAGCCGCCCAACCCGTAAATAGAAGAGGAAGTATTATTGAAAATATTAATCGTTCGATGTCAAAAAACTCCATACCTGCGGTGAGTAATGCGGGAATAGTGGGAGTGCAAGCCAAGCTGACCATCGGTGAACCAGGGGATCAATACGAACAAGAAGCGGACAGAGTGGCAGCGGAAGTAGTGCAAAAAATGAATGCACCAGCAGCACCGGGCATTACAGCACCCCCAAGAGAGGATGGATTCGACAAGAGTCTACAGCGAAAGCCAGTTATCCCCATACTTGCGAGCAGACTTAGCCCTGGTGTGGAAATGCCCTTGATGCGTCAGAACGGGTTGAGAGCCAGCCATGTACCGGATGTGCAAGCAGATTTTGAAACTAAATTAAATCAAGCCAGGGGTGGAGGAGGAGCATTAGATGCAGCCTTTCGCGCCAAGATAGAGCCGGTAATGGGTGCAGATTTTAGTGGTGTGCGGGTACATACTGACTCTGGGGCAGATGAGATGAGTCAGTCGATACAGGCGAAGGCGTTTACAACCGGGCAGGATGTGTTCTTCCGGCAGGGGGCCTATGAGCCTGGGAGTAGCGGGGGTCAGGAGTTAATTGCCCATGAGTTGACCCATGTGGTGCAGCAGAATGGGGGGGCGGTACAGCGCGTATCCGAAAACGAGGAAGAAAAACCGAAGGAAGAAACGAAGCAGAATGAACGAGGCACAGTGATTCTTCCGCAGGCAGTCTTTCAAGAGCTAGATGCGACTCAATATGCCAATGTGGGATCAAATGAGATATGTGAAGCGGTACAGCCCTTGCTCACCGAATATCTCGCTGTCGTACGGTACAATTCGCTTGAAGATGCTGCGGCGTACCTAGACCATTTGAACGAGAAGCGGAAAGAGGACAAAGGGATGACACCGCAAAAAGCCTTTCAGAGTTTCAGCTATCAATCCACCTTGTCAATTGAAAAGGCCAAAGGCTCCCAATGTGTCGGACAGGGCATTCAGTTTGCGGATCAAGTGCGGCAAATGACGAAGTTGCCTGCCTATCCGTGTGCCGCGACCTTCGCCGGGAAGGAGTACTACGGTCACGGTGCCGCAATGATCGCGTTCAAGAACGCAAAAGACGAGAAAGATGCAGGATACATCTTGATGGATCCAGGATTCAATGTCAACCATCCCATCGTGGTAACCAAGGAAATTCCAGCGAAAGTTCGCTCTAGTACTTACAAACTTGACGAATCAGGATCCATAAAGAGCTACGGAGCAAATGATGAACATGTAGTAACATTTCAACCGCAACAGATACTCAACCCCGATGAGGCTATCACAAAATCGGCTCTGTTAGCATATAACACGTTTACTGTTGTAGCACGAAGCGGGAAGGACAAAATATACATACAATTAGATCTGAGACAAGAGAAATTAATAGCAGTATATAAAAAGAAAAAATTGACAAGTGATCTGGAGGAGATTGAAAAGATAATTAGTGAAGAATTGGCGGAAGTACTAGGATATGAACGAGGCCAACTCCTGGAAACGCTCAAAAAAGTTATACAAGGCAAAGAGGAGATAAATAAGTTGCAAGATTCGACAATAGAAAAGAAACAGGAAGAGGAATATCTGGACTGAACCATGCACAAACAGAATGCGACACCGAAGCCGGAACGAGACGATAATCCACCCAATAGGGAAGAGGCAACAGTTAGTGAACTTATGACTACGGAAGAGACGACCATGCCGCCCATCCCAGAACAAATGTCAGTGGAGAGGCGGCAATACCTGGAAGAGAGATTGGCAGAGCAGTTCAGTGAAGGGGAAGATATAGAAGATGACGACGACTTAAGTTTGTACCTCCCACGATAAATGGATAGAGCGTGTCGAAATAATGTTAGAAAGAAAAACACTTAGTGCAGTAGGTAGGAGAGGGCGCGTAGTGCTAAAGGATCTCATGTCGAGAGGGCGAGGCATTTGAAATAGTGCGATCGCCTATCTTGTAGGGTGGGCATTGCACCGAAAAATATGTCAAGTCGCTTCGCTCCAATTCAAAATTCAAAATTCAAAATTCAAAATTAAAGACAATTAGTGGGAGCTTGGACTCACCACTTTCTTGTTGACCGCCAAATCAAAGATTGTGGCGGGGGCTTGTACCCAGAATTAATTAATTCAAAATTATTTCCATTCTTCTCTTCCTAACAGAATTTTGTATCCCTTACGGGAGCCGTAGGCTCTATGAGTGCATTTTGAATTCAAAAAATGTCAAAACAACAGAGCATTAAAATCAATGCCCACCACACCATTATTCACCAAATGACATCCCTGCAAAATCAGGGGCTGAAGTTTGTCTTCCATCACAACAACAACCCCAACTTAATTGATACTTATCCCTTTCTACCCAACGATGAAAACTAGAATATGTCCACAAATGAGGACAAAAAACCAACCCATGCTTAACCGGGTTGTAATGAATATAATCTAAATGCCTGTGTCAATCATTCTCATCTTGGATTGTATGTTCCCAAAATCGGCGCTGCCAAACATCACTTTCCCGGTGCTTACGACGGGAAGCAGAAACATTTACAGGTAAAGAGCCTTTCCCCTGTAAAGAACGTGTAAACAACACCTTGAAACGTAAAATTCGCTGCGAATAATCAGCGTCGTTTGGTGGTAAAGTCCAGAGAAAATAAAGATGTTCAGGTAAAACTACAGCTGCGGTAATTTCAAATGGTCTTTCTTTCCGAGTTTGAGTTATAGCAGCGCGTAAAAGAGATACATTTTCTGGTTCAGAAAAAATAGGATTTCTCTGATAAGTCACTAAGGTGAGAAAGTAGGTTCCTCCTAGTATATAGGAACGGCAATATTGAGACATATTGCAAGTAGAGAGGGAATTTTATATTGGCTATTTTATATTTATTGATATTTTAATACTATACCTATCCTATGATTTAATAAAAATATAAATATCCTTTCCGGAAATAGTGCAGCGGCAGCAGGAAACGGCAGTTCAAATATCTTACAGCCGCTCAATCGAAACGAAGAATCACATTGTCAGTTGCAAAGGACATGATGCATGGGTGGTCACTGTCGCTTGGTCTCCAGATGGACTGAGCCTTGTATCTGGCTCCAACGATGCCACATTACGTTTTTGGAATGCCGTTAATGGTACGGAAATGCGTTGTATAGATTTTCAGAGTAAGCCACTCTCCGTATCCTGGTGGAATAGAGATAATCTGCTGGCTGTAGGTTGTGGAAATGGTCGGGTATCGGTATTTCGGGTAGATACCCTGGATGAACTGGTTTGCTGTTTAGGCCACGAAGGAGAAGTCAATTGTGTGCGGTGGAGTCGAGATGGGCGTATCCTGGCAACAGGCGGAGACGATCAGACATTACGGCTCTGGCACGCAGAGACTGGACGAGAAGTGTATCGTTTTAACTTTGAGGAAAAGTTTGTCTGGCATGTCTCGTGGAGTCCCAATAATGCCTTTTTATCCGTAAGCCTCTGCGGAGATCGAGTAATTCTTCTGGATGTCCGAAAATTCGTCGATTGACCACTGCTAAAGAGATTTTGTGGTGCGATCACGGATATCAGCTTAAAAATTAAGGGATTAATAAGTTTGATCGCTGCTCTTGTAGGGTGGGCAAATAGATGTGATTCCTGATAAATTCCTAGGAAATTGCTGGTGGCTGTGCGGCCTACCCCATATCACTTTTTACGATAATTAGTTTTCAATAAAATGTATTTTTAGCTGTTTATCTTGCTCATAAATCAACTCTTGTTTGTTCGATAAAGCAATCTCTGCCTTTTGCAACTCAGATCCCAAATATATCGCGTGTTCAACTTGCAAACCAGGACAATCTGCTACAATTTGCCGCGAAAGTTGACTTGCAGATTTACCAGAATAACAATTAACCACTTCTCCAGAACCTGGAGTCATGTGTTCTACAAAAATGCTGCTATCCTGGACAGTAATTACAAAACTACCCGCAGGATCTGCGTAATCTCGTTGCTGGCAAATTTTGGTATATTGGGAAGTAATCACATTTTCAGTATTTTCAAAACAGTCATCATAAATATGGGCGCTTTGACTAATAGTAATTAACGGGCCCATCTTCAAAACATGGTTAGACTTTTGAGTAATAGCATCACAAATATATCGTTGTAACTCCCGCAACCCCATAGCATTTGCAGGCCATGCCGAAAACATATCATTACTGCGGAAAGTTGCCGTTAAAGATAACTGATGATCAACAATTCTTACCCAAATATGGTTAAGGCATGGGGGACTGTCATTAGCATCATGGCTAGCATCCCATAAAGACATTACAGCCCTAGCAGAATCAATATCAGCCACTAATTTATCAATAACTTCCTGAATTTGGTCACGCCCAAACCAAGAACGTAAACGTTGACCATAAGTATATTTAACTCCTTCTTGTTGAGGAGCATCATCTAAAATTTGTGAAATATATTCTTGAATAAAACTGCGGTCAATTGGTAAATAATTCGGTTCAGGAAAGTAGAAATCAGCAGGCTCATCTGTAACAATCGCTATCAAATCTATTAATTCTTGCCATTGTCCATCATAGCCAGTTGGGCGAATTGTTCCCGTTGTCTTAATTCGATGAATGATTTTTACCCAAGTTTCTGCTATAGTCTTACCTTCGATTCTGTGTCCGTAGCGTGGCCCTGGTAAAACTGTTGGTTCAACAGCAGACATGGGAAAGTCTAGGGGAACGCCCCAAGGTTGAATTGCTGCTTTTTGGGCATAAGATTTAACTTGATTAACTGCTTCTGTAATTGATTTAGCTTCTTGCCAGTTTACAGAATGCCGCAGTTTTTCTAAAGCATTAATATCAATATCAATATCAATATAACCGGGAATAGCAGAGCGAATTACCCAAGATTTCCGCCCTGTGTCGCTGATGCTTTCTTCAACTCCATTACGGAAAAAATCTAGTAAACATTGGCACGCACCAGCGTTTTTGTCTTCCTTAGTAGCGTTGAGAACCACTAAAAAGCGTACATGGGGGTTATGTAGCAAATTGCGAATTAGTAAGTTTATCCCCCTAGTGGGTGAATACAACTGCCCTATTACAGCATACTCTGACGGTTGAAGGTGTTTTGCGATCGCATCTCTCACAGTCCACCCTGTAATCACTGCTGTTTGTCCAGTTCCATAAATCAACTGGTTGGGCTTATGCTGCGCTGCGTAGCGAAATTGAGTTGCTTGACTTGTTTCTATCATCTTTGGCTAAAAGTCAAACTTAAATACCCTAACATCCAATGACAATTAACAGATTCTATTTTTACAAATATTAATTTACTTTTTTACATCCACAGTACAACCAAAAGTTCCAATTATCCTACCAACTAAAAACCCCTCTATATTAAGAGGATGTCTGATTCGTATCAGAATTGATCGAGATCCCTCCTTGCTCCCCTTTCCAAGGGGGGAAAAAGCTCTTTAAGAGGGGTTTTGTTTATTTTGACAATAAACCAGTATTTAGTTAGATGAATCATCAGCGAATGATGCAAGCTGCGACTCAACAGCGTTGAGATAACTTTGATCATTCAAAACTTGTGCTGGTAACTTGTTCGCTTTGATAGCAGCCTTTACCACATCTTCTGCTGTAAGCTTTCCTGTTTGATATTCAAATATCAAAGCGCTTGCACTGGGAATACCTTGCTCTTTCAGATAGCCTTGATAAGCAAGAAAAGCAACATTAAATGGTTTGAGATGGTTGACATTAAGGGAGTTGCCGGCTGGGTTTATTGCTTGAGCAATATTGTTGCTAGTAGGTGTTTGAGCGCTAGCGATTCCTTGTAAAAGTGCAATAGAAGCGATCATGAGTGCAGACTTTATCAAAGTTGTGAGTTTCATAGATTTATGATCAACTAGAAGTAGGTGTAATTAACGTTTTTTGGTAAGAAATTTTTCTTTTGATCAACTCGATAGTGCTAATGTAGCTTAGGAGATTCAAAACTTGTTAAGACCCATCATGTGATAAGCAAGAAAAGCAGTATCAAAGGGTTTGAGGTAATTGATATTCGGGGAATAACTAGATAAAGTCTTAGGCTTGATTGCTGTGTCTATTGATGGATTAGTATTGCTATTATCAACCACTTTATTCCTAGTCATTCCACAGAAGAGTGTGACAAAAGCAAATAACTGTGCAGTAGATTTTAATGTTGTAAGTTTCATGGAGTTATCCTTAACTAGAACGAAGTTTAATCACTACTCTTTATTACTATCTATGGTCAACTTTTTGCTCAATTTCAACTTTTTCCATTTAGACTACTTGGGTGTTTTTTGCTTCATCCAAATGGGCGGTTTCAATTCACCCAAATTTGAGAAATTGGGAGTTTGTAGGAAGTTTAGTCAATAGCAATTCAGAGAAAGCAGAGATGACCTGCATAAAATCCTTTGGTCGCAAGCACTTCTAAAAAATGTGCTTGCTCACCTCTGCATAGTTATGGTGTGTTTTCACTATGTTTTTTGGCTTTAGGCTAGAAATCGAAATCTAACCTTGTACTGGCTAGGTAAGTTCGTATAACAATATGTTAGGAAGTCTCGTTGATAAGAGCAAATATTTTTAATTCTTGAATTGATAAATAAAAGTTATTATTAAGTTATTTCCGGAGTTGTGACGACAAGCTTGAATTGAATAATGACTGAGAGCGTGTACCAATTGAGAGCGGAGACTAACTCAACCCACTACCTCTGCATCAAACTTCATCCGCAGCGGATGGAGACAGGTTATATATTTTATATTATGCGGCTACTCGTCTACGCACCAGCTTGACACCCTATGCAGAACTGCTCAACAGTCGTTCAGAGATGACTATTTTGGTCTCTCTCATAAGATTAGACCTCTTTATAGGACATAGCATCTTTGGTGTTTTGGCGAATCTAAATCAATCCTAAATCATTTATGAAAACTCTCCTTCTTTCCTCCTCTCTGTGACTCTGCGTGAGACAAAAAATTAATTTTTACAAATCAGATAAGATTGCTAGATAAAAACCAATTTATTTTTTGTAGCTGAAGGAAAAATAAAAAATGGGAACTCGGTAAATTTACTGTATATGAATTTAGGGAAAATTATGTTATTTTAACAGCTAATAATAGCAAGAGATGCAGAATTTATTGGAGGAGCTATGGCTTTAACTACTTCCACAACCTTGCCTTTAACCACTCAACCACAATATTTGCATCTATCTAAGGTGGTATCTGCAAAAAAAATCACCTCTCGACTTTTGCAGCTAAAAAATCACTCTTGGCAATGTTTATTTGTCGGCATTGCTTTTTTGTGAAGCATATCCAAGCAGAGTTAGCGCTGTTAGCCACAGATTACAGCACAAGTTATTTGGAGATTGTTACCTTCAATGCCAATGAATGATGCGAAAAACTACCCTGATGATGTACCAGAGTTATTAAAGTTAATGGCTACGGAACTTGGGTTTAAATGCGCCTTAGGATGTTTATCTGGTTTATCTCATAACATGACATTATTGTTACCCTCAAAATATTAACCCATGAAACTTAAAATTGCTATTGTGGTTCATGGTCGCTTCCATGCATTCGATTTGGCACGGGAATTAATTAAGCAGGGAAATGATGTTACTCTATTTACGAATTATCCCAAGAACATCGTCGAGAAATTCGGGATTAACAAAAAACATGTTAAATCGTTTTTAATACATGGTATCTTTGCTCGGATTTCGGGTAAAGTTCAGAGAATTCTAGATCAGGTTAATTTAGAAGCTTTGCTTCATACTAAATTTTCTAGCTGGGCTACTCAAATTATCGTCAAACAAGAATATGATGTGGTCTATGCTTTTAGTGGAGTTGCCGAAGAGATTTTTCAAGCCCTATCAAATAAGCATGTACTTAAAGCTGTTGTCAGAGGTTCTGCTCATATTCGGACTCAATTTCAAATTCTTTCAGCAGAAGAGAAACGGGCTAGGGTATCCGTTGATAAACCAAGTAACTGGATCATTGCTAGGGAAGAGCGAGAATATCAAATTTCTGATCTAGTTATAGTACTCTCGACCTTTGCTAAACGATCTTTTATTGATCAAGGTATTGTCCAAGAGAAACTTAAAGTTCTACCTTTAGGCACTCAATTAGAAAAATTTTACCCAGTTCGGCAGGTTATTAAAGAGCGGTGTCACAGAATTAGCTCTAAAAACCCACTTCGTGTCTTAATGGTTGGTACTTATTCATATCGCAAAGGTGCGATAGATTTTAGTAAAATAGCTGAATTAGGAGGTAATCATTTCCAATTTAAATTCGTTGGTAATGTTAACAGCGAAGTTAGTCAACTAGTCCAAAATAGTAGTGGTAATATTGAATTTATTCCCAAGCAGCCTCAATATGAATTACCCGAATTTTACGCTTGGGCAGATATATTCATTTTTACAACTATTGAAGATGGTTATGCTGTAGTTTTAGCCCAAGCTCAAGCTGCCGGAATACCAATTCTTTCTACTACAAACTGTGCTAGTCTAGATATCGTCGTTGAAGGAGAAACCGGTTGGATATTGCCAATTCGTAGCCCCGAAAGCTTTGTAGAGCGCTTGATGTGGTGCGATCAACATAGACAAGATTTAGTGCAAATGGTGTGGAGAATTTATCAAAATTTTCAGCCAAGGGATTGGGCAGAGGTGGCTGCTGACTTTGTTGATATAAGTTACACAGAAATAAGTAAGAAGCTGGAAGTTTAGAGCACCTACGTTGCTGCTATTGACTATTTGGTTCGGCAGAATAACTAGTGCATCGGGGCAAAAATAACTAACCAGTGAGGTTCAACTCAAAAGCTTGTGGAATCTACTTTTTTAATTGTTAATTGTTAATTCCGAGAAAGCGATACTCACTAGTGATATTTTCAGGTAAGTCTTAGTAGAGTTTGGATTGAGCCAACCTAGATACAAGGGACTAATAGAATCGAAATATTTTTGTGATTAAACAGCTATATAGTTAATGACTTTAAACATTAGCTAAAGCTACCTACATATTCATCCTACCTATAAAGAACATACAAGACTAGCTTAACTAGTCTTGTACTACTGGGCTTTCTGCTTCAATTTTCGTAAAAGAGTTGACTATCAGTGCTGAATTTCCAAATTTAAGATGTAGCGTCCCAGTTGAACTTTTTCTGCCCACAATTCATATTCTAGCCGCAGATGTGCTGGCAAGGGGTGACCACTGAGGGTTAAACTTTTAGTAAAATTTCGTAAGCGAATTGGCTCTTTAGATTGCAATGACTCTGTTGGTAACCAATAACGACTCACACCATAAACGCCCTGTTCCCAGAAGTGCCGATAACTCACTTGAGCATTACCTTGCATGGTCATAATTACTCGGTAAGGGGAAATCTCCAACCACAAAATTCTGGGGCTGTTGGGGGCATAAGCATTGTTCCTGTTTTGAGCTAGCGTGTCCTCTGAACTTGATAAACTCGCTACTTCACAGCTAATAAGGGGCGGTGCGGTCAACAGTAAATGGAATCGGTCAGTATCTTTTTGATACAATGTCCCGGCAGTTTCGACAACAGACCAGACTGGCAGGTCAGTGGAAATAATTGATAAGCACACGGGCTTGCGGTGATGAGTCAGCATGGGAGCGATTAAGAGCTAGAAGCTATTGAATAAAATGAAATGAACACTCTTTGGCTTGTCTGCTTAAGCAAATAAATAGTAAAACATCTTTCATGTTAACTGAATCTGCTGATTGATTAAGATAGACAAATTAGGACACAAACTGGTAATGTGCTGGGTTAAACAGTGAAAATTAGGCTTTTTCTCCAGAAAGGTTACCCGAAAATTCAGCTTGTAATACTTGTGTGAAGACTCTTAGGTTACCGATTCAATATAGTGGTAGTCGGGATAGATGCAAAATTTTTTCTTCAGGGCTGCTTAGATGATGGTAGAGCGGGTAGAAAAATTGAATATTAAGATTTACTTTGGGTAGATTTGAGTAATCTTCAGATCACGAAAAGCGATAAGATACTAGGCGGAAGTGACTAACGGCGGCGAATGAAGTCGCTGATGAACTTCCAGTGTATTCAAAAGCCAGTGTATCCTAATGTCGGCTGCTGTCATAACCGTAGAAACTCAAGAAAACCTTTCTCAGAAGTTAGTTATTCAGCGACCTCCTTTTGGGCTGTCCCTACAAGGTCGCATCCGGGTTCCTGGGGATAAATCTATTTCCCACCGTGCTCTCATGTTGGGTGCTATGGCTGGAGGTGACACTCAGATTCAAGGACTTCTTTTGGGAGAAGACCCCCGCAGCACTGCTAGCTGTTTTCGAGCTATGGGTGCGGACATTTCGGAATTAAATCCAGAATTTGTGCGGGTTAAAGGTATTGGTCTGGGAAATTTCTCTGAACCGGTTGATGTGTTAAATGCTGGTAACTCTGGCACGACACTGCGACTGATGTTAGGACTTTTGGCATCTCATCCAGGGCGCTTTTTTACTGTAACAGGCGATAGTTCTTTGCGATCGCGTCCCATGTCCCGTGTTGTTAAACCTTTGCAACAAATGGGGGGCCAAATTTGGGGACGTAATGGCAGTGCTTTAGCACCCTTGGCAATTCAAGGACAAGCCCTCAAACCGATTCATTATCACTCGCCTATCGCCTCAGCCCAAGTTAAATCCTGCATCCTGCTGGCGGGTTTAATGACTGAGGGACAAACTACCGTTACCGAACCCGCCTTATCGCGAGATCACAGTGAACGGATGTTCCGGGCTTTTGGGGCAGAACTCAGCATCGACCCGGAAACCAATAGCGTTACCGTTACTGGCCCGGCTCGACTGTATGGGCAGAAAGTAATTGTACCAGGAGATATCAGTTCAGCTGCCTTTTGGTTAGTCGCAGGGGCAATTGTCCCAGGTTCTGACTTGGTAATTGAAAATGTCGGCGTTAATCCTACCCGCACTGGTATTTTAGAAGCTTTGGCGCTGATGGGAGCAGATATCCAACGGGAAAATGAGCGAGAAGTTGCTGGTGAACCAGTAGCTGATTTGCGAGTGCGTTCTAGTGCAATGCATTGCTGCACCATAGCCGGGGATATTATCCCGAGATTGATTGATGAAATTCCGATTTTGGCGGTGGCGGCGGCATTTGCCGAAGGGACAACCATTATTCGGGATGCAGAAGAGTTGCGGGTCAAAGAAAGCGATCGCATTACTGTCATGGCCCAGCAACTCAATAAAATGGGCGCCAAAGTCACCGAATTACCTGATGGTATGGAAATTACTGGCGGTACAACCCTTGTGGGTACTGATCTAGATAGCCATACAGATCATCGCATTGCCATGAGTTTAGCGATCGCATCTCTAGTCGCCACCGGCACCACCACCATTCACCGTGCCGAAGCAGCTGCCATCTCATACCCAAACTTTACCGCCACTCTCGCAGAAGTTTGTCAGTAAATTTGGTCATGGGTAATCGGTATTGAGAAAAGACTTGGGAGAGACGAATTCAATAATTTCCCCTTCTCTTCCAGTTCACTTTTCGGCCATCAGAGTGATACCCCAATTACCCATGATCTATTATTTATTACCAGTCATTTTGTATCTATTGTTTACAGACTCTAACGGTTTCCTTTTCCCTGCTGATATAACTCAGATCATTCAGCTTCTATAGATATCTATTGCTTTCGGACTTTGCCTCTGTTATTTTGTCCACCATTATCTCACTACAAGCCACGATAGACTACTTGTGTAATTTCAATATTTTGCGTTGGAGAACTTACTTTTATGGCTTGGCTACAAAGACTATTTGGTTTAGAAAAACCAGCAGATGCTCAAGTGAATCCTGATACAACTTTAGTTGCTGATAACTCTTCAGACGGCGAAACTATCCCTATTGAGCGAGTGGGACTGAGTGGGGAATATGACCAAAGTGGTCTGGCAAAAAGAGTCGCCCTTGCTTTTGACGAAGACTCCCGGTTTGATGAGATTAATTCCCTCTATGTCGCTCAGTTGGGAACTACAGTGGTTTTAAAAGGGCAAGTCCCCAGTCAAGACATTCTGGATCAGTTGGTCGAGATTGCAAGAGTTGTTAACGGTGCTACTGATGTCGTCACCGACGAAGTCACAGTCGGCTAAAATAGTTTACTTCAATCAGAAAGGAGATTTATTCGTTGACTAGGCTTCCCCATTATAGAATCCAGTAGCATCTCGAATTTTTAATAGCCAATTCTTTTGGGCAGCACCTTGTGTAAGTGTTCCCTAAATATTGGCTCAACATCCTTTTATCGGTAGTACAAATTTCAATGAATACTCAAGTTAAACCTCGTCAATTGAGCCTTGGTCTCACATTATTAGCTGTTTTAATGCTGGCAAGTTGTGGTAACAAGCCTGAAGAACCTGTTAGTAACAAGCCTGAAAATCCCGCTCCTGTTTCTCAAGGTAAGCCGTCTCCTAGCGCCGCTATTCCAGCAGCAGCACAAAAGCTAGGGGTTAAACCTCAAAGCGAAACAGCCTGTCCCACCAGCGCACCTGTGAAGGGCAAAATCACTGCCAAACGAGGCAACATCTACCACATTGCTAAGTCGGCTGATTACGCCAAAGTCAAGCCAGAAATTTGCTTTAAAGATACAGCAACGGCAGAAAAAGCTGGCTTTCGTGCGCCAAAATAAAGTTAATTAACTTCTCCCCTGATTAGGGGTAATAATTGCCGCTCCCACCCCGACAATTTCTGAAAGGGGTGGGATTCTTCTTTCAAGCAGTTAACTTATGCTCTGGAGTTACTCCAAGCTACTACTCGGCGTTGAGGATTTTTGGGACTTTAAAAAATTCCCCTTCTTGTTCAGGCGCACTTTGAAGGATCGCTTCTCGGTCAGGATAGGGTTGCAACTCATCTTCTCGCGTCACATTACTGACATCAATGGCCCTTGTTGTCGGGGGCACATCGCTGACATCAAGTTCACTCAGCTGTTGAATATAATCCAGAATGCTTCCTAGCTGGGTGGTGAATTGTGCCTCTTCTTCTGGTGTCAATTCTAAACGAGCCAGAAGAGCTACTTTGCGAACTTGCTCACGATCAATCATAATTTAGTCATTTAGTCACTAGTCATTAGTCAATAGTAAATGACCTTTGACCAATGACCAATGACTAATTCAGCTAGAAGAATACGTCGATTTGCGATCGCCCAGTGGTTTTTAACCAGTTTTGGGCTTCGATGTAGTTATTGGGAGCCATGCGAATCGCTCTAATCCAATAGTCTGCGGCTTGATCAAACAGCGCTTCACCGCCATCGTGATCTCCAGCTTCTTTAGCCTTTTCGCCTTGGTAGTGAAAAATCACAGCGATGTTGTTTAAGGCTTGGGGTAGCCGGGGATTTAACTCAATTGCCTGGTGATACAATTCTAAAGCCTTGTCGTGGTCGCCGTTACTGGCATAGATCAGCCCCATATTGTAGAGAATATAACCGCGATCGTTCGAGTCTTCCTCTAGGGTTAAAGCTTCTTCGTAGTACTCTAAAGCTTCGGCATATTCTCCTTCTGCCTGGGCCGACATGCCATCTCGGTAATAAACAAACGCTTCTTTGGCTTTTTTATTCGTTGGCAATATCTTCAGGATGATATCGGCCATCACTGTAAAGGATTTGTCAACAAAGTTATCGTTTTTTTGTGTTCTTGGCATATTGCCTCTATGGTTTTACAGCGATTAACGCAAAAAATGCCTTTGGACTGTCAGTCACTGGCTCACAAAGCAGACTCTCTAAATTCCGCTGAAGCAGGCTTTGTTTAGCCGCGAATTCTCACTCTTTCTGGTATTTTTGCAATTAGTATTCTCAATAGTTAATTTAACTGATTTGCATTCTTGATTATACTCACTTAGATGATACATTCGACGAGACTATCGTGCTAAAAGTAGTTCACCCCGGTGTGAACTGGGTCTGGATCGGAACACAATAGGGTTGGTAGTGGTTCAGGCGTTTGCACTTGGTTAAAAACTAGATTGGTCGGCTAACAACACCAGAGATGCCCTACTCCTCAACTATCTCATGCCCTCGCTAGTCTACAGCTACGTCTTCACCCGCCTGATATGCCGCTACTATAACGCGAAAGGTTGAGAGAGAAAGATGCGAAAAAGTTAACCCCGAACCTAGATGATGAAATTCACACTCTTTGCTTGCAGAAATATGTAACACTGTTGCCACTATTTGCCTAGGTGCGATGTTATGTCCGGTGGGAAAAACCGGCACTTCCTGGATATGGAAAAATTGGGCAAAAGCTGCTGCTGACTGGTTTAAAGTAAATATTGCACAGGTATTTTTATTCTCAACCACTGACTAAAGTTTAATGTAAAAATACTAGAAATAAATAATGCTTTTGGAGTTTATATTGTCAGAATAAGGTCAAATATGAAGAAAAATGTCTCCGGTTTTAGGGAAATAATTTGGTAGAATATTTTATCTTAAACTCTTTATTCTCAACACCTCCCTCACCATAATTATTTGGGCATGGAAACGCTGCGCTTGTACGATTTTTTACTTTCAGGTAATTGTTATAAAATACGTCTTCTATTGACACAAATGGGTATGCCCTTTGAGAGGGTAGAAGTTAACATCATCAACGGCGAGACTCGAACAACAGAATTTTTCAGCAAAAATCCCAACGGGAAAGTTCCCCTGTTGGAAATTGAACCAGGGCAATACTTGGCAGAATCCAACGCTATTTTGGTGTATCTGAGTGAAGGCACCGAATTTTTACCCTATGACCGCTTTTTACGAGCGCAAGTATTGCAATGGTTATTTTTTGAGCAGTACAGCCATGAACCTTTCATCGCTACATCAAGATTTTGGATTTCTATTTTAGGTAAGGCTGAAGAATATCATGAAGCCATCAAGCAAAAAAGTGAACCGGGTTATGCAGCACTTAAAGTGATGGAAAACCATTTAAAATCTCACACTTTTTTTGTGGCGGAGCGTTATACTATCGCCGATATCGCCTTGTTTGCTTACACTCATGTAGCCGATGAGGGTGGATTTGATTTGACACAATTTCCCGCTATTCAAGCTTGGATAGAACGAGTCAAAGCTGAGTCGAGACATATCACTATTACTCAGGAAGTTTAACTTTTGTTTCTCGCTCCCTGACTCTACTAGGGAATATATTATCTGAAGCGATGCTGCACATTCAGAAAGCAGACGGCAGCCCAGTTACGATAAAATTAGCAGCACTAAGAGAATTGCTTTCTTTAACTGGCTGATTTTTGACTTTCAGAAAAAAGTGCCAATTTGTTTCCCCTAATGTCCATACAAGTGCGCGAAGATTGACTACTTTTATTCACGTGAAATTTCCGAGTTGCCCATCAGCATAAATGAGCAAATTAAATATTTTAGAGCTTAGATATCTATGTCAATTTCAACTAGCTTTTGCCGGGAGGATAAACCGGACTTAATTCTGACATAAGATTTGGGTACAGCAAATTTTTCAGCTAGTAGTTTAATTAACTCTTCATTAGCTTTACCATCTACTGGCGGTGATTTTAAATGTACAGTCAAACTCCCGTCTAGTTGTTCTGCAATCTTTTGCTTTTTTGAATTAGGTTTAACTTTAACTTTTTTTTGCATTGCCTATTCCTTGTAATTGTCTCAGCCACAACCAACCCAAAACACAACCCAAGAGATAATGAGGAAAATCCCACCAAGCAAAGGTAGTACCAAGCAACAATTTACCTATCAAGGTGGCGCGAATTGCCTCTAATAGTGGTGGATGCCAAAGCTGCAAGAATTCTAGTATACAGGTGATGACAAAAACCCCTAAAGGAATTTGCTGCACTGCTGCCCGATTTCTGAAAAACCAAAAGGCGAATAAACACCAAAATATCTCGTAAAATATAGCTGCAACGTAGTTATTAAACCACTGTTGGCTAATCCCAGTGTAGTACTTAAAGAAAAAGCCCATCGCCACAACGATGAGCATAGAAAGGATAATAAATATTTTTTGATTACGGTTTCGGAGCATTTTCTTTCTGCTTGAGACTAAAGAAAATTTTAGCTTTTACCCCGCCGTTTTCTCTCTTTATGGATATCTTCTGCTACCAGCACCCACCACACCGATTTTGTGGCGATAGGAGAGTTCCGCACCAAACCAGCCGGTAATACTAGTCAGCGTACCGACAACAAGGGAGAGGAACAGTCCCCAAGGTAGGATTCGTGATTCAGGATTCCCCAGACGGAGGATGAAGTTGAGGGCACTCAAGACGAGGATAGAAACGTTAAGAATCAGATGCGCCCAGCCGGCAGTGCGTTTGCGGACTCTTTCAATTTTCAAAAAGTCGCTCATGCCGGTTAGCGCTGCTATGACACCTCCAACTAAACCGAGTCCGATTAGCCATAACGAAGCCCTAGCCCAGAAGAAATCATTGGTTAACCAGTAGCCGAAGTCGCTGCCTAAAGCGGCGGCTAAAAAGGCTATGGGAAAGATGACTGTTAGGGGGTGTAGAGGATGTCCGGCGATCGCTACTGTGCTGGGTACGCCGCTATCAAGATACTCTCTGTCGTCACTTTCAATAATTGGGGGGAGATTTGGGAAAGGTGTCGAATTTGTTTCTGTAGTTTCCATTATTAGTATCCTAATTTTAAGCGTCAGGAATTTGTTCAACGTAAGCTTCAGCTTGCAGCGTTAGTTTGCCTACTTCTACTTCTAGTCGCTTAACTCGCAGGCTCATTCCTTCTAAATCAAAGTTACTCAAATTCAAAATCTCGCTGGTTTGATCTATTAAAGCTTGTGTTAATTCTGGTGAGATTTCCTCATCTTCGCCATACTCAACATTTTCCAGAGACACAGTTGTTCCGTTAGTACTAACACGAGGTATCGCTGAAAAAGCAATTTGGTGAGTTTCGCCGTTTTCGACTAACACGATGCTGGCATTGAGTGCAACTTTTCCCTCACCAGGTAGGCGAAACTCTACATTTTGGGGTGAGATTGTCATCGGTTGTCCCTGGATATCTATTTTCTGACTTTGGAGTTTTGACCTTACATATTCGGAGTTGAAGGCGCGATTTATATCGGCTTCGGTTAAGACAACTCGCGCACTGCCTACAGTTGGTTTGGTAAGTTCAATTTTTCCAAAGGCAGCACTGAGAGGATTAATAGCAACGCTATTTATTTGCATTTCTATTTCCTCCATGCGGAGGTCTTTTTGCATTACCAAACCTTCGCCTTCAATGGTTACTGTGTCAACTTGTCCCTGAACCAGTTTGAGCGGATCAGTTTTAATACTGACATCCAAATTTTCTACTGCATCTAGCTGGCTAGATAAGCCAATTTCTGCCGCTTTATTCAGCGCTTGCTCTCCTAATCCAGGACTATCTGGCATTATGACTTCATCTCCTGTTCGACTATCTTGGAGTCAATCTAGAAGATTGGCATTAAAAATTTATCTATCTGGCGAAAGAGTAAAAGTTTTTAACTTATCTGTCTAATAGTGGAGGTAATAAACAAGCCACAAAAAAATGCTTTCTCTATCCTGAGTTACCTAGGTAATCGCTCAAAAGAAAGATGGATTATTACTAATATCTATGGCAAATTGAAATTGGCAATAGTTACGAATACTTTTCCGAGGAGAACTAAAGATGGTATACACTTTAGATGATACTAAACGCAATGCAATCGCTACTAAATTGGGAGACATGAAATTACTCCAACAGTTGCTCATTGAGAATGAGCAACTATTTTTGAGAGAATCCACTGATAGTGAAATCTCTCAACGCATCCAAGATATGCTTAATGATGACCAAAAAAATCTGGGCGTGCTGGATACTGTAATCGTTCAGTATGGCATCCACAAAGAACCAAATAGAACGGTTCAACAAGAGGTGGAAAAGGTTCGGGAACTGATGCAAGGTTCTGAATTGAGCTTGTATGAAAAAGTATTTAAGCATGAATTGCTGAAGCACCAACAAGTAATGACCGGCTTGTTAATTCACAAGGCTGCTCAAAGAGTTGGTGCTGATGTAATGGCGGCAATTGGCCCTTTAAATACAATTAACTTTGAGAACCGCGCCCACCAAGAGCAACTCAAAGGTATTCTGGAGATTTTGGGTGTGCGCGAACTCACCGGACAAGATGCAGATCAAGGTATTTGGGCGCGAGTTCAGGATGCCGTGGCAGCATTTACTGGCGTAGTAGGTAGTGCTGTTACTCAAACCAGTGATAAACAGGATTTGAACATCCAGGATGTGCTCCGTATGGATCACAATAAGGTTAATGTCCTGTTTACTGAACTGTTACAAAGCAATGATCCGCAAAAGATCCAAGAGTATTTTGGTCAAATCTACAAGGATTTAACTGCCCACGCTGAAGCGGAAGAAGAAATAGTTTATCCACGAGTCCGTGCTTTCTACGGTGAGGAAGATACCCAAGAGCTTTATGATGAACAAGCTGAGATGAAACGGCTGTTAGACGAAATTAGGAATATTAACCCTTCTGCATCTGAATTTAAAGATAGAGTCAGACAATTGTCGGACATCGTTACGGATCATGTTCGTCAAGAAGAAAACACATTGTTTGCGGCAATTCGCAATAATTTAAGCACTGTGCAGAGTGAGGAACTATCTACACAGTTCAAATCTGCTAAGAGTAGAATTCAGCAGAGATTCGGGGGCGCTAAGACCGGAGCAAATGTCTAGCATTGCAGCGGTTTTAAAATAATTAGCTCATACTGTAGGGACACAGCAATGCTGTGTCCCTACTACGACTATCTATGGTTCATTGAGTAGAGATGTTGCAGGTATTGTTTCTACTTTTGCTTGCTGGCTAACATCCGAGTGACTTGTTCTGACTGCAATGGTTTGCGTTCTATATTCTGGAAGCAATCAACTTTTTGCAGAAAAGTATATGCTGTTTTAAAATTACTTAAATTAACTAGAACAATATCTTCATATACTGATTCTTGGGGAATTTGTACCTGCAAAATTAATTCTCTTAGATTATTTTGGGTAATAGCAAGTTCCAAATATTTCAGAAATAACTCGCGTTTTTTAGAACGCACACTAAGCAAGTACCAATTACCATTAACAGGCGGTTGTAATGAGGGTTCTACTGGTTGTATGGGGGGCATAGTTCGCGGTACTAAGGTTAGATTTGATCACAATATTAAACCATCCAAAATTCTTTTAAGATTTTTCAGTAAAGAATTTGGGTTTAATCATACGAGAAAATAATGAAGTTGATTCTATCAAATTTAAATTTTGACTTTTATCTGTTAGTAGTCAAAGTCAAAATTAGGTTGATGAATCGCGGCTAAGAAGGATTTTTTTGACTAGCTATTAACCAAAATAGTATAGCAGTAATTTTCTCGGTTATTCATCTCTAGGAATTGCTGCTGGTGAGTTATATTGACTACCACTGCACCACTATAGCAATCCTAAATCATTCGTGAGACGGTCTATTGCCTGCCTCATGGTTGATTTTTACAACCAAAATTTATAAGCGGCATAAGCCATTGTTACAACGCCGGTAAGAATGGCAGATTCATCGACTTCAAATTGGGGATGGTGTAATGGGTGATTAATGATTCTTTCTTTGTAGCCTACTCCCAAGCGAAACATGGAACCGGGGGCGTGTTCTAAATACACGGAAAAATCTTCAGCACCAAGGGAGGGTTCGGGTAGTACTTGAACGCGATCGCAACTCCAAGCTTCTTCCGCTGCTGATTGGCACAATTGGGTGAGGGTGTAATCGTTTTGCACACTGGGCACGCCTTGGCGATAATTAACTTGATAACGCCCGCCGTAGGCATGGCAGACATTAGCGACAATGTTTTCAATCCAGCTGGGGAGATTGGCACGACTTTCTGGATGGAGCGATCGCACAGTACCCAATAACTGCACCTGATCGGCAATCACATTTGGCGCTCTGCCACCATTAATCTGCCCTATGCTCAACACTACTGGACGCAAGGGATTCTGTGTCCGGCTAATCGCTTGTTGCAGTGAGGTAATGACTTGGGCAGCAATCCAAATGGCATCAATTGCCTCATGGGGACGGGCCCCATGTCCAGATTCGCCGATAATCATAATCTCTAAATCATCAGCTGCTGCCGTTAATGCTCCGTAACGGATACCAATTGAACCTGCGGGGATAGAAGGGAAAACATGCAACCCTAATATTGCTGAGACGTTTTCCATCGCCCCATCTTTCACCATCCATGCGGCCCCTTGGGCAAGTTCTTCCGCTGGCTGAAATAAAAATCGCACCTTACCACCCAACTCTTCTGCCAGTTCGGACAGGATCATTGCCGTTCCTAACCCGACTGTGGTGTGGATATCGTGACCGCAAGCATGCATCACCCCTGCTGTGCGAGAGGCATATTCTAACCCAGTACGTTCTTGAATCGGCAAGGCATCCATGTCGGTGCGAATTGCCAATAAACGGTCATTTTGGTTAGTGCCTTGGAGTTCGCCGATGACGCCGGTTTTGCCAACTCCCTCTTGCACATGTAAACCGCTAGAAGATAACACACCAGCAACAAAGGCGGCTGTTTGGTACTCTTGACCGCTGAGTTCTGGGTGTGAGTGGAGATGGCGGCGAATTTCAATTAAGCGGGGTGCTAGTGTTTTGGCTAAGTCTTTAATACGGGTAAGCATCGATTGATTTCAGTTGACAGGCTCTGCTTTCATGATAAAGAAGTGTCAATCAACAAAATGCTCTCACTCTACAGCAAGCAGACCCACCCCACTTAATTGAAAAAATAACATCTGTCTAAAGGTGATGAAGAAAATATAAAAATTTGATTAATCCTGATGGAGGAACTACACAAAATGAAATAGAGACCCTATAATAAGCTTAGTCGGACACTATACTGAACCATCTATAGACTACCAAGTATGTGATCCCCCTAGCCCAATGCAAAAAGGCGGCTAGGGGGATCTTGTTTTTGGGTATTTGTTTCAGGCACCCAAAGAAATAAATCATCCCGTAGGACAGGCGTCCCGCCTGTCTAACAGGCGGGACGCCTGTTCTACAATTTGGGCTGGATTTTGATGTGGTAATCTTTTAACGCCAGCCTAACCAGCGCAACCCTGGGACAATCAGGTAGTGACTCACTCCCAACCAAAAGCTGATTAAGACACCGACAAAACTAAAGAAAGCAATTGGCACCGCTAACTCCAACCAGGTGGGTTGACTAGAAAATTGGAAGAGTGCAGCGGGAAACCCGAAAAAAATCAACACGGCAAAGAAGCTGGCACTGCCAAAGGCAGCAATAAAGGCATAAACTAGGTGATGACTACGAATGCCTAAACTCAAGGTGAGTAGGGAAATTGCCACTAAAATCCATCCCGTCAACCCTTCACCGCTATTTTGTGGGGTGATTAATTGGTAAATTATCCAGCCTAAGCCGTAGCTAATCATCCCCATCAGGGATGCTACTAAAAACCGCCGCTTTTGACCAAAACTCCCGGATAAGGTGAGTCCCCAGGCGGTTCCCAAACCAGCTACGGCAAAAACTATGATTTCTGCACCTACCACAGGTTGAGTATTTGGTAATAATTCCGGTACTTGATACAACATAAATTCCACTAGCCGATCGCCTAAGTTTGTGCGATATGCTAAGAGAAAGCCGGCGATCGCCCCAATGGCAGCACCGATCCCGGCGAGAACCATGGACCAAACCGTTGCTAGACAAGCTAGGAGTAATTTGGCGATCGCTTTAATAATAAAAAGACTAGTGTCCGCAATCCCTTGATTCAGGTCGTCTAAAGCTTGTTCAATTGCTTGGATTAGCAAATTAAATTGCTGGGATATTTGCTTAAACGCGTTCTTTACTGGGGCAAATAAACCCTGCTTTGATGCGGCTTGAGAGATTTTGACTAACCGTTTTTGAATGATAGCTGCATTTGCGGGGCGCGATCGCACATCCTCCTGCACCATCTCATCAATCAAATCTGCTAGACGCGGGTTAAAATTACCCTGATTTCGCCAGCGCAACTGACCAGTTACGGGATCTTCCAACTCCGGCGGATACTTACCCGTGAGTAGTTCAATCATCGTCCGTCCTAGGGCATAAAAATCAGCCGCAGGCCCCACATTACCCCCAGTCACTTGTTCTGGTGGACTGTACCCAGAAGAATATAACCGCGTAGAACTAGATGGATAACGCAAAATTGCGCCGCTGAATTGTTTGGCCCCACCAAAATCAATCAGCACCAACTGATTTGTGCTTGTCCCCCCCGAATTACGCAGCATTAAATTAGAAGGTTTAATATCCCGGTGAATAATCTGGCTTTTGTGCAATTCCTGCAAAATCTTCACAGCTTGGAGAAACCAGTTCAACACCAAATCTTCTGGACACCCTTGAGGATAACTTCTGCGTATTTCCTCTAGGTTCTGCCCATTAATTTTTTCCATCACCAGACAAGCCAACTGGTGCGGTTTAGGTTGCGGCAAATTTATTTGAAAATACCCTTCAGCCTCGACTCTGGGAACACCGGTATTCCGCAAACCAATTAAAACCGCCGCTTCTTGGGTAAACAATTCCAGTGCTTTTGGTGAAGTTTCTACCAACACTTTCAGCACCTTCTCGGTTTGGGTCTTTTCATCCCAAATCGTGTAAATTTGGGCAAATCCACCCGAACCCAACGGCTCGATGGGCAAATAGCGGTCTAACAACTGTAGCGGTGCGCCACAGCTGTTACAAAATTTGTTTCCCCAAGGTTGGGGGTAAGGTCGTTGACAGTCAGGGTTTATGCAGTGAACCGCGCTCTGAGTAATGTGGGACAAAACCGCTAGAGGACAAAGGCTGAGTTGATTTTAGCGCTTATTTTACTTAAGTTCTAAATGTTGCATTTAACCTGTCTTTCAACCTTACAGATGAGATGCGCCCTTTTGTGGGGGTGCTGTGTGCGATCATCGCAGTTTGTCTCCTCTGCAAAATTGGTCAGCTTTGAATGCTTTAAGTGATAAAAGGTTTGATAAATGAAAAATAATGTATTTGGTAAGTTAATTGCCTTTCTCAATTAATTAGAACAAGATAAAATCAGTTATTCTTTAACCCATAATCGCGATGAAACCGTTATGGTGAATGTGGCTATACCTGGGCAAAGATGGGAAGTTGAATTTTTTGCAGATGGTTCGGTTGAGGTCGAAAGATTTATTAGCAGCGGAGAAGTTGCTGGGGAAGATGTGTTGAGTGAGTTATTCGCTATGCAATATAATGCTTTAAGCTAAAGCCATAACACACCCTACTGGCTAAAAAAAATAAAAGGCAAGTAAGGTTGTATATACAACATTGCTTGCCCTAACATAACCATCAAAACACCTAGTCTATTGAATAAATTCCTTTATTCTAAGTGTTTATTTTTAGTTATTTATTCACAATCTTGGCTTCTTCAACATAAATCTGGTTGTACTGTACTATATTTACCACAGTATTTTGTGTACAATTTGTTGCTTCTTTTGGTTCTATTCCACTGATGCCTATCCCTAGCTGAGATATCAAAAAAAAAGCTTGGATTACAGAGCGGTTATTCTTAATCCAAGTTCTACAGGTACAAAAAACTTGAAAAGTCTCTTGTACTGGTAGTTTTTTCTGAATTGCGCTAGAATTAGGGAAGTCAAAATCTACTTTTTTCACAGAAATTCATCCTGTTGATTGGATTTTCACCAATGCTGGATGTACGAAATTATAGAGAAACGCTTCTGGAGTGCAAGTCCAGGGGCGTTTTTTGCATTTCTGCACTTATTGTCCACGCATCCCTCCATAATTTTGTGTTACCAGCGTTGGCTGTTTCCAGTCTAGCACCGAGATTTCTAATTAGCAAAGATTTTCCGGTGCTTTGGCGCATATTTTGTCATTTAAAAGGGGATACCTTTAGAAGGATATCCTTTATTGTATTATTTGCAAATAAGCCAGACACTGAAAATTACTGCTAAACAAGAGTTATAGGAGATTTATTTTAGCAAAGGTACGCAAATTTTACTTACCGGTATGCAGTATTTGCTTGCCTATATTATAATTTAAGCTATGATGACTGAAAATAAAAAAACCAATTTGCTATTTGTCCACTCATCGGTTGACGATGCAGGACTAACGCCTAACGAATTCCGCTTAATCTGTCACTTTGCCAGGCGTGGAGTATGTTTTTCCCGCCTTGCAAAGATTGCTGACACCACAGAAATGTCAGTTCGCACTATTCAAAAGACTCTCAAGTTCTTAGTTGAAGAAGGTCTTGTGTTAAAAGAAAACAATCCTGGGCGTCCAGATACTTACCGTCTTCCTGACCATGAAACTTTTAGAAAGAGGCTTCAGTCTGGAAAACTCCGAGAACGAAAAGAGCTAAAAGAAAAACAAAACAAGTCCAAAGAAGAAGTAAAGTCTTCTGATGATACTAATGATTCCGCTAGCAAATGCGAAGACAGCGCTGAAGAACCTAAATTTTAGTTAGAAGGAGTAATATAATAGTGACAAAACCAAGATATGACGAAAAAGAAGATAAATCGCGTCATGCAGCAGCGGACGAGGACTGTTGTGAAGAAATGGCAGAAAAATACGGCTGGCGACTGGTTGATACAGAGAAAACAGGCAACGATATTTTGCCAGTCGATTGCGTGTTTGATGGCAAAACTGAATTTCCAGAGTCGTATTACGAAACCAATACTGATTAGGAGAATTAATGATGCGTAAGTGGATTGTTTTCCGTGCTGAGAAACGTCAACCCGGTTGGGAAGAGAGAAAATATGCCCACACAGGTTCTCTGACTAAAACTCTAGCTGAACATTATGATTGTTCAGACAAGCCATTACCTGAACCTGGGTATCGTCCACCAGAATTTATCCGAGTTGAACAGTTCGCTGAATCACAGTATCCAGAAGCTAAAACCCATTATCGCCAAAGTGATTGGGAAGTAACCCATGTTGAAACCTACACACCTGATATTGCAGTAGGTATGGGTTTTGATATGATTGTAATTTGCTATTGCAATTATTCACCTATTAATGCACCACTCCAGCCAATGCCAGAACGTCAAGTATTACTTGATTCCTTTGGTGGTGATAAAGAAACTTATGAACGCTGGTTAGAATCTGAGAAAGAAACGGCTAAGGTATGATGCATACTCAGGGCTATTTCATTCTCAACAACCGCCTCAGAATGAATTCTGAATCTAATAGAAAGCACCAGACGATTAAAATCGCGGCTACCAGAACAAAGCCTGCCTACGCAGGCTCCAAAATCCTTTATCTTTCCTCAGTCCACGGAGGTGGACTTTGTTTGTGTAGCCGCGACTTCCAGTCGTTAGGGCTAGGTGCAAGATATCAGTTTTAACTTTAGCTATTAGCCCTGAATGCATCCTGTTTGCATCACAGCTTTTGGATATTCTCGATGCACCACCAAAGCTGAATTACTTAACTGTAGCCATCTCCAGCGATAGGAAAAGCGTAATCTGAAAACAAGGCGTAACGATTATTGTCGCTGCGGGTTTCTTCATCTAAAACTTTGACGACTTTGTTATAAAGGTCTTCTGCTTGTTGGGGTGAATCGCCAATGCTGGTTAAACCTAATTTGCCAAATTGAGAAAGACAACCCATAAGATGGAAAACTGTGCTTGTCTCCGTTCCACTATCAAAATGTAATCTGTGATGGGCGATAATATCCATTAAATCGTTGGGTAATAATCCCCGATAGCGGTCTTTTTGCAAGTTGTCTGTGGCAATGTAGTATTTAGGGCGTCCTTGCTGACTGTAAAATAAACCGGTGGAGAGGTCATAGCGTCCATTGGTTAATAATTTTAGAGTCATGAAAGGATGAGTTGTGCCACCTTTACGGAGGTTGATTTCAATCGCTTGAATATCCCATTGACCATTACCTTGGTCAACGGCGATAAAATCAACACCAAATCTCTCTAATACGCCTTTTTTTGCCAGATGATTGCCAACTTGTAAGCCTAATTGCTGTAATTCCAAACGATAGCGTTCATCTGCGGGAAATCGGCAACCGAGATAAATTTGTCCGTCTGGGCCTCCGAGAATTTGGTCGTGGGTGGAGAGGATTTCTACTTCCCCGGTGGGTGTGATGCGTCCTTGCACACTTGGCGATCGCTTTTTTTCCCCTTCTACAAATGCCTCAACGATAGCCCCCATCTCTGGTATACGGGATGAAAAATTCTCCCAATTCTCTTTTGGGGCTTGAAAACGCAGATGGGAAAAGCGATCGCTAATCGCCGCTACCCGTTGATCATGAGAACCTTTCCCTGGCGCAACATCCATCAAAGGTTTGAGATCCAACAGTGCATTTCCTTCTCCCGAAATACCTTCGTTGAGTTTCACCACCATTCGTTGTAATGTCGGTTGACGTTCCCACAAATCACCCGCAGCAACCGCCAAATCTGCGGCGCTCCATTTCTGTTCGCTACCATCCGGAAGGGGTACACCACTTTCTTTAAAGATTTTCCGGCTACCACTTTTTGTCCCCCAAATCTGCAAATCTGGCGCAGCCGCATACAAAGGTACACCCAATTGAATCGATAATTCCGCTTCCCAGAATGAAGAATTGTAACAAGCCATAAATGATTTATCTAGCCGCAAAGCTTGACGAATTCTCTCTAGCAATCGGGGACGTTCTAAAATTTTTTGACTCAGCGGTTTTAAAGAAGAATCATAAGTAGAAAGCAGCAGCAAACGGTTGCGAGCATGAGAAAATGGAATTCCTGGTAACAGTTGTAGATAGTAATCAATGATGCTGGGATGCAGTGGCATTGACGTTACATAAATTAGCCTAGTGCGGGGATTCCGCAAGCGAATTAAACTAAATAGCAATCTTTCTTCATAATGCTCACAACCTTCGATTTTCTGGAGTTCTCGCTGGTCGATACTCAAAGAGGGAATAATTAAAATATCCGCTTCACTATTGTCAAATAACTCGCTAGTTTTCCAGCGGTCGCGCAGAGTTAATTGTAAATTGCGAAACTTATCAACCTGCTCTAATTCGGAAATATTCAGCGTAGCCATAACGCATGCCCTGTATTAATCCCAATATTGCTTTACTACTTAGGTATATCCCAAGTCGCAATCAGATGGCTGTATTTTTTTGTAACTTTTCCCTAATGTTCTTCAGTAGGATATAAAACTCTATACTTGCAGATTACCCGGATAGCTACTTGATCAAACAAGGTCTAGTCGTGATTTGGGATGTTCTTTCTTCAGCGAGTCCGCAAGTCTTTTTTAATATTAGCCAAAAGCAGGCTTTTGAGAGGAATAATTAAAGTCTCATCAAGAAACCTGATGCTTCAGCTTTCATGCTTCAAATGTCGTAATTTATCTGAATTACTTTTACGCCTTAAGGTTGATTAATTTTACTGGTTGTTTATTTCTAGTGGACGATAAAAACCAGCCAGAGAACAGTTAACTTTAAAACATGAATGATGAAACGGATACATGCTTCATCAGATCATAGTTGTCAACTTGTTTTCAGTGGTTGAATTAAGAACTTGTGGTAGGTGTGGGGAGAGATAATGTTAGTCGTGTACAGTTACCGGGAATTTACTACATTTGGCGAACATCCGGGGTAGAAAAGCCTAAACTTGCCTTGTGCAAGTGGGAGCCAAATTTAAAAGCAAACCTTGGGTTGGTTTTTCGATCCAAGGTTTACTTTTGCTATTTGTTACGATTCAATTTCTAGGAAAGAACCGATGCCAAGAGAAAAAAAATTACAACCGCCACAGCAACAAAAACCACCAGGTGTGGAATCAGAAATGCAACCAAAACCCAAAGCAGATGATGAACAATATCGGGGTAGTGGTAAGCTAAAAAATAAGGTGGCAGTGATTACAGGTGGCGATAGTGGGATTGGTCGGGCTGTAGCGATCGCATTTGCTAAAGAAGGTGCAGATGTAGCGATAGTCTACCTCAAAGAACACGGAGACGCCAAAGAAACGCAAGATTTAGTAGAAAAACAAGGACGAAGGGCGGTACCAATAGCAGGTGACATTACCGATGAAGGCTTTTGTCAGCAAGTTATCCAACAAACAGTAGATGAGTTTGGCAAACTTGATATTCTGATCAACAACGCCGCTGAACAGCATCCACAAGAGAATATTGAGGATATTAGCAAAGAGCAATTAGAGCGAACTTTTCGCACTAATATTTTCTCGATGTTTTATCTGACCAAGGCGGCGGTTAAGCACTTGCAACCTGGTAGTTCTATCATCAATACTACATCAGTCACAGCTTATAAAGGTAGTCCGCAATTATTGGATTACTCTTCGACAAAAGGTGCAATTGTCGCGTTTACTCGTTCCTTATCACAAAATTTGCTAGGTAAGGGAATTCGTGTTAACGCTGTAGCACCAGGTCCAATTTGGACACCTTTAATTCCCTCAACTTTTCCCGAAGAGAAAGTTGCTACTTTTGGACAGCAGGCACCAATGCAACGAGCCGGACAACCAGAAGAAGTTGCACCTAGTTATGTATTTCTCGCTTCTGATGACGCTTCTTATATGTCTGGTCAAGTATTACATCCCAATGGCGGAGAAGTAGTCAACGGCTGATTTTTTTTACAGCTATTTTCAGATAAATAGTGAGGTAGGGGCACAGCAATGCTGTGCCCTTAAGAAAGATACTGCTGTAATCTGAAGGATACAGGGAAATTGTGAATTTATCTCCTAAATATCTCCCTGCGTCCTCCATTAGGTAGATGAGTTGATATTGAATAGGTGATAATCTGTCTAGCAAAGAACACCTAACAAATAACTTCTAAATCTATGGCATCCCCAACACCATTGTATGGCACTGATCTAGTAGATTGTGCTAGAGCAAATGCCAAGCAAGGAATTGAAACTGCTGCTTATCAATGTGGCTATAGTGATGATATCAACACATTTACACGAGAACTAAGGCAAGCTTGCGAAAAAATGAATTTGCAAGTTAAAGAACTCAACGAACTGATTACCGATCAAGATATGATCTTGGAATTGGGAACTGGTGAAATTGTTGCTCCGGAGACAGCGACACAACTTTAAATCAGGATTTAAGGATAAATGGATGAACAGGATTAATGTTTATTATCCTCAAATCAATCATCTTAATCCTTTAATCTGAGAATCTTGCGCCCAATTACCAATCCCCAATCAAGATAACTTTGTCAGAAATCCCAAGAGTTTTTTGGTGTTCGCTGTTAACAGTGTCCGGCGATAAGTATCCGCTGCTTTTTTAATCGCTTCAGCCTGAGTGGGATAAGGATGAATCACACTACTTAACTTACTCAAACCGATCTTATTCATAATTGCCGTGGTGATTTCAGAAATCATTTCCCCCCCATGACTGGCGACGATGGTTGCACCGAGAATCTGGTCAGACCCCTTTTTGTGGTGGATTTTCACAAATCCCAACTCTTCACCATCTGCGATCGCTCGATCTACACTACTAAAAGGAATCTTAATCGTCGCCACATCCAGCCCCAAGGCTTGCGCCTCCTGTTCATACATCCCCACATGGGCAATTTCTGGGACAGTATAAGTCACCCAAGGCATCACCAAACTGCTAAGTCTACTGCGTCCCAACCCAAAGGGCGAAAACAGCGCATTCTTAATCACAATTCGCGCCGCCGCATCCGCCGCATGGGTAAACTTCCAATTCATGCAGATATCCCCAGCAGCATATATCTTGGGGTTCGTAGTTTGGAGGTAATCATTCACCTTCACACCCGATTGCTGGTCATATTCAACCCCGACTGCGGCTAAATTGAGATTTTCCACATTTGGTACACGTCCCGCACTGGCTAAAATTTCATCAACAGTCACCGAATCTCGATGACCATTCACAGAAAAATAAAGTCGCTTACCCTCGGTGACTGTCACCACTTCTTCTAACTGGCAATTTAGCACCAAGCGAATACCCTCATCTAGCAAAACCTTTTGCAGAATTTCCGCCGCGTCAGCATCTTCTTTATTCAGGATGTGAGAACCGCGATGGAACAGCACCACCTCACAACCCAAGCGGCGAAATGCTTGCGCCAATTCGCAACCAATCGGCCCCCCACCAATCACCGCCAAACGTTCTGGTCGTTGAATGAGGGAAAAAATCGTCTCATTAGTCAAATAACCCGCTTTTTCCAGACCCGGAATCGCCGGTTGCATCGCCCTAGCGCCGGTAGCAATCACAGCTTTTTTAAACTTTAGAGTTTTATCGCCAACTTCCACAGTATTGTTACTCGCAAATCGACCGTTACCCAAGAAAACATCTACCCCCAAAGATGAGAAACGTTCCGCCGAATCATGATCACTCATACCAGCCCTGATTCGTCGCATCCGTGCCATAACTGTGGAAAAATCAACTTCAATATGCTTAGAAATATTAATTCCTAATTCCTTCGCACCCCACATTTCGCCAACTACGCGAGAAGACCGGATGATAGATTTGGACGGTACACAACCAAAATTTAAGCAATCTCCACCCATGAGATGCTTTTCAATTAAAGCCACTTTTAAACCCAAATCTAAACCCGCAGCACCCGCAGCCACGACTAATCCCGCCGTACCTGCACCAATTACTACCAAGTCGTATTCATCAGCAGGTTGGGGATTAACCCAATTTGGCGGATGGACGTGAGAAACCAAGGTTTGATTATACTCATCCATTGGACGAACTGTGACTCTCTCGAATTCTGAATTGGACATTAGTAGTTCCTCTGAAGGGTGAAGTATGAAGTATGTTTTTTATCTTGGTCTTCAGTTTATTTGCTAAGAGAAAGCAAAACTGGAAATTTTGTCTTTACTAATGAATATAGCCTCGGCAATATTTTGTCCGTTTGTTAATTGACAGATTATCAAAAAATATTACTGTTTAAATATTGGGGAACAGGCATCTTGCCTGTTCTACAGGAGAATTTTAAATGTTTACAAAACTTCTTCTTCTAAAGCTTTTTGCGCTATACGGGTAACATAAATTGTTACGGCGACTGACGCTATAAAACCCAGAATGCGAATTGCCCATTGTAGGGTAGGGTTGGTAGGTTGAGTCTCAGTCCCAATCAGCGCTAAATTTCCAGCTAGGGAACCGATGTAAACATACATAATTGTTCCTGGAATCATCCCTAAAGAACCGATGAAATAGTCTTTGAGTGTAACTCCTGTAATTCCAAAAGCGTAGTTTAATAAGTTGAACGGAAATATTGGGGAAAGTCGGGTTAACAAGACAATTTTTAATCCTTCTCTCCCCACAGCTTCGTCAATAGCAGCAAACTTTTTGTTATCGGCAATTTTATTGGCAACCCAACCCCTAGCTAAATAACGTCCCACCAAAAACGCCGCTGTAGCACCGAGAGTTGCACCAATAAATACATAGACAGAACCCCAAAATACACCAAAAATAACACCAGCTCCCAAGGTGAGAATTGAGCCTGGTAAAAATGCCACAGTTGCAATAATATAGATGGTAATAAAAGCAATTGCTCCCACTGTTCCTAAGCTATCAATCCACTGCAAAGCATTGTGTAAAATGGCTTGGAGGTTGAAAGAATTTGTCTTCACAGATTCTTCCGCCCAGGCAAATTTTGTATTTAATATAAAATCTATGCTGAGTATAAATAATGTGGAGATACTCAACTGGAAAAAGTTTCTCAGTATTTTCTCAAAAAATCGATTTGTCATGATTTTTTAGGATAGATTTTTGGGTAATTAATTTTATGAAATACCATGCTAAAACTGGGAAGTTTTTATGGCTATGGATACCTGTAACAACAGCAAGTAGTTTGGTAGGTATAGTATCTGGTTTTGTTGGAGGCTTTATAATTGCGTTATGTGGGACTGCTATACCTAGGCACTTTTTAGAACCTGGTCAAGAGGGGATTCTGGTAGGTTCACTTCTAGGGGGAGCTTTAATTGGGACAATTATCGGTATCTCACAAGGATTAGTTCTCAGAAAATATTTCCCGCGAATTCGTTACTGGATAATAGCAAGTATCTTCTATAGTACTATCAGTTTTCAGTTGATTGTTCAGAGCCGGCACTTCTGGTTAAGAAATGATAAATTTATTACGGTTCAAGAGACTTTTTGGCAAAGCATTATCAGTGGTTTAGTAGTTGGAACTATAGCTGGAATTGTACAATGGTTTGCCCTAATTGCTCAGTTTCCTGAAGATTCTCGGTGGAAAACAGTCTCTTTTGTCTGGGTGTTGGTAAGTCCATTGAGTATGATAATGAGCTTTCCCTTTTTGGATTTTGGAGATTTTTATACGATTTTTAATGGGGGATTTGATGAAAAGACTATTTTGTTTGTGGGAGGTTTAGCTATATATTCTACGCTTACCGGATTAGCTTTATTATGGTTAATCAAACAGCGGCGAACAAGTATTTAAATTAATTTTTATAACCTCCTAAATTTTTCTTGGCGATACCAACTACGAATTCGTTCTGGTGAAACACCGAATAAATATGCAATGATGACTATCTGATTCAGCAGGGTAGTTTGGAAAATTCCTTTTTGCAACCATCTCCGGGCTGAAGTAGTCACTGGCACGGGAATAATGGTGATTTTGCCGAAAGTTTTTAACCGCTTTATGAGTTCAAAGTCTTCCATGATAGGCAATTCAGGAAAATTACCAATTTGCTGAAATACTTTTTTGGTTAAAAAAATTGCTTGATCACCATAAGGCATTTGCCAAAAATGCGATCGCCATTTCACCCCCGATTCCACCAACCGCAAACCCCAGCGCGATGCATCAATCCGCAAAGTAAATGCACCTGCGACAACTTTAGGCTGTTGTAGCGCTGTGCGAATCATCTGATCAAATCCTGCGGGTAACCGGGTATCCCCATGGAGAAACAGCAGTATGTCGCCATTTGCAACCAAAGCACCTGCGTTCATTTGCCTTGCACGACCAGTAGGAGATGAGATAACTTTTACACCTAGTGACTGAGCAATTTTTACAGTGTCATCTGTTGAGCCACCATCAACCACAATTACTTCTATATTTGTACTCGGTTGAGTATTGGCTAAAGCGTCTTTGATATTACCCGCTTCGTTGAGAGTCGGAATAATAATCGAAATTGTCGCAGCGTCAAGGTTCTGACTCACGATATCTCCTGAAATCCGGATGAGAGCGAGGTTGTAATGAAGATTTTGAGGCTAATATCAATGCTCAAGATGTCCGACATGATATCTAGTGATAACTAATCCTGTTCTGTCACTCTCCGAAAACATTTGCCATTTCTGAATTCTAGAGCTTTTATCTACTAAGCGATTGCACAATTTATTTCTAATAACAAATACCACACCCATTTTTTTCTAATAGAATAGGTTGGATTGATTGGTTGATCAGGCTTTCAGAGATTGCCCTCCCGGAAAGTGACAAAAGAGGGCTAATCAATCCGGTGCGTTAGAAATGCACCCTACATATGAGCCTCCTACGGGCGCGGTTTACGCTCCCGCAACAAATCAAAGATACATATTTTTCTTGATTTTATAAACGCCTCCCTGTGTAAGAGGATGTCTGAGAAGTATCAAAATTGATCGAGATCCCCCTAAATCCCCCTTCAAAAGGGGGACTTTGAGAAGTTTTTGCCCCCCTTTTTAAGGGGGGTTGGGGGGATCTACGAGTGTTTTATTTATCACAAACAACTTTTCAAACATCCTCTAAGGATGATAAAATCTGTATCTTAATCTTAGAATTTATATAGTAAAATTACTTATGTATTAAAGTAGTAGATTCAGCCCAACACTCTTCATAAATCAAGGCGTTAATTTTCTTCACTATAAACCCAAGAACGAATCTTGCCTATGATCCCTACGAGTCTGAAGTTTCAGAGCATAGTACAGAGGAAAATAGTAGCTATTTCCAGCACAGGATTTTGAAGAACACCTGGTAGCGTCTTTAAGTCCTCCTCAAATTTACCAACACTTTATTAAAGAGATGATAAAAATGCTACTTTCGCCCTTTATACTTTTCCGGAATCGGTCATATGATAGTTTGCATTAAGGAAAAAAGCTAAGAACTGCTTACAGGCTATTAAAACCCTATCTCAGGACAGTCAAAATAAAATGAAAACTAAATTTTCTACCTTTGTCGCTTCCGCTTTGTTAACCACAGGTATTGTCACCACAGTGGCTGCCGCACCTACACACGCCGCCGTAAATTGTAGCATTACTAACGTTTCCCTGGGAGGAGTTTCTGCTACAGATTGCGAGGGAGCCTTTAATGGCAATGATACAGGTGCATTAGATACAAAATTAGCTAATGGTCTGTTTAGCGATATTGTTGGTGCTGGCGTAGCATGGACTTTGGCTGGCAAATCGGATCAAGGCAGTAATCCTTTCATTCAAGCAGCTAACGGCTCCACTACTGGCGCTTGGAGTCTGAAACAACCATTGTCCAGTAACACTTTTGTAGTTAGCTTGAAGGCATCTAATTCTTACAGTGCCTATCTGTTTAACGATTATGACTTCTCTAAAGGTTTAACAGGGATATTTAATACCATTGGTGTTTCTGTAAATGGCCAAGGCAAAGCTCAGGGATTGTCTCACGCCTCATTGTACATCTCTAACAAACCAAAAACTCCGCCCGTAACTGAGGTTCCTGAACCAACTGCACTCGTTGGCTTGAGTTTAGTAGCAAGTGGTATGGTCTTTACACGTCGTCGCCGTGTTGCTGGTTAATACCTCAATGCTTCACAATTTGCCTTTTAGTCAATTTTCAAGTCGTTACAGGGTAATACCTGTAGCGATTTCTTATTTGCATCTCCCAAAGATCATCTAACATCGGCAAGAGCAACAAAGATATTGCAGATATCAATTAGGAGTAAGCTGTTTGAGGGCGTTTTTCACAATCTACTTATGGCAACCATTAACGACAACTACCTGAAGCTAAAAGCAGGTTATCTATTTCCGGAAATTGCTCGCCGGGTGAATGCCTTTGTCCAAGCAAATCCTGATGCTAAGGTGATCCGGTTGGGTATTGGCGATGTCACCGAACCTTTACCAGCAGCTTGCCGCACAGCTATGATTAAAGCTGTGGAAGAAATGGGCGATCGCACAACTTTCAAAGGCTATGGCCCAGAACAAGGTTACAGCTGGTTACGGGAGAAAATTGCTGCTCACGATTTCCAAGCAAGGGGAGCAGCGATAGAAGCTGATGAAATCTTCATTTCTGACGGTTCCAAGTGCGATAACGGCAATATTCTCGACATTTTTGGTCATGATAATGCGATCGCTGTGACTGATCCAGTTTATCCCGTCTACGTAGATACCAACGTCATGGCGGGAAACACCGGGGTAGCTAACGATAAAGGCGAGTTTGAAGGTTTAGTTTATCTCCCTGTCACCGCTGAAAACAACTTTACTGCTGAGATTCCCTCCCAAAAAGTTGACTTAATCTATCTCTGCTTCCCCAACAACCCCACTGGTGCCACCGCCACCAAAGAACACCTAAAAGCTTGGGTAGATTACGCAAAAGCCAACGGTTCCATCATCTTCTTTGATGCTGCTTACGAAGCTTATATCACCGATTCTTCCCTTCCCCACTCGATTTACGAGATTGAAGGTGCAAGAGATTGTGCGATCGAATTTCGCTCCTTCTCCAAAAATGCCGGCTTTACCGGTACCCGCTGCGCCTTAAGCGTCGTCCCCAAAACACTCACAGCCAAAGCCGCTGATGGTTCCGACGTCGAACTGTGGAAACTCTGGAACCGCCGCCAGTCAACCAAATTTAACGGTGTCTCTTACATCGTCCAACGGGGTGCTGAAGCGGTTTACTCGGAAGAAGGACAAGCGCAAATCAAAGCCTTAGTTAGTTTCTATTTAGAAAACGCCAAAATCATTCGAGAGCAATTAACAGCCGCCGGCTTATCAGTTTATGGCGGCGTAAATGCACCTTACGTTTGGGTGAAAACTCCCAATAATTTATCCAGTTGGGAATTCTTCGATAAACTACTGCAAACCGTAAATGTAGTGGGAACTCCTGGTTCTGGTTTTGGTGCTGCGGGTGAAGGTTACTTCCGCATCTCTGCATTTAACAGCCGAGAAAACGTCGAAGAAGCAATGAAGCGCATCACCGAAAAATTTAAGGTTTAGTAAGTTGTGGTGGGCAATGCCCACCCTACTTTTTGTTAGACTTAATCTATCAAAAATCATAAATGCTATGAGTGTAGCTATCCCCATCTTCAAACCCGTTAGCCAGATGCAACTAACACCTGGTAGTACAGTTACCATTCCAAATGTTACCTGGGAAGAATTTGAATCTATTTTACAAGAACTGGGAGAAAAAAGAGCTTCACGAATTGCCTATAATCAGGGTAATTTAGAGATTATGGTTCCTTTACCTGAGCATGAAATTTCCAAAGATTTAATTTCTGATATTATCAAAATATTGCTGAAAGCAAAAGGAATTAAATATCAACCTTTTGGTTCAACAACTTTTAAACGACAAGGTACAGCAGGAGTTGAGCCAGATGCTTGCTTTTATATTCAAAATTATCAACAAATGATCGGACGCAGGCGTTTACAACCTGATAATCCACCGCCAGACTTAGCCATAGAAATTGATGTCACATCAAAAACCAGTCTTGATGCTTATGAAGCTATTGGAGTCCCCGAATTATGGATATATGATAGTGGTAGACTTGCCATTTATTTGTTGAAAAATCGCAAATATATCAAATCTGAACAAAGTCCCTATTTTGAGGATATAGCCATTACTCAGATTATCCCTGCTACTATTGAACGTAGTTGGCAAGTGGGAAGTTTTCAAGCTTTAGAAGAATTTGCTGCAATGATTGAACAGTAATTAGAGATTAACAACTTATATGGTATTACTTCAAGAATTATCTGAACTGTTACAAGCAGAAGATCCAGAAGAACGACAAACAATCACTGGTGTTAGTTGGGAGAGTTATGAAGCTTTACTCAATGATTTAGGTGACAGCCTGCAATATAGAGTCACATATTTAGATGGAGTGATAGAATTAGTGTCACCAAATTACCGACATGAACGCAATAAAACAATTATTGGTTCTTTGCTAGAAGCTTACTTTCAAGAAAAACGCATTCGTTATTTTCCTCTAGGTTCTACTACTTTTCGCAAACAAACAAAAAAAGGTGGTGTAGAGCCAGATGAATCTTACTGTATAGGTACAGAAAAAGAATTTCCTGATTTAGCAATTGAAGTAATTATAACAAGTGGGGGGATAGATAAATTAGAGGTTTATAAAAGATTAGGTGTCAAGGAAGTTTGGTTTTTCCAAAATAATCAATTTAAAATTTACCATCTGTGCGGTGACAGTTACGAACAAGTTGCAAAGAGCGAGTTATTACCAAATTTGGATTTAACAATCTTGGCGCAATATGCAATTGCAGATGATCCTCTAGATGCAGCGTTAGAGTTTCGGGAGAAAGTTAGAGAACTGTTAGGTTAATCTGTAAACAGATAAGCATTATCGAATAAATTTATTTAGCGCCTCAACTAACAAATGTACTGTTGTTGAAGGATTATCACTTTCTGGATTAGAAGGGTTATATTGCTTGAGAAGAGTTTTAGCATTTCTGATAGCAGTAGGTTGTAGATTTTCTATCTCCTCATAAATTGTATCACTATTTTTCTCATATTTCTTTTTCAGTAAAAAGTCTAATTTAGAGATGTAATCTTTACGAGGAATCCCAGTATTTAGAAATTCAAAATGCAATACATACCATAATTCAAAAGCTTCATTAGAATAGGCAACTTTAAATCCTGCTATTTCAGCACTTGCAATAGCATTGTTAAAATCTTGCTTAGGAAAATCATCCCTATCAAATACACACCAAACCTGATCATAATCTCCTTGAGCTTTAAATTCTTTTGCTTCTTGCACTAATTTACTAGGATTATATCCAAATCCTTCAACCTGAATTTTCTTAACAGTTGTGGAAACACGAAACCTTTTAAAGTAATTTACTTCTGTTTGTTCACCTCCACAAATAATTAGGAATGTGTCTCTTGTATCTGTTGTTTCTACTTTTCTATCAGAATAACCACGAGATGGCGTTCTCCCTTCACTTTTTCTAGGCATTAGGTTCACCGATAATTTGACTTAAGTTTCCAATAAAAGGAATAGCGCCATATCTGCCTTTGATGTAGTCACTTTCAAATGAGGCATCATTTCTAATTTTATATTCAACCAGGGAGTATAAATCTGTAGCACCATATTTATTCTTCTCGGTAAACCAAATCTGATCTCTACGAAAGAGTTGGTTACTCAGCAGGTTTGTATCGTGAGTCATAAATATTAGTTGTGCATTATTGTAATTTGTTTCCTTTGAGTTAAATAATTCAAGAATTGCCTTACTAATTAAAGGGTGAAGTCTTGCATCAAATTCATCAAATATCAAAACTTTGCCATTTTTAAGAGTATCTACCAAAAGCCCAGCAATAGCAACTATTTTTTTAGTTCCTTCAGATTCTTGAGCTTCTAAATCAAATAATTCCATAGAAACATAATTACCTTGTTTATCAAATTTTTGATGAACAGTATAAATTGAAGGTGGTTTCTTGGCTCCACTCTTGAGAATGAAGTTTTTGAGTTCATCTGCTATTGCTAGAGGCAAAGAATCAAGGGTAATTTCTGATTCTTTTTTTACTCTTATGTCACTAATACCCAAATCTAATTTTTTAATTAATTGAATAATTTCTTCTCTATTATTATCTTCTACTAGACATTTTATTGTATAAGCCAAATTACTTCTATCATCTAACCCTGAAACTATATTTAATTTTCTTGCTAGCCAATCTAGAATTTTCTCAGCCATTTCAACATTAAACTGAGCCGCTACTGAAAGAAAAAGTGCATTATGCCTAGTTCTTGGATAAATCCCCTCAGCCTTGAACCTTTTAGATAAATTAAATGTAACAGGATTTCCATCATAACTCCGTTCAAAAAGCCGAGTTTCTCTAGTTTTTGGAACAACAAATAACCATTCTGAAACTACATCTTCTTTAGTGGCTTCAAACCCATATCTATACTTTTTGCCATCTAATATAAACACAATTTCAAAAAAAGATGGTTGTGCTTCAGTTTCTGTACTTAACCTAAATGGTTCAACTCCTATTTCTTCTGTAGTTTGAGTATCTTTAGAGGAGTTAATCATAAACCATTTCATAAAACTTAATGCTTTGGCTATGTTGCTTTTACCACTAGCATTAGCCCCATAAATCGCAGCACTTTTGAGTAATTTAAGCTCATCATCTACTGCAAAAACATTATTATTATCAAGTTCCTTTTCTTTAGAGACAATATTAGCCGCCACCATACTAAAAGTAACTTTATCCTTAAAGGATCTGTAATTACCAATACTAAACTCTATGAGCATAGTAACCTCCTATTCTTAAACAGCACATTTGTGAGATTTTCACAAATATATAATTTAAGCATAGCGGATATCAAGTTATATGAGCTAGTTAGATCAGAAATTAATCGTCACTTATTCTGAAAACAAAGATTCTAAATCTCGCTAACCGCTGACAACACGAACTATAGCAATCCTAAATTAGATGTGTATCCCTAACGGGAGCCGTAGGCATCACATCTCTTTTTTCTCTTCCTCTGCGCTCTCTGCGTCTCTGCGGTAATGCCTCCGGCACGCTGCGCGAACGTTAAAAAAATACTGCTGTTAACAACTAAAATAGGATTGCTATATATCAATTAGACATTTGGAGGGAAAGAATGTAGAGACGTTGCATGCAACGTCTCTACAAGGATTCTGCTATGTCTAAGATTTGATATCATCAGATGGCTCAACTTTTGCCTGTTTATGAGTAGCCAAAGTCAGTCCTTCTTCCAATTGCACAGAAGAATACTTGCTCAAACCAATGCGCTGTGCAGTGTAAATTCCTGAATGTCCCGAAAATAGATAACTCACCACACAGCTAATACCAATATATACACCAGATTCCAGTCCAAAGAGTTCAATTCCCATTAAAGTCGAAGCTATAGGTGTATTCGCTGCACCGGCAAACACACCGACAAATCCCATTCCGGCTAATAGTGGTGTGGGTAGCGCCAAAAGTAACGATAAAGCATTACCTAAAGTTGCACCAATAAAAAATAGCGGTGTCACTTCTCCTCCTTTAAAACCTGCACCTAAAGTTAAAGCGGTAAGACTCAATTTGGCTGCAAAATCCCCAGGAGGTAGCTGAGTGTAAAAAGAATCGACAATAGTTGGAATACCCAGCCCAATATATTTGGTTGTACCACTCAAACCAACAATTGCGGCTATCATCGCACCACCAATTAAAGGACGCATTGGCGGATAGGATATTTTGGCTTTAAATAAATGATTGATTTTATGTGTAACTTGAGCAAAAAGTCTCGCCACAATTCCAAAAATTGCGCCGGCAATAATCGCAGATATCAGTTGCCAAATTGTAATTGTGGGGATAATTGGAGCGTGTCGGTATGCTGTATGATGTAAACCCCATAGCAAAGTTACCTGATTCCCGACAATTGCTGCAATTAAAGAGGGGAAAAGAGCATCATAATGAATTTTACCAATTGCTAAAACTTCCAAACCAAACACTGTTCCTGCTAAAGGAGTACCAAAAACTGAAGCAAATCCGCCGCTGATACCTGCGGTTAACAAAATTCGTCGATTTGCCCCTTTAAAGTGCAATATTTTAGTTAACTGATCTGCTAGAGAAGCACCCATTTGCAACGCTGTGCCTTCACGTCCGGCTGAACCACCAAATAAATGAGTGAGGTCTGTTCCTAGTAGAACTAAAGGAGCCATACGGAAGGGAATAATATCTTTTGGGTTATGGATTTCTTCTAGTAAAAGATTATTTCCTGCTTCTACACTCTGACCAAAGTGATGATAAATCAAACCGCTCAAAAAACCGGCTAGCGGCAGCAAGGCGATAATCCATCGATGAGATTCGCGCCAATCCGTTGCCCATTCTAGTGATGCCAAAAGAGCAGCAGAAGCTGTGCCGGCAAATATGCCAATTGCAAAGGAGATTGGCAACCACTTGATTAGATGGGGTAAGGCAATAAATAGTTCAAATTGACGCAGGTGTTTCATTTGTAAAAATCTGACGCTATTCGTTGAAATAAATTAAGCCATTTAGCTGTGTCACTATCAGCAGATTAATCCAATGTTTACGACCAAAGATAGATGCTTTTTTTAACATATACAATTATAAGTATTATTGCTGTTGAACTATTTAAAAAACTAAATTAAGTCCTCATGAGTCCAGATGTATTTTCAGAACTTAATCGGGAAAACCGAACTCCTGTGAGAGGTTTTCTGCACTGTAATATCTGAGTTTAACTGGATACTGTTAAGGAGGGGCTAAAGTAAATGCTGTTGTCTAGAAAGGACTAAAAAACTATACAGCATTAGTCAGGAGAGCAAAAAAATGACAAATCAATTGAAAACTGCTGCACTGCTAGCAGCACTCAGCGGCCTATTAATTGCAATTAGTTACTGGGTACTTGGTGGTACTACTGGCTTGATTGTGGGGATTGGATTAGCAGCAGTTACAAACCTGTTTTCTTGGTATCAATCTGATAAGATTGCCTTGGCAGTCTATCGCGCTCAACCAGTGACTGAAGCCGAAGCACCGGGACTTTATAGAATGGTGCAGAGATTGTCTCAGCGTGCCAAGATTCCCATGCCGGGAGTTTACATTGTTCCTAGCCAAGGTGCCAATGCTTTTGCTACAGGACGAGATCCAGAACACGCGGCTGTTGCTGTCACCGAAGGAATCTTAAATATATTACCAGAGGATGAACTCGAAGGCGTTCTTGCCCACGAACTCACCCATATAATTAATCGTGACACCCTCACACAAGCAGTAGCTGCTACTGTCGCCGGGGCTATCTCTTTCCTAGCGCAAATGGTGAGTTACAGCTCATGGTTTGGCGGTGCTAGTTCGCGAGATGACAACAGAGGTGGAAATCCTTTGGGAGTGCTATTAACGGTAGTACTTGCACCTGTGGCGGCGACGATCATTCAGTTAGCAATATCCCGCACTAGAGAATTTTCTGCTGATGCTGGTGCTGCGAGATTGACTGGTAATCCCCGCGCTTTAGCTAGAGCACTGCAACGCTTAGAAGTTACAGCCCGACAAATGCCTTTAAATGCTAACCCAGCCTTTGAACCGTTATTGATTATCCATCCAATTTCTGGGCAATTTTTGGGTAATTTGTTCTCCAGCCACCCAGCGACTGAGGCGCGAGTTGAAGCGTTGCTGAAGTTAGAGCAACAACTGCCTACAACAGCTTATTAAGTGTTTGTAATTTCAGTCCAGGGTAAAGTTTTCATCCGAGAGTAAGCTTTGCAACAAGGATGTTCGAACTATGACTGCTAATAACATCGGATCTAGAGAGAAATTAGAAATCAGTTTTCAAACCCATCAACTTGAAACCGCATTGGCTGGGGAAACTGAGGAAGTTAAGCGGGAAACTACAGCGCTAATTGAGGCGATCGCTAAACGCGCGCAAGCTGAGGCTGCTGGTACTATTACCCGTGAAACCTATTTGAATGCTGTACGCCAAGCACGGGAAGCGATTGAACGGCAGAAACTGATGGAACGCGATCATCGCCTAGAGTACACTTGGGCAGTAATGCAGGATGAAGCGGAAAGAAACTGGTACTTGATGATGAAAGAAGCGATAAATTTTAGCGATCGCTTGCAAAAAGCCGCAAAAGCCGCCTGGGAAGCCTTCAATGCGCCTCGTTCTCAAACTTAAGTGCAATACATAACCATTCCTAGGGATACAGCATTGCTGTGTCCCTAATCGTTTTTTTGTTTTCCAGTCATGAGCCAAAAATCGGCTGTAAATCTAAAATAAACCCTGGCAATACATCTTCCCCAGATAAACTGGTAGGAGATTGTAAAACTTCTGCTTTTTGATTAGGGCGATAAATTTCTACTTGTTTATCTTTAGGATTAATTAACCAGCCTAAAAGTAAACCATTATCAATATACTCCCGCATTTTGGACTGAGTATCTGCTAAATCATCACTTTCTGAAAGTAATTCAATTACAAAATCAGGGCATAAGGGCAGAAATTTCTTTCTTTGTTCTGGTGTGAGTGCATTCCATCTTTCTATGCTTACCCAAGAGACATCAGGTGAACGAGTTGCACCGTTAGGTAATTTAAACCCGGTAGAAGAATCAAAAGCTTTTCCTAAACCATTTTTGCGGTTCCAAAACCCTAAATCAAGATAAACTTCAAAATTCCGGTTTCCTGTCTCTCCTCCCGTTGGCGACATAACAATTAATTCCCCATGAGCCGATAATTCTAAACGCAAATCTTTATTAGCAGCAATTATTTGCAGAAATTCATCATCAGTGAATTTAAGCGATGGTGGTATTTGTACAGTTACAGCAGTCATAATTCATACCTAGACATTTTGCCTCTACCTCTATATATCTCGTTCCCAGTCGGAGACTGGGAATGCTCATCAGGGAGGTTCTACCTCCCATCCTAGCAATAAATGCCGGACGATATAAAATCAAGAGTTTGAAACCCACGGAGGTGGGTTTTGCCTGTGTAGACGCGATTTCTAATCGCCATTTTTTAAATATTCTCAGACATTCTCTAACCTAAACCTAGAAATCCAGAAATTAGCGGCAGAATTTTACTACATTCTTCAACCAATTTTGTCGCTGTGGGTAAACTAGAAATTGTCCCTTTTAAAATCTTTATCGCTGTTTTCGCCGCCTTTTGCATTGCTCCTTCTTGGGGATTTTTACCCGCTTCTGCTAAGGCTTTAACTTGCTCTAATGCCTCAGCTTTATCTTCTTGATTTAAGTTTTTATCCGCCTCAATCGCTGCTTGCAATTGCGTCAATAATTCCTTAATTCCCGGTTTATCTGGTTCTGGTGAAGCGGGTAATTGGCTGATGGTATTTGTTACCACACCGCTAATATCCATTTCACCTAAATTCAAAGCTTGTCCACTAGCATTAAAATCTCTGCCAACACTACCAATTTCAACCACTATTGGGGCGGCGTTCACGGTCATCGGTTCCTGGTTTAGGATTATCTAAAAGATAGACAAACCGACAATCTACATTATCTAATATAGTGGTATTTTCAATATTCCAAGCTTCCACACAAGCACCTGTCATTTGAGTATTGCTGAAATTAGTACCGACTGCTTGAGCAAGAGTCAGGTTTGCCCATTCTAAACAAGCGCCTTGGAAAGTGGCCTCAATAATATCAGCATCTTTTAAATTAGCCTCTTTCAAGTCTGCACCTTTCAGGTTTGCGCCTCTGAGGTTAGCACCAACGTAAGATTTACCTCTACCATTGCAGCTAATGAGCAAATTGAGAACAGCGCGGTTAGTTAGTATCGTATTACCTGGTCTAGCAAAATCAAGTTTTTTCGCTTCATAAAAACGAGTGCGCGTTAGGTTTGCTGTTCTGAAATCTGTGTTTTTGAGAATTGCACCAGTAAAATCAGCATCAGTTAAATCAGCACCACGAAAACTTGTGCCACCTGTAGCAGCTAAGGTAAGAGCGACTAAGCGAACTAAAGTGTATTTCTCATTTTTCGTGAGACTACCCCACCCTATGTAAATAGTAAATAGTGTAAAGATGAAGGCATCAATGATAGCCATAGCATAGTTGATAGCAATCGCTTGATAGACTCTAGTTGTGACTCCAACGAAGTCTGTAGCTATGGCTCCAGCAAAGACTCCAGCATAGGAGCTGACAAAAACTCCGACTCCAGCAAACACTCCAGCGATGGAGATAGCAAAGGCAAAGGCTGTGGCATTTATAATCGAAGTGGTAATGCCTATAGTAATGCCTCCAGCAATAGCTCCAGCGACAGCTCCGGCTATGTCTCCCGCAAAGGCAACAGCCATAGCAACTATGATGACAAAGGCAAAGGCTCCTAAACCTGCTGTGAAACCCTTGCGAATAGTGACAATGCAAAAGAGTGCCACTAAAACTAGGGAGACTACCCCGATAATAAAAATTTGAGTTTTGTCAGTCTTAAAAGCTTCAAAAATAACTGCTATCCATACTCCCATGAAGATTGAGAAAAATCCTAATAATCCCGACAACAGCCATGAGACTATGAGTAACCAAATAACTGAATGATACTGTAGTCCAGCCCTAGCACCACTTAAGTCAGCACCTTTAAGGTTAGCGTTGGTAAAATCTGCTCCTCTAATATCCGCTTTGCTAAAGTTGGCGCCTGTCAGATTTTGACCTTTAAAAGAGCGCCCTCGGAGATTTTGACGGTCGTAATCTGGCGGCATAATCGCGTCAGCAAGAGGTTATTGATGATATTTTATACATATTAGCTGGGCATTATTCCGGTTTTTGGCAAGATTTGGTTAGATTTATCTGTTGCACCATTCCCGTAGCACTCCACCTCTAAACCCTCACCACGGCTTGGAGGGGGATTGGAGTTTTGAGATAAAATTAGATTACGCCAGTCAATAGCGATCACAAGATTAACTATGAATAATCAACTGTATGAACAAGATTTTAATCTTTGGCGAGAAAGCATTATTGAACAAATTAAACAGCATCAATTTAATGATATCGATTGGGAGCATTTGCTTTTAGAATTAGAAGATATGGGAAAATCAGAGAAACGGTCATTTATTAGTAATTTAACAATCCTGATTGCACATTTACTAAAACTAACCGTTCAATCTGATGCTCCTGAGATGATGAAAGGAAGCTGGTATAGTTCTGTGACAGAACATCGTTTCCGAATCAAAAAGGATTTGGAAGAAAATCCTTCTTTTAAAAACTATATTACTGAAGTTATTTCTCAAGCATATTTCGATGCTCGTAAACTGGCGATTAAGGAAGGTAAAAAGGCTAAATTAGGAGTTAGAAAACCTGCTGAAGAAGAATATCCTCTCGATTGTCCTTTTCTGATAGATCAGTTATTAGATGAAGATTTTTATGGAGACAATGATTAAGCACATAAAAAGTCTGGGTTGGATACGTATATTTTGTAAAAAACAACACACAATATGGCGCAGCACTGTTTTCTACAGCGTGTGACTTGAGGCAAGATTCACCTCTTCGTTGCCAGTTTGCCGTTTTTGCTGAATTTTATTGACTCAGAATTACTACAATTAGTGTTGATGCTAGATAATGGGAAGGCTTTGACTATTTACCAAACCATCTAGCCCGGAAAAGAAGAACTAATAGCTATGCGAACTCACTATTGCGGCGAACTCCGAAAAGAACATATTGGAGAAACTGTTACTTTATACGGATGGGTAGACCGTTACCGCGATCATGGGGGCGTGACATTTTTGGATTTACGCGATCGCTCTGGGCTAGTCCAAATCGTCAGTGATCCACAACGGACTCCCGATTCTTACGAACAGGCTAACACACTGCGAAGTGAATATGTTGTGGAAATCACAGGCAGGGTAACACAACGTCCTGAAGAATCCCTAAATTCCCGCATTCCTACAGGCGATGTCGAAATCTACGCCGATAAAATCGTTTTACTCAACGCCATCCATAAGCAATTACCCTTCCAAGTCGCTACCGGCAACAACGATCCAGTGCGGGAAGACTTGCGGTTAAAATATCGTTATTTGGATTTGCGGCGCGATCGCATGGCGAGTAACTTGCAACTGCGTCACCAAGTCGTCAAAGCCGTCCGTCGCTACCTAGAAGATATCGCCAATTTCATCGAAGTAGAAACCCCCATCCTCACCCGTTCCACCCCCGAAGGTGCGCGTGATTACATCCTACCCAGTCGGGTTAATGCTGGTGAATGGTTCGCCTTACCCCAATCACCGCAGCTATTCAAACAATTATTGATGGTATCCGGCATGGATAGATACTATCAGGTTGCTCGTTGCTTCCGCGATGAAGACTTACGCGCCGACAGACAACCAGAATTTACCCAATTGGACATGGAAATGAGCTTCATGTCCCAAGAAGAAATTATCGAACTTAACGAGAAGTTAGTTGCTCATATCTTCAAAAGCGTTAAAGACATTGAGTTACCTCATCCTTTTCCCCGTCTCACCTACGCCGAAGCAATGGATCGCTACGGTAGTGATAAACCTGATACGCGTTATGGTTTGGAATTAGTCAATGTTTCGGATATCTTGAAAGACTCCGGTTTTAAAGTCTTTCGGGAAGCTGTCGCAAATGGCGGTATCGTCAAAATCCTCCCCATTCCTAACGGTAACGATGCCATCTCTAATGTCCGCATTAAACCAGGTGGTGACTTATTTAAAGAAGCCAGTGAAGCCGGTGCTAAAGGTTTAGCTTATATCCGCGTTAGAGAAGATGGTGAAATTGATACCATTGGCGCAATCAAAGACAACCTCACGCCAGAACAAAAACAAGAAATTATCAGCCGCACAGGTGCAAAAGCCGGTCATTTGTTATTATTTGCTGCTGCTGATGCGCCAACTGTCAATAAAACTTTAGACAGATTGCGGCAAGTTATCGCCAGGGAATTTAAGTTAATTGATTCTGAAAAAATCAACTTGCTCTGGATTACAGATTTCCCGATGTTTGAGTGGAATGCTGACGAAAAGCGTCTTGAAGCATTGCACCACCCCTTCACAGCACCCCATCCTGATGATTTGAGCGACTTAAAAACAGCACGCGCTCAAGCTTACGACTTGGTATTTAATGGCTTTGAAGTTGGCGGTGGAAGTCTGCGGATTTATCAGCGAGAAATTCAAGAACAGGTATTTGAAGCGATTGGTTTTTCTCCTGAAGAAGCACAAAATAAATTTGGCTTTTTGTTAGAAGCTTTTGAATATGGTACACCCCCCCACGGTGGCATCGCCTACGGTTTAGATCGTTTGGTGATGTTGCTGACTGGAGAAGAATCTATTCGCGATGTCATTGCTTTTCCAAAAACACAACAAGCGCGTTGTTTGTTAACAGATGCACCTTCAACAGTAGATGCGAAACAGTTGAAAGAATTACACGTTTCTTCAACTTTTAAACCCAAAACTTAAAGTGTATGGTGCGTTCCCAACGCACCATCTTCAAAAATTCTTAAAGTGTAGGGTGCGTTCCCAACGCACCATCTTCAAAAATTCGGTGCGTTACGAACTAATTTAGTGCATTATAATTTTCTTGTGGAACAGGCGTCTCGCCTGTTATGGGCGGGCGAGACGCCATTGGTGTCAAGTTAAGGCATCAGCCCAGATGTCAAGTGACCGAGCAGCCGTTCGTCGGTGACGTTGACGGACGGCTTTGACCAACCCCATCGAACGATGATGTTCTACGAGCCAAGGAATAAGTTGTAACCCAGGGTTACGTAAAAGTGCGCGGTGGAAAAAATAGAAACTGCGAAAAACCATTTCTACAGAAATGCGCTCAATTGGCTGTTGTAAAGCTACTGCGACATCGGCACACAAGTCATTAAGAACAGCGTAGAAAATCCAAGTAGCATATATTTGCATCTGCACACCATTAGTGCCACCAACCCACAGATAGGACAATCCCAATAAACGCTTAGTCAATAAAAATGCATCCTCAATGCGCCAGCGTCGACGGTATAATTCGCAAACTTCCTGTGCCGAAAGTTGTTGTGGGTCAAGAACATTAGTCAAGTAATGATACCAAGTCTTGCCCCACAATACGGAAACTTGGCGCATGGGATGGCGACATGGGTTGGTGTGATGCCATCCCATTTGAATAATTTCGTCTTTGTAGTGAGAGCCGTCAGAAAGTACACGTGCTACCTTATATCTCACCTTTTCCTTTTGGCGTGTCAGCACATACTTATTAGCTGTAGTCAGAGAATCAAACCATTCAAAACCATAAAATCCCATGTCTACTACGAGTAAACCGCCTGAAGGTAAACGTTCTAACAGTGCTTGCCACCAACGAGTCTCATTTCGTTTGACATCGGCATCATACCAAACTGCCACGGGAGTGTGAGTGAAAGCTTCAACCACCATCAGCATTTTTCCTGCCAACACCGCACCTGTTTTTTCTTGCAGTTGTCCGAAGTGTTTTTTCATGGCTTCGAGTGTCGAGGCGTCTCCAATCCAAATGGCGGGAAATTTCTCGGACACTGATGCCCAGGCTGGGGCTAATTCCCTTACACTCCTTTTAGCTGCTAGGCACTCTATGACCTGCTCTAACAGTTTGGCAAATAGATGAGCCGGTAGGCTGTTGAGTCTTTGAGACAAAGCTTGCTTACTCACTTTCGTTGCCTCTACCCACATCAATCCTTCTACTTCTAGGATTCGCAATACATCTGTTAAGTGCTGTACTTGTCTATACACTATACTCAACACTATTGCTGCCATTACTGGTAGGGTCAGTACTCGTGAGCGCAAGCTCCGTTCTTTATCTTTTACTTCTTTGAGGTTGGTAAATGTGCCTGGACTTACCAACTCAAACAACCTTGATTCTATCTCTTCACTTGCCGGAGCCGGTACGTTGACTCGATGGCGAAAATCTGGATTCCCTTGCTTTTTCCGTGGTTTACTCATGGCTCTTTTCAACACCCCTGTGTTGACTTCTACCATTAGGTTTCCCTCTCTTGACACAAATCCATTTTTCTTAACTTGACACCAATGGCGAGACGCCCACCCCACAAGAGCTATATTTTATGCATTATTTTAGCCTTGCCACTAGGGATGGTATTGATAAAGTATCTATCTGTAGTAGTCAATAACCGCTGTATACATGAAATCAGGTTATCATTGCACAAGCTCTGATTAATTTTCTCAAATCCAGACAGCGTAATAATGACAAACAGCCTAGAAGAGTTGCTGACGTTAGCGGAGAAAGAGTTTTATCAACTCACCGAAGCAGATAAAAAATTGTTTCCTGCTGTGTTTGAGGGTAAAGAGGCTGACTTCAGCGCTGATGCTGATGCACTCACTTTGAATGTTGACAGAATTATCTGGCTTTGTACGAATTTAAAAGCGCGAGAATTTTTAAGTTATCGAGGGCTAGAAATTGTTGGCGCTAAAGTTAAGGGAGAACTGAATTTGAGTTTTGTAACTCTAGAAATTCCTCTCAAGTTTATTAATTGTACTTTCTCCAAGGCCATTTCTCTCCAGCAAGCTAAATTACGCTCTTTGAGCCTAAAAGGAAGTAAAGTTTTATCCATTAATGCTGATGAGATACAGGTTGAGGGTTCTGTATTCCTGAGTGATGGCTTTCAGGCTATGGGTGAAGTGCGTCTGGCGAGATCTTCCATTGGCGGCAATCTCTATTGTAGCAAAGGCAAGTTTTTCAACTATAAAGACTTGAACTATCAAGGAAATAAGAGAATTCTTGAAGATTGTGCCTTGTTTGCTAATAGTGCAAATATCAAGGCTAGCGTCTTCCTAGACGATGAATTTGAGGCTAGGGGCGCAGTGCTTCTGGTGGGAGCTTCCATTGGCGGGAATCTCCATTGTAGCAAAGGCAAGTTCTACAGCGGGGGAGAAATTGCCCTGTGTGCTGATAATGCAAATATTACGGCTAGCGTTTTCCTAGATGATGAATTTAAGGCTAAGGGTGAAGTGCGTCTTCGGGGAGCTTCCATTGGCGGTGAGCTAGGCTGTAGTGGAGGCAAGTTCTACAACAAGGGAAGAATAGCCCTATCTGCTGATAGTGCAAATATCAAGGCTAGCGTCAGACTAAACAATGGATTTGAGGCTAGGGGCGCAGTCCATCTGGCGGGATCTGCCATTGGTGGTGAACTCAATTGCAGTGGAGGCAGGTTCTTCAATCAGAAAGAGGATGCTGTCTCAATTGCTCTCTCAATTGATGGAGCAAATATTGAAGGAGATGTGTACTTTACCGAAGATTTTACAGCTGAGGGGCTAGTCTCCTTAGTCAGTGCAAGAATAGATGACACCCTGTTTCTTCAAGAGATCAATAATTGGAGCATTCGATTTGGGCAAATCTACTTTTTTAGGTGGACGATAAAATCAAACTCATACAGCTTAATGAAGTATGTTTCCTCCAAAATGCGATGCTCCCTAAAGAATTTCCAGCAGATGAAATTGGATCTGAGATTTGCTAGGGTTGGTACTCTGGCTGATAAGGCTAATAGCTGGCCTGATAAAGATGGGTTGTATCTCAATGGCTTTACTTACAATGCGATTAGCGAAACATCTCCCATTGATAGTAAACGTCGGCTGGAGTGGCTACGGCTTCAACCCACAAAAGAGTTTACATTACAACCCTATGAGCAATTAGCAGCAGTGTTGAAGGCTAGTGGCCATGAAGCTGCTGCTATAGAGGTTTTAATTGGTAAAGAGCAAGACAGATTAGAATATGGCAGTTTGAATATATTTAGTTACCTCTGGAATCGCTTCCTAGGAGTTACTATTGCTCATGGATATCGGCCTCAATATGCCTTGGTTTTTTCATTTGGATTCGTGATTTTTGGTACGGTTGTATTTAATTATGGTTATACAAATAAGCTAATCTCACCCTCCTCAAATGTAGGGCCATTTGATTCTTCGGAGTCTGAAGTCTCAGAAGATTATCCAGTTTTCAACCCACTACTTTATTCTATTGATGTCTTCCTGCCAATTGTTGATTTGCATCAGGAGAGCCACTGGTTGCCAAATAGCAAACCAGGAAGTGATAAAAATTTCCTCTTCCTTAAAATCCCTTCAGGCCAAATAATACGTCGTTATTTCTGGCTGCATATCGTCCTTGGATGGATATTAACCTCTTTGTCGGTTGCTGGGTTTACAGGACTCGTCCGCAGTCAGAACAAATAGTCAGAAAGGGAATTTAAAATAGAATTAAGTTGCGATCTGCTGAAAGCAGCAGCGCTTCGCTATCGCTTAACCGCCAAATTGCCCTATGACTGATATCACCTTGACAGACACTGCCTTATTACCAGAAGATTTGTTACCAGATGTCAATCATCTAATTACAGAGGATGATCAGCCTTTGGATAATCTACCATCGGAAAAACAGCAACGGCTGCTCACAGAACCCCTCTACAGTTCTTGGAGTGGCGCAAGTAATGCTGAAGGGTTTCTCGCTGCGGCTAATGTAGCTTTGTATTTCAGCAGCAAAAAACCGCCAGTTGTGCCAGATGTGTTTTTAAGTCTGGATGTGCAGATAGCTGAAAACTGGTGGGAAAAAGGCCATCGTTCTTATTTTTTCTGGGAATTTGGCAAACCACCAGAAGTAGTAATTGAAATTGTCTCTAATAAAGAAGGCAACTAAACTGGGCGCAAAATGCTGGATTATGCCCAGATGCGGGTTATTTACAGGACTACCCGGTAAGCGTAAAACGAGCGCGGCTGTCTTCCCTGAGATATAAGCGATACGTGGGATTTTAATCCCTGTCATCTTCTCTAACTGCAACATTTATTTTTACTTGCCATAATTTAACCTTTTATAGATAATATTTTAGATATACAGGAAGGGTAATCAACCTGTCTAAAAACCCGATTGCTGCCTAACACGCAGACGCTGTACCTTGACAATTAAATCTATAGGGTTCTATTACATTGTTCTAGCTTCCTTCTGGTAATAGGTAAAAGATTTACAGGGACTAGGCACAAAGCATTTTGAGGCGTATTTGCTTCAACTAAAAAAGAACTTGCAGCAATGCAACTAGGGTAGGGCATACCCGAAGTCGCTTGGGGAGAACCCCACCTCTGGTTTAGAAAACGCAAGGAATCTAGATTAAGTGGTTTCGTTGAGCCAAGAATCTCAGTGTCTTTAGACCTGAGAGTGTCAAGCGCCTTGGGAGTAGAGCCTGAGGTTTGAGTGCATCAGACTCGCTTTTATCCCCTAATTACAGGCAGTCCATGAACCGCTGTACCTTGTCTGAGAGTGGCTGATGTTGGATTTTATCGGCTAATGTTTGGGCTTTTTGGTAGCAGCATAGGGCTGACTTTTTGCGTTTTGTTGTGGCGTAAAGACTCCCCATATTCAGCAAAGTTGAAGTTTCTCCCAGAGAATCGCCCAGTTCTTGATAAATGGCGATCGCTTGCTTGTAGTACTTCAGTGCCTGATGGTGATTGGCGAAATTGCTATAAATAAAGCCAATGTTGTTTAAAGTTGTGGCTTCACCGGCGCGATCGCCGATTGTCCGACGTGTCAACAGAACTTGAGAGTAAAGCAATAACGCCTTTTTCGGTTGACCTAAATCACTATAAATCGAGGCAATGTTGTTTAAAGTGGTGGCTTCACCCACAATATTCTTGAAGGCTCGTTGAATTGGTAGGGCTGCTCGCAAAAATTCTAGAGCTTTCTCAAACTTTCCTAAGGTGGTGTAGGCATATCCAATCCCATTTAGCGTTGTCGCCTCACCAGAAAAATCTCCTAGCGATCGCCGCATCGACAAAATTTGATGCTGTAGCAATAGTGCGCGTTTCGGTTCTCCCAACTTGGTATAAATTAGTGCTACATCATTGAGAGTAGAAACTTCCCCTTGAGTGTCTTTCAATTTTCTGAAGATTTGCAGCGCTTTGTCAAAATACACTAACGCTTGCTCAACCTGTCCCATCCGGTTGTAGGTGGAACCCAGATTGCTGAGTGCAGTTGCTTCTGCTGCTGCATTACCCAGTTCTAGAGCAACCGAAAGCGCCTGATGAAAACACTCTAAGGCTTTTTGCTGTTGCCAGCAACCGAGGTGAGCTAAACCGATATCGTTTAATGTATAACCAACTCTGGCGCGATCGCGAATTGCTCTAGCTAGCCGTAAATTTTCAGTTGCTAGATCAATATATTCTTGAAATTTACCCTGCTTGTAGTAGGGTTTTGCTTGCTCACGACGTTGTTCCCACTCTTTGACTTGATTTAAAGATTGCGTCATGTGACCTTGGTTGCACTCTTGGGTAAATAGGCAGGTTAGTCCTTGGTGGATACCTCTAGGGAATTAATCCCTCTTCGGTTTCCTCAATTTGAGTTAACCATTATTTTCTACCTTTAGAGGTAAGACGTAAAGGGTAAAGTGTGGTATTTTTACATACTTAGGAGGCAAGTTGTCTCAAATCAAGAAAGCCATGATAACTGGCGAAAATGCTAGATTAAGCCAGCATGGGCGTGATTCACAAGCTTATTTTTCCCTCAACTCAGCCGCTTGGGGAGTTTAAAAGTTTTTTCTAATTTTCCAATCACAGCAGTTTTGGCGCTGGTTCTGACTACCAAAAAAAAGAAAACCCGCCGAAGCGGGGTAATACACAACAAACTATCAACAATGAAAACTTGAATTAGCCGTAGCACGCCATCTCTACTTCTAGTTGGCGAATCAGTTGTTCGTTACCTGTAGCTCTGGCTACTTGCAAACGATGCTCTAGGCTTCTTTGAATATTCTGTTTGTGAACTGCTTCTGCTTTGACAGCAGCTTGCGCTCTGTTGCTACTCATAGCGAATGCCTGTTTAAGTTTATTTTTATGTCTTGTAATCCTAACATAACACATATTTTGTAGCTGTTGTTACAGAAATCCGAAATGCATTATATATTAATAGTCGAGCCTTGTTCGATCAGCAGATGATTCAACAACCACTTCTGACCTTATTGAGCGATTTTGGCGATCGCGATGTGTATGTGGGTGTGATGAAAGGAGTCATTGCCCAAATCAACCCCCAGATCAGCTTTGTCGACTTGACGCACCAGATTCCACCACAAAATATTCCTGCGGCTAGATTTTGCCTGATGAATGCTTACCCCTATTTTCCCGTGGGTACGGTGCATCTAGCGGTGGTAGATCCGGGTGTGGGAAGTCAGCGAAAAGCGATCGCCATAGAATTGGCTCAAGGTTTTCTCGTCGGCCCAGATAATGGGATTTTCAGCGGCGTACTTGCTCAAAATTCGGCAATTTCCGCTGTGGAACTTACAAATCTTAACTATTGGCGCACTCCTCAACCCAGCGGCACATTCCACGGTAGAGATATTTTTGCACCTGTCGCGGCTCATCTTGCTAGTGGTGTTTCTCTACAACAACTAGGACAAGAAATCGATCCAGCTACTTTGGTTAATCTGGATATCGGAGAATGTCAACAGACAACAACAGGGGTAAGGGGTTACATTCAATATATAGACCACTTTGGCAACTTAGTCAGCAACATTCCCGGAAGTTCTGTGCAGAGTAAAACCTGGTGTGTGCAAGCATCTGGCTTGAGGATACCAGGGGGTACAACTTACAGCGATGTCCAACTTGGGGAAGCTCTTGCTTTAGTTGGTAGTCACGGTTGGGTAGAAATTGCCATCAATAGCGGTAATGCACAGATACAGTTGCAGCTAAACTTGCAAGATGCTGTAGAATTCATCGGCATTAAAAATTAACAATTAAAAATTAAAAAGCTTTTGAGTTATCTCACTGGTTAGTTATTTTGGCCTTGCTGCATTAACGCCTCCGAAGCAATAGCCGGATTGGTTGAGAGAGCCACCACTGTAGCTGTATTCAGGTCAGTGTGTGGAGTGTGTCACACTAGATAGTGGGAGTACTTCTCAGAAATTTTCTATGACTACGCAAACCGGATCTGCACCGTTAATTTATCAAGGCCAGTTTGGAGAATTTACCATAAATCAAAGCGATCGCCAAAGCGTGATCATCTACCGTACAGGATTAATGGTAGCTGCACTGAGTTTTGCGATCGCCAGCGCTTTAGTTTTGTTCAATCCTCAGCCCGCTGTTTTCACGGCACTAACGCCTCTCTATGCCTGTTTTAGCCTCGGACTTGGTGTGAGTTTAGTGATGATTCATATCTACATGGAACCGCTGCACCGACTTTTGCAAGCCTTTTGGGCGATTGGTAGCATCACATCAATAGTTTTGGCACTTTCTAGCAGTACACCTTTAGCTGTCACCGTTTACAATCAACCCCTTACTTTATTTGGAGTCGGTTGTACCTTTGCTGCTTTGACAGGCATTTATTTCAAAGAAGCTTTTTGCTTCAATCGTCTAGAAACTAAGGTATTAACCCCACTCGTGCCGTTACTTTTGCTAGGGCATTTGCTAGGAATTTTACCAACACAAGCAGAACAGTTTTTATTAGGCATTTGGGCGATTTTATTTTTAGTGTTTGCCCTGCGTAAGGTAGTCCAAGCAATTCCTCCAGATATTGGCGATAAATCTGTATTTACTTATTTGCATGAACAACGTTCAGCAAAAGTTTAAAAATAAATTTCATGACAATACCAGATAATCTCTATGAATTGCCCCAAAATCTTCTAGTTCCAGTTGATGATGGAGCTTGTAACCATCTTTTAGGAATGCAAATTCCTTCTGTTCCCTTGATGTCAACAGCAGGAAAAATTGTCGATTTAGCCTGCCTAACTGCCAGAACAGTGGTGTACTGCTATCCACGCACCGGTAGACCTGATCAAGACCTGCCTCAAGGTTGGAATGAAATTCCAGGAGCTAGAGGATGTACACCACAGTCTTGTGCATTTAGAGATTATTATCAAGATTTACAAGCACTTGGTGCAATGGTTTTTGGTCTCAGCACACAGAATACAGAATATCAGCAAGAGGCAATTGAGCGGCTTCACCTCCCCTTTGAATTATTGAGCGATTTAGAACTAGCTTTGACGAAAGCTTTAAAATTACCAACTTTTGAAATAGAGTCGATGACCTTGATTAAGAGGCTAACATTAATCATCTTTGATGGGCAAATTCAAAAAGTATTTTATCCTGTATTTCCACCAAATCAAAATGCAGAAAAAGTAATTAATTGGCTTTCGGAAAACCAGGAATAATTTTTTTTTAATTTCTAATTAACTTCCTAGTAGTTTTAACAATGCTGCTCGATAAATGTTTAGACCTTCAGCATTAAGATGGTGGCCATCACTGGTTAAATTCTCTTTGAGAACATTATTTTCATAAAGCGGTGCTACACCTTCTGCTGCAACTGTCACTTTTTCGGTTGCTGCAACTTGAGTAATCAAAGCATTAATTTTTTCGACTCTAGACAGTGGGGCGGCTTTGTTTGGATCTAAGCTAGCTGCGACTGTTGAGTAAAAGGCAGGAATGAGAAAAATCTCTTTAGTTCCCGTGGCGCGGACAAGTGCAATCGCCTCTTGCAGCTTTTGGACGAATAACTCATCACTCATCCCATACCAAGCATCATTTCCCCCAATAGCAATCACGGTTTTTTGGCATTTCGCATTGGTAGGAATTAAACGTTGCAGTTGTTCTACTAATGAAATTGTACTCACACCATTGAAAGCAAAGTTAAAAGTGCCTTCACCAAGACTATTGCCAAGTCCAGCAGAAATAGAATCACCAAATAAACAACCTGAGAATTTCTTATCTTGGGTAGCAAATGTCTGATATTGCAGTTCAAGTTGCCATAAAGGTGAAGCAGTTAAATTATCTTTTGGTGGCGGATTAGTTGAACCAGCAGGTAACTTGGGCATTCTGAGTAACTTTGAAGTTTTTGCCAAGTCAATTACTATTCTGTTACTAGGATAAGCTTCGAGAAAGCTGATTATTCCCAAGCCTTCTGGTGAGGTGGCTCCGAGGACAAGGGCAGATTTTAGTGCAGGGATACCTGCTTGATCACGACGGGCAATAGTTGGGGAATAAACATTTAAAAATTGCTCGCCAATTTGGGTATTTACTAATTTACTAAAAGCCCCAATATCAAGAAACTTCTTTACCTGAAGAACGCCTTGGAACATCTGTTTCTCTTTCGGTTTGAGGTAACTCAGAAAAGATTGTAGCTCGCTAGAAACTTGTTGTGTTTCAGCATACCTGCGGAGATCTGCCACAGGCAGCGATTGCTCCAACAAACCGTATCTGAGAACAATTGTTTTAGCTGCCAAACTAGGTAATGAACCAAAAAGACTATCTAGAAGTAAGGGAATTAAGCAACCAGATAAGCTTAAAAGAAGGCGAGAGGGATATTTTATCACTGAAGATAGATGCTTCCATCATGGGTTTTCTTCCCTATCTTCGCCTGTTTCCCTGATACTTTAACAGACAAATCTAATTTGGGAATAATTAAGCCAGTGGATGTGAGGATGTAAAAGTGGTAGAAGAACGTGCTTACTGGCTAGCTTGGGCGCAAATTTCCGGGATTGGGCCAGTATTGCTGCAACGGTTGCAACAGCATTTTGGTAATTTGGGGACAGCGTGGAAAGCTAGTGCAGCAGAGTTGCGAAGTGTTGAGGGGTTTGGGTTTCAGACATTAGAAAAAGTGGTACAACAGCGATCGCGATTGCATCCAGAACAACTACTCACCCAGCACCAGCAAGAAAACCCCCATTTTTGGACACCAGCAGACGCCGATTATCCCCACTTATTGCGAGAAACTCCCAGCCTACCCCCAGTTTTGTACTATCGCGGTGAAGTAGATCTGCAAGAAAATCTTGGTCAAAAACCTCTAGTTGGGATTGTGGGGACAAGGCAACCTACAGAGTATGGTATCCGTTGGACTCGCAAAATCAGCACAGCTTTGGCTAAAAATGGCTTTACAGTTGTTTCTGGCATGGCTGAGGGCATTGATACTGAAAGCCACTTCGCCGCGATGAAGGCTGGAGGACGCACCTTAGCTGTTTTAGGTACAGGTGTTGATGTCATCTATCCACACAAAAATCGGGATTTGTACAAGCAAATTTTGACGGCTGGATTAGTTCTGAGTGAATATCCCGGCAAAACTCCCCCAAATCGCACCCATTTTCCGCGCCGTAATCGGATTATTGCCGGCTTAAGCCGTGCTGTTTTGGTGATAGAAGCACCGATGAAATCAGGTGCCTTAATAACAGCTTCCTATGCGAATGAATTCGGACGAGATGTCTATGCACTGCCGGGAAGACTGGACGATTTGCCATCTCAAGGGTGTTTAAAGCTACTTAGTCAAGGAGCTTCTTTAATTCTCCCAGAACTAAGCGAATTGTTAACAATGCTGGGAGCAATACCGCAACTCGATGTAGATACACAATTAATCGCGTCTGCACCTTTGCCTGATTTACCACCAGAATTACAACGGGTAATGAATGCGTTTGCACTGGATGCTGTATCTTTTGATTTGATTGTCCAACAAACAGATATGTCTGCTGGCTTGGTTTCTAGTGCTTTGTTACAGTTGGAACTTATGGGTTTAGTGTCCCAACTGCCAGGAATGCGATATCAACGATGTTCATAAGCAATTCAAAATTTAAAAGCTCCTATTAGCAAGCACTAAGGCTGACGAATGAGTACAAATTAAATGTGGTTTAAGCTTAGTGTTTATCACTACGAACTTGGGGTAAAATTAATCCGATAATCATCAGGGAATAGTCAGAGATGAATATTTCAGCGTTCATCTCTCCAGAGAGAATATCGGAGTCGTACAGTGCAGATACAGCCTTCAGGTATCAAGAGATCTCCAGATCCCAATGGTACTGAGTCCACTGAACCAGATTTTAGGCAGGGAGGCTCGCCTGAGTTTCTCAAGGCTATGATCAACAAAATGACGGATCTGATTTTTGTCAAAGACCGTCAGCACCGCTGGGTTTTGCTGAATGACGCCTTCTGCAACTTTATGGGTTGCTCTCAAACAGAACTGAGTGGCAAGTCAGACCGAGATTTTTTGCCGGACTATGAGGCAGATGAACTCGTTTTCATTACAGGTATTCCCAATGAAGATGAGGAATTTTTGATTGAGACTCAAGGCAAAAACCACATCTTCTCTATCCGAAAATCGCTGTTTGAAGATGAGGTGGGTAATCAATTTCTGCTTGGTGTGATGCGAGATGTGACTTGCAGTAAACAAGTTGAAGCTGAACTGCGGCAAACAAATGAGCGACTGCTGGCATCTGTTAGGGAATGCACTCAAGCGCTATTAGAGAGCGAAGCCAGTTTGCTACGCCTGACAGATAACGTCCCAGGAATAATTTACCAGTTTCGACTTGATGCCGATGGGACGATGTCTTTTCCTTTTGTCTCTTCTGGATGTCGAGATATCATCAAACTAGAGCCAAAAGCGGTACAACAAGATTCAGCGCTGATGTTTGCTACGGTTCATCCGGATGATGCTGAAGCTTTACAATCTGCGATCGCCTACTCTGCCCAAACTTTGCAAATATGGAAATCTGAGCATCGAGCTTTCAGTACTGATGGTCAACTAAAATGGATAAAAGCGATTTCTCGTCCGACATCCCAGCCAGATGGTTCGATTCTTTGGGATGGTTGCTTAATTGATATTAGCGATCAACAAGCTGCCCTACGCGAACGCGAACGGATTGAGGCAGAGTTGCAAAAACAAACCAACATCCTGCAATTAATCTTGGATAGCATGAGCGATGGCGTGATTGTTGCTGATGAACTGGGAAAGGTTCTGGTATTTAACCCGGCGGCTGAACGGATATTTATCAAGGCAGAGCCTGATTCCCTGACATCGGAATTGTCACAGCAATATGGGATCTTTTTGCCCGATATGGAAACCCCATTCCCAAAAGCACAAACGCCCCTGCTACAGGCGATTCAGGGCAAAGATGTAGATAATATTGAGATGTTTATCCGCCATCCTCAGTCACCAGATGGCATTTGGGTGAGCACTAGTGGCAGACCGATCAGAGATGCTCATAATATCTTTAAAGGCGGGGTGGTTGTCTGCCGGGATGTTACGGAACGCAAACAAGCAGAAGCCCAATTGAAGCAGCAGAAAGAACAACTAGAAACCGCCTTGATAGAATTGCAACGCACCCAAGCCCAGATGTTGCAAAACGAAAAAATGTCCAGTCTAGGCCAACTGGTGGCGGGAGTGGCACACGAAATTAATAACCCAGTCAATTTCATTCATGCTAATCTCTCCTATGCTGATCAGTATACCCAAGACATACTGGAACTGCTGCAACTTTACCAGCAGCATTACCCCGATCCTGTCTCGGAGATTCAAGATGTTGTCGAAGCTATTGAACTAGATTTTTTACAAGAAGACCTACCCAAGCTGGTTTCATCGATGAAAGTGGGTACCCAAAGAATTAGTGATATTGTCCTGAGCTTGCGGAATTTCTCGCGCTTGGATGAAGCTGAAAGGAAAGCGGTCGATCTTCATGAGGGCATCGATAAAACTTTGATGATCTTGCAACATCGCCTGAAGAAGAATAGCCATCGCCCGGAAATTAAAGTTATTAAAGAGTACAGCAACCTGCCAGCGGTGGAATGCTATGCAGGGCAACTCAATCAGGTGTTTATGAATATCATCGCCAATGCTATCGATGCTTTGGAAGAAGCAGTGGCTGGGGGCAAAAAATTCACGCCTGCGATTAAAATTCGCACGCAAGTCGTTGAGCAAAATTATGTGGTAATTGGGATTGCTGATAATGGAGTAGGTATTCCAGATTTAGCCAAGCAACGGTTATTTGACCCTTTCTTCACCACCAAACCTGTTGGCAAGGGAACTGGGATGGGATTGTCGATTAGCTACCAAATTGTTGCAGAGAAACACGGTGGCTCGTTAAACTGTGTTTCCGAAACTGGACAAGACACTGAATTTGCGATCGCCATTCCCCTCCGCCAGAAATAAAAAGTGTGGGTGGGATTGAGGGACAAAACCCAACACCACCAAAGGATTTCTTCGGTAACGCTCTGGCTCTAATTTTCAATTTAAAATTGGGACATTTATCTTGGGGGATAATACTGTGGACTGATCACTGGGGGTGGATAACCTGTTAGGGGCATGGTGTTCATTGTGCCGTTGGGTAAAACCGGACTGATCACTGGGGGTGGATAACCTGTTAGGGGCATGGTGTTCATTGTGCCGTTGGGTAAAGCCGGACTCATCACTGGGGCTTGATAACCAGTTGCAGGCACAGTGCTTGTCGGACTGCTTGGTGCAACAGGATTTTGGCTCAACTGTTGGTAAGTAACACGAGAGATGGAGCTAATTAGTTTTTCAGCGCGGGGGTCATTATTCGGACGTCGAACCATGATAGCAGCGATGTAGCGCTTGCCTGTTGGGATATCAACTAAACCCACATCTGCCAGCATTGTACCAATGTCGCCTGTTTTGTGATATGTCCGGGCACCGGCTCCCAAACCAGAGGGCAGCAGATTGTCTCTCTCTGTACGACGCATGATATCGAGCATCAAATCGCGCGATCGCATACTCACAAAATTTCCTTGATTCACCATAGCCATCAAATTCCCCAATTCTCTGGGGCTGGTGGTGTTTGTCCCTGGCAAATCTGGAAGTTGATTGCGAATTGCCGTGCTTGCCAATCCCCAGGTGCGAAAACGCTCATTCAGCGCCTCCATGCCGCCCAATCGGGCAATCAGCATATTTGTCGCCGTATTGTCGCTGATTGTAATCATTTTCGTGGCGACTTCCAGCGCTGAGTACTGGGTGAGAGCGGGTTTGTATTGCAGATTTCCCGAACCGCCAGCAATCATATTCTGTTGCATGGTCAGCATTTCATCCAGGCGAATTTTCCCCGTATCCACATCTTGGAAAAAAGCAATTAAAATCGGTATCTTAATTGTGCTGGCCGCAGGAAAACTGGTAGTGCCATTCACATCTATGTAACTGCCAGTATCTAGGTCTACAAGAAAAACGCCGGGGGTCAGATTGGGGTTCGCCGCCGCCAGATTTTGCACAGCAGTTTTCAACGGCATCATTTCTTGAGATAGGTATAAGCCAGAAGCTCCTACTGAGGGATTTGGATTAGCTGGTGACGGGGATTGATTCGTATTAGATAGCAACGATGCAGGTGGTGTAACGCGATTAGCGGGGTCTAGGACTGACAATAGCGTCCCCACAATCGCCCCCATGCCAACTCCCACAATCAACAACCGCAAGCCGTACAACAGTGTTCTGGCCATTGGCTTTAACCGCGTCTTGCGCGATCGCCTGTCTATACTTGGCATAGCCTGCTTCTGTACCCGCACTGTCTTAAATTTCTTAGTGCTGGGTTGCAAAGGTGGAATCTTCCCCTTAGCAGTAGGCATTGGTTTGACCGCTGTGGGCATTAATACCCCCGATCGTGGCCTCCGCCCCCCAGTGGGGATGGCCGGAGGACTGATATGATTATTTACGCGTGCTAGGGCCGTTGCTTCTGGTGTAGAGGCAATCGGCTGCTGGCTGTTAACGTTCGCTTTCTTGGGTGCCGCCTTTTTGGCTTGGCGCGGACGCTGGCGACGCTGTGTAGGTTGCCGCCCCCAGATTGCTGTTAATTTGTCAATTGACTCTGACACCGCTACTCCTTGTGACCCACTCGACTTTATTTCTTGCAGATTTTCGACCCAAAACCGATTCTTCAAGCACCTTGATACTCAGATTACCCTTATGGTACTAAGTAACATTTTTGTCCCTAGTGTAAGCCATATTAATTCTTTTGGGAAATGATTGCGTATATATTAAACGAATAATTACAAGTTTTCTGGATTAATTTGACTCTTAAGCGCCCATTCTACCTGTCGCAGAATCCCTAGCAGCATTGCTACTTCCCCAGGTTGCAGGTGAGCGCGATTATATAGATGGCGAAATTTTTCCATCCGACTAGCTGCTGTATGGGGATACAGATATCCTATCCTGAGCAGTAGGGCTTCTAGTTGTTGATAGTAGGTTTCGACAACATCTATTGGCGCCAGTTCAGTTGCGGGTATGGACTGAGTCGCAAATATCTCAGCAGATTGTGACAGTTCGTAACAACAGATCGCCACCGCAGTCGCCAAATTCAGCGATGAATAACTCTCACTTGTAGGTATGCGAACAAACCTCTGGGCATAGTTTAATTCTTCATTACTTAATCCCCTGTCTTCCCTACCAAAAATCAGTGCTGAAAGCTCTTCTGGTTCCTCCAATAACCAGGGTAGGGCTGTGCGAGGGTTCTCTAAGGGTACCTCCCAACTGCGCGAGCGTCCGGTAGTGGCAATTGCCCGGACACATCCCTGCAAGGCTTCTGGTAATGTCTTGACTACTACCGCAGATTCTAAAATCTCCTTAGCATGAACTGCCATTTTCATCGCTTCCGCCGACAGCGGATCGCATTGGGGATTTACTAATACTAAGTGATGTAGCTCGAAATTTTTCATTACCCTGGCAATCGAACCCACATTTAACGGTCCGGCTGGCTCTACCAACACAATTCTTAACCCAGCCAACTGTTTTACCTCCCGCGATCGCACGTTTAAAATATTTTTAGGCTAAATTTCAGCATCATGCCTACTACCGCAGACTTTGCTTGATTATCTTGATTATATTGTAGCTGTGCTGGGCGAGCACCTATATTTAGTATTTAAAATCACTTCTGTCGCCTGGCTGACTATGCCAAGTTTAGATTTTGGCTCGAAGAAAAATCTCAAATACTTGCATTGAGTGACAGCTTAATCTCCCAGAGCCATCAAATGTCTTGTGCAGTGGTATTAGCAACCCACCCTAAAGATGGCAATAGCGAACATTATTCTCTTAGTATAATTTAATACTATTTTCTTAAAAGATGAAGTATAACGTATGTGTGCTGAAAGAAAGTCAGCAGCAAAAAGAATGAAGTATAAAAACTCCTGTGGTAAGAATACTTCATACTTCAAAACAACTTTTTCTCAATCATCAATTTATTTCCTCTAACCAAATTTACCAGAAGATATCCGGAGATAACAGAACAGATGCAACGTGTGTGTAAACAAAATGTTTTGCTTGCCGCAACTGCGGCGACCGCATTACTATTTACAGGTTGTGGAGAGAGTAAAGTTTCGCAATGTAACAAAATCGTAAAAGTTGCGAATCAGGCAGTTACAGTAGGGCAAGAATTCGGCAAAAATCCCCAGCCGAAAAAAGGTTCTAAAGCCTTGACTGAAGCCGCTAGTAAGGTAGATAAAATTGCCAATGATTTGAAAGCAGTGGAAGTCAAGGATGAAAAACTTCAAGGATTTCAAACACGCTTTCTCAAACTTTATCAGGACACAAGCACGGGGATGAAGAATACTGCAAAAGCTTTGGATAAGAAAGATATCCCAGGTGCAAATCGCCTTTTGGCATCCCTGAAAAAGAGCGCTAGCGATGAAACTGCGTTAGTGAAAGAAATTAATAATTACTGCAATGGTAGTTGAGCAATTTTGTACTAAATCTGATATCAGATATAGCGGTGATAATTTGGATGAAATGCAAGTTCGTAATCTTCGCTTTAGCGATTTCATGCTCTTGATTTATTACATTTAAATCTAACCCGCTACACTATACTATTTCTCTTACAGGTTGATACATTATGATTGAATCTTAGCCCCCCTTGGAAAGGGGGGTTGGGGGGATCTCATTTGTTTCAACCTTATAGGGAATTAGTATTAGCTCCATTTTAAATAATCAGGAGCTAATTTTAATTGGCAATTTTTAATAGAGGCAAAACCTTCTGCTTTAACAACTCAATTAAAGCTGGTTCCATATATTCATAGTCATCTGGAATATCCAAGCAGATAACTCTCTTACCTTTGAGAAAAGGTTGAAAGTTTTTCGACAACTTGCTTTTATGGGATTTTTCCATGACAAAAATAATATCAGCCCATTCAATGGCTTCTGTGGAAACTGGTACTTCAGCATATCTGTCTAAACCTGCTGATTCTACCTCTAGTTCTGCATATTCAGAAAACACAGCCTCAGCGGTAGGACTGCGTAATTTATTTTTGCTACAAAGGAATAACAGCTTTTTCATGCACTCACAAAACGCTGAGGTATGTTTGCTCAGAATTCAGTTGACTGTAATCTCTGCCTTTCAGCTAGTCGTTCTTCACTATTTATTTGCAGCAATTTAACTGTTGTACGTCCTTGAGGGGTTAATCCCACCAGAACTAATTTTGAAAAGGTGAAGTGAAAAACCCATTCTTGGTTACGTGGGTTGAATAGAAAGCTAAAAGCTCCTGTTTCAGGATCGAATGAACCTAAGTCAGTGCCTTTATAACGGTTACAACGCCAACAGGTGAGAGCTAGATTATCAGCATTTGTTGCACCGTTATGTTTTTCGGCGATAACGTGATCAATCTCATGAGGGAAGAAGGAAACTCCAGCAGGTAGCAGACAATACTCACATCTGTATTTTGCGCGTTCTTCAACTAAACGGCGAAGCGCAGCCGGAATATAGGTTCCGCTCACTGTCTACTAGTTAAATAAGATAAGTTACCTGCTTTAATCATCACCATCAGGTGTTCTATGCGCTCATACTCATCCAGTTCTTTTAACTCTGTGGGTGTGAGTTCTCCTGCTTTGCTGCGTGCTAATAAGGTACGCAACCGTTCTTGCATTTCCGGTGTGGGTTTAAATTCAGAAATTTTTTCAGGAGTAGGGTTACTGGCTAGAAAATCAAGGATATATCGGTAAACTTGTGCTGGTACTGCTGGTTGTTGGAGACTCAAAGCAAGTAATTCAGGTAGGCGTTCATTGCCTATTTGTGCTAATTGTTGAGATAATTCGTCTGATACTTCTAGGGTGATTTTTGGCATAGTTTGCTTACCTGAAGTGTGTCACTTCCTATATTGTAATTGTGCATCTTCATATAAATGAAAATTGAACAGGACTTCCGCAAAGAAGATATTTGTTTTGTTATGTGGTGTTAATAACGTAAATTATATATGCTTTAAAAATAAAAGTCAGTCAAGGGTAGACCTTGCTACCACGATCTGAAAAAGTCAGACCTCTTGACTGCTATTCATATTATAATAGAAATATTGGAGACTCAACGGAAGCTTAAACCAGCTAATCAGTAGAGTGTTAGACTTTAATTACTCAGCTTGATTTAACTTCGATCTAAAAATAGCTTCAACTTGAACTTCTGGATTTTCTAAGTCAAAAGGATAAGGTTGTAGAGGAGTGTTAGGGTCACGACGACTGATAATAACCTCTAACGCTGCGCGGAATGCTTCTTGATTATTTCTATTTTCTGAAATATACCGTTTTAATTCGGCGTTAGTCATTTGGTCAAGGTTTGGTGTCATAAAATGCAGTGTAGTCTTAGGAAACTTTACGGCTGCTTTTGAACGTGTGGATAGTTGAGAATTTTGCTGTCTACTGTCACAAGTGGACAATCATAAACTCTTGCTGTTGCAACTATAATCTGATCAGCAGGATCTTTATGAAACTCACCAGGTAGTTGAGTAGATTCTACACAGATTCTTGGTGTTAGTTCCAAAAGACAGATACCAGGATAAGCTAGGGCTTGATTTAACCACTCTTCTACAGGACAATGTAAAATTAGTCTACTGCGCTCAACTAATTTTGCAACTTCCCAACAGGAAATAATACTAACACCTAATCCTTGAGTTTCTTGTGCTTGAATGTATTCAGAGTAGTTCTGGCTAAGTTGATTATTACCATAAATCCACCAAACCCAAATATGGGTATCTAACACAATCCTTGTGCTGCTTCCCAATCTTCTTGTGCTATAGGTTCAGTCGGTTCTATGTATTGAACAGGAAAACCACGAAAGGGATATTTGTTTTGTTCAGATATCTTACGCGGTCGAGATAAAATTATGACTTCAACTTGCTCACCAGAGGTAAAAGGTAAGTTTTCTAGTGTTAGTGTTCTGTCGTCTTTAACAGTTGTTTCTATGCGATGTGCAAGCATGATTTTGATTTATAACCTCAGGCTTTAACAATATTATATATTCCAATACGCTTCAGTTAAGCGTTTTTGTATCGACTGTAAAAATAAAAGTCAGTCAAACAATTTTGGATTTTAGATTTGCGATTTTGGATTGACTGCGCCCACTCTTGGGACACAGCTTGAGGATTTTAAATTGACGATTTTAGATTTATTCCACCCACAAGGGATGGGGCTTGTACCGAAAATAATCCAAAATCGTTCGACTGAGCGCTCACGACGAAGTCCAAAATCCAAAATCTAAAATTGGCACGGTCAAGGGTAGACCTTGCTACCACGATCTGAAAAAGTCAGACCTCTTGACTGCTGGTTATATTGTATCTTTGCTTAGAAATTTTTAAATTATCTCTTCATGGTTGAAACAGCCAAAAGCGTAAATTGTTTAGAGTCCGAGACAGTAAACCAGCACGCTTATCAGGGGGTAGGCTATGTTTAAGCAGGTAAAATATATCGCTGAGGATTGAGCGGTTATCACTAAAGTAGGAGTGTCCTAGCAAATCTGTATTTACTTGGGAAGCATCTATACTGTCAATGCCATCAACTATAACTAGTTTTTGACCTGAGTCTCCTGCTCTTGGATAACCACCGTGGAATACCTTAGATGCCCTGAGAGCTTTATCTTGGGAAGATGCATAAAGAGTAAAGCGCTCTGCTTTTTTGTGGAACTCTTTCGCAAAATCCCGGAAAGTGTCTGCGTCTATATCAGGTGCAGCAAAGACAATGTGGCGCAAAATTGCTGCTTCCTGTGGAAGCTGAGAACGATCTAGATTGTTAATAGCTCTTGCCAAAGCACGATTACCCATACTGTGAGCGATCGCATTTACAGCACGAGCATTTGTAGCAGTTAACAGGAGGAGAAGAAATTTCTCAAGGTGGGGAATTGTCCACTCGATATTATTTTCATCAGTAGTGTAATGTAGGAAATTTGCCTCAGAAGGCCAGCTATAGAGTATTGCTTGTCCTGGAAATTTAAGATCGTAGGTAATTTGTGCGGTACGGCGTACTGCATCTTTAAAGCTAGTGTTATAGCCGTGAATAAAAACGAGCAAATCTGGTGCATCTGACTTTTTTAGCTTTTTTAGGGACTCACGAAGATCAGTGAGAAACTTGTCCTGCCCAAAAGTTTTAACATCCAAAAGCATGACGTGCCTAGTCGGATCTTCACTACGTTCAAACGTCCACAACTTGGGTCTTTCGAGATTGCCCATCCGATGATCATGGGGAATGCTCACTGTGGCAAGCCCAAATTCGAGATCACCTGTCTGGTTTCTTTTTCCACCATAAAGTTTTTTTGGTGAGGTCTTGTCTTTTTGCTTCCGATCTGTAGCGAAAAAAACAGGTATCTTTACGAAATCTTGCCTTTGACGTACATATCTTGTATATGCAACTACAGTCCTGTCGCCTACCTGTGACCCGTAAATGATGTCGTCTGTCGATACATCTAACTCGTATTTGATGCCTTTGTTGATTTCGCTGCGGAAGTTGTAGGAATCGATTTGCTTAAGTGCAGAAGCGTCTTGGATTATGCTTGCGCTAATTTGCTGCACTAACACCCGAATATCATTGGCAAATTGCGGATCTTCATTCATCGCCTTTTGTAAGTACTCCACAGCCCTGTTAAAGTCTGATGTTGAACGCTCTTCAACAGCAGTTAGCAGTGCGGTTTCAACCTCGGTGATGCCATGAAATTTCTTCCAAATCAATTGGTACAATTGTTCCATCTGGGAAGTAGCCGCTTCAGTAAAATTCCTCGCCAGTTCACTTTCTACCCCTGTAATGAACTTGCCTAAGACGAAATATACAATTTTGTCGGTTCGTTCTTCCATATTTTTTATGTCATATTCAAAAACACAACACCTGTTTTCACCATAATAGAATTTACGCATCGACAGACATCATCAGGCATGGGGTAGAGATTTTTAGGTATTAACGTTTGATTTTTCCACTCTAGAGAAAGAGCGCCACCCATCTGTTAGTAATAGCCAAAAGTCTGAAACGACCGACTTCAGTTAACACAGAGGATGTCCCATTTGTAAAGTGCATGAGTCCTACATAAAACAAAGACGCAGAAAGCGACTCTCTGCGCCTCTGCGTCTCTGCGTGAAATCTTCCCTTCTTTACACCATCTCAGATGAAGTTTGCACCACCGGCTGAGGCTGAGGCTGGAACATGAACAGCGAATAAACCACATCTCGGCGGATATTCACCATCATATCCAAGAACAACTCATAACCCTCACTCTTATACTCAATCAGCGGGTCTTTTTGACCGTAACCACGTAACCCCACCGACTCACGCAAGGCGTCCATTTGTTGCAAGTGTTCCCGCCACAAAGTATCAATGCGTTGCAAGATAAAGAAACGTTCAGCTTGGCGCATTAGTCCGGGCTGAATTTGGTCTATTTGCGCTTCCTTCATGTCGTAAGCGATTCGCACTTGTTCATGGAGAAAAGCTTTTAATTCGCTGACACCCATATCTTCTAATTGACTGGGTTGCAAGTCCGCTAACAAATAAACAAACTCCTTGACTTTTTCCACCAACTTATCTAATTCCCACTCTTCCGAGGGCAATTCTGGGTTGATGTAGAAATCAACGATGTCATCCATCGTTTTTTCGGCGTACTTGATTACCTGTTCTTTTAAGTCGTAACCTTCTAGCACCCGACGGCGTTCAGCGTAGATGGCGCGGCGTTGATTGTTCATTACCTCGTCATACTCAAACACCTGTTTACGGATGTCGTAGTAATAGGTTTCGACTTTTTTCTGTGCGCCTTCTAAACTGCGGGTGAGCATTCCTGACTCAATCGGCATATCTTCCTCGACTTGGAAGGCGTTCATTAAGCCAGCGACGCGATCGCCACCAAAGATCCGCAATAGGTTATCTTCTAAACTGAGGAAGAATCTTGTCGAACCAGGGTCACCCTGCCTTCCAGCCCTTCCCCGCAACTGGTTATCAATCCGGCGCGATTCGTGGCGTTCTGTACCAATTACGTGCAAACCGCCCAGTCCCACTACTTCTTCATGTTCGCGGACGGTGAATTCTTCATACTCATGCTTAACGCGGTTGTAAGCTGCCCGCAATCTCTTGATTACTGGGTCATCTGTTGGCGCTTTTTCGGCTGCTACTGCAACTTTATCTTCTGCTTCCAGTTCTGGTAAATTGCGATCGCCATATTCCTTGACCGCAACTTCTACCGCATCTTTCAATAGCTGTTCTGTCTCTTTTGTCAACTCCCTGGGGAAAATTTCTGGTGAAGCCCGCCAAGTTTTCACTTTCTTGCCAGGAACAAAGCCTTGTCCCCCACCATGACCACCGGGCAATCCGACGGCTTTTTGGACACCAAAGGTATCTTCATCATCTGGTCTGACAATTCGCGGCATAAAGTATTCCCGCAGCTTCAGACGCGCCATATATTCGGAGTTACCACCAAGGATAATGTCCGTTCCCCGACCAGCCATGTTAGTTGCGATCGTCACAGCCCCCCGGCGTCCTGCTTGGGCGACAATTTCCGCTTCCCGTTCCACATTTTCTGGTCGGGCGTTGAGCAATTCGTGGGGAATTTCCATCTCTTTCAAGAGTCGGCTGAGATATTCCGATTTCTCTACACTGGTGGTTCCCACGAGTACGGGTCTGCCAAGTTCGTGCATTTCGCCACATTCACTTGCGATCGCTCTCCACTTACCCGGTTCCGTCTTAAACACCATATCAGACCAGTCTTGGCGGTTTCTCACCCGGTTGGTGGGAATCACCGCCACTTCTAGTTTGTATATTTTTTCAAACTCTGGTTCTTCCGTCTTCGCTGTTCCCGTCATTCCCCCCAATTTGGGATACAGCAAAAACAGGTTTTGATAAGTAATCGTCGCTAGAGTTTGGGTTTCTGGCTGAATTTCTACATGTTCTTTAGCTTCAATAGCTTGGTGCAGTCCATCACTCCAACGTCTCCCCGGTAGCACCCGACCGGTGAATTCATCCACAATTACCACTTCCCCATTGCGGACAATATAGTTTACGTCCTTGAGGAATAATTCTTTAGCTTTAATAGCATTAAAAACAAAGTGCGCCCACGGATCTTCCGGGTCAAATAAATCTGTCACACCCAAAAGATTTTCCGCTTCCGCAAACCCTTCATCAGTTAAAAGAACGTTACGAGCTTTTTCATCTACATCGTAATGTTCCTCAGGCTTGAGTGTAAAAGCAATTTCCGCAGCTTGGAGATATTTTTCTGTCGGTCTTTCCACCTGACCAGAAATAATCAGCGGTGTCCGGGCTTCATCAATTAAAATTGAGTCAACCTCGTCAATCACGCAGTAATTAAACGGGCGTTGCACCACATCCGCCATTGATGTCGCCATGTTATCCCGCAGGTAGTCAAAGCCTATCTCGCTGTTGGTAACATAAGTAATATCACAGTCATAATTTTTCTGGCGTTCACTGGGATTCATGCTAGCTTGGATTAACCCCACGCTTAACCCCAAGAAGCGATGCACCTGTCCCATCCATTCCGCGTCCCGACGAGCTAGATAATCGTTAACGGTAATGACGTGGACACCTTTACCAGTTAAGGCATTTAAATAACTCGGTAAGGTAGCCACTAAGGTTTTACCCTCACCGGTTTTCATTTCGGCAATTTGCCCAGAGTTGAGAATCACCCCGCCTAAGAGTTGAACATCAAAGTGCCGCAACCCTAAAACCCGCTTTCCTGCTTCCCGGACTACAGCAAAAGCTTCTGGCAAGATGTCATTTAGAGGTTCACCTTTGGCAAGGCGTTGTTTAAACTCTGCGGTTTTACCTTTTAACTCTTCGTCAGAGAGAGCTTGAATATCTTCCTCTAAAAGGTTTATTTCCGTAATGTACGGTTGATATTTTTTAAGTTTACGAGCGTTGGGATCGCCCAACAGAAGTTTTAGCATGGCAAGTTATAGAACTGAATCAAGGGGGATGAGAATAAAAGGTTTGGCATTTGATTATAAACATTTAACCCAGCCCAACTGTCTAGGTTGTGGATGGGTATGAAATGAGAATTTACTCAAAAACGGCAGAAAAAGGAACCAAATCATTCACTAAAATGATTGGTTTTAACTTATATCTTATATTTGCACTCTCTTTATAGTATCATTTCACCCCCAGATGAGGCAGAGAACCCCGCCCATCCTCAAGTAGCGATTACTCACCTTGTGCAGATTGGGGCGATGAGCGATAAATTCTCTCTGGCCTCTGGCCCCTTGCCCCTTGCCTCTTCTACTGCCATTCTGGGGTAAGTTGGCGGAAATTGTAATCATTAGCGCCAATATGACAACTAACGCAACTGCCTAGTTGCACAGGACGTGTCAGCTTAACTCCAGGGTGTAAGGCTTGGAAATAACGGGATTTATCGACGCGATAGGGTGTTTCTTCGTCTTTTCGCTGGATACGGGAGAAAGTCTCTAGATACCTCCACACCAAGAGACGCGGCGGATCTACTAACGGCTTGAGTTGTGCGCCGTAGTGCTGGGAGTCTTGCAGAAGATTTTGCCAAGTTTGGCTGGGGAAAACGGCTGGTGGTAAAGCAATGTGGCAACTTGAGCAGTTTTCTATATACAGTTCTTGCCCTAGTTGGTATTGTGCCGGTACTACGTCAACAGTGCCAATAGTGGAAACGGGGTTAGCACCTTGGGCGCTGGTTGCGAGGGACAGCAGCCAGCCCATAGCCAGACTCCAAGCTAAAATTACCAAAATTAGCCCAAGGGGACGGCCTTTGAGTTGGCGTTTATTGAATTTACGCTTAACCTGATTTGACATACACCTCACACTCACAGATAGATGTCGTGCTTCTAGCTAATCATAAGGGACTTCCAAATAAAAAAAGCCCCAACTATCTCTTGTGGGGTGGGCATCCTGCCATTGGTGTCAAGTTAAGAAAAATGGATTTGTGTCAAGAGAGGGAAACCTAATGGTAGAAGTCAACACAGGGGTGTTGAAAAGAGCCATGAGTAAACCACGGAAAAAGCAAGGGAATCCAGATTTTCGCCATCGAGTCAACGTACCGGCTCCGGCAAGTGAAGAGATAGAATCAAGGTTGTTTGAGTTGGTAAGTCCAGGCACATTTACCAACCTCAAAGAAGTAAAAGATAAAGAACGGAGCTTGCGCTCACGAGTACTGACCCTACCAGTAATGGCAGCAATAGTGTTGAGTATAGTGTATAGACAAGTACAGCACTTAACAGATGTATTGCGAATCCTAGAAGTAGAAGGATTGATGTGGGTAGAGGCAACGAAAGTGAGTAAGCAAGCTTTGTCTCAAAGACTCAACAGCCTACCGGCTCATCTATTTGCCAAACTGTTAGAGCAGGTCATAGAGTGCCTAGCAGCTAAAAGGAGTGTAAGGGAATTAGCCCCAGCCTGGGCATCAGTGTCCGAGAAATTTCCCGCCATTTGGATTGGAGACGCCTCGACACTCGAAGCCATGAAAAAACACTTCGGACAACTGCAAGAAAAAACAGGTGCGGTGTTGGCAGGAAAAATGCTGATGGTGGTTGAAGCTTTCACTCACACTCCCGTGGCAGTTTGGTATGATGCCGATGCCAAACGAAATGAGACTCGTTGGTGGCAAGCACTGTTAGAACGTTTACCTTCAGGCGGTTTACTCGTAGTAGACATGGGATTTTATGGTTTTGAATGGTTTGATTCTCTGACTACAGCTAATAAGTATGTGCTGACACGCCAAAAGGAAAAGGTGAGATATAAGGTAGCACGTGTACTTTCTGACGGCTCTCACTACAAAGACGAAATTATTCAAATGGGATGGCATCACACCAACCCATGTCGCCATCCCATGCGCCAAGTTTCCGTATTGTGGGGCAAGACTTGGTATCATTACTTGACTAATGTTCTTGACCCACAACAACTTTCGGCACAGGAAGTTTGCGAATTATACCGTCGACGCTGGCGCATTGAGGATGCATTTTTATTGACTAAGCGTTTATTGGGATTGTCCTATCTGTGGGTTGGTGGCACTAATGGTGTGCAGATGCAAATATATGCTACTTGGATTTTCTACGCTGTTCTTAATGACTTGTGTGCCGATGTCGCAGTAGCTTTACAACAGCCAATTGAGCGCATTTCTGTAGAAATGGTTTTTCGCAGTTTCTATTTTTTCCACCGCGCACTTTTACGTAACCCTGGGTTACAACTTATTCCTTGGCTCGTAGAACATCATCGTTCGATGGGGTTGGTCAAAGCCGTCCGTCAACGTCACCGACGAACGGCTGCTCGGTCACTTGACATCTGGGCTGATGCCTTAACTTGACACCAATGGCGAGACGCCCACCCCACAAGACTGGGTAATTTATTTGTTGGCAGTCTCTTAGAGTTCTGAGCATGAAGTTCCGAGTTCAAAGCACGAAGTTCCGAGTTCAGAACACGAAGTTCCGAGTTCAAAGCACGAAGTTCCGAGTTCAAAGCATGAAGTTCCGAGTTCAAAGCACGAAGTTCCGAGTTCAAAGCATGAAGTTCCGAGTTCAAAGCATGAAGTTCCGAGTTCAAAGCATGAAGTTCCGAGTTCAAAGCTCGAAGTTCCGAGTTCTGGGGAGCAGAATAAAAAACTGCTAACTAATGTAGAGATGTTGCATGGAACGTCTCTACAGAATGGGTGATTTGCCGGATATGATTATGAACTACAAATTCAGGAATTATTGGACTCAGCAAAATGATCGAGGAGTTCGCGGTGCAAAAAGCGGTAACGCCCACCGACACGCAACAGCAAGCGCCTCTCGACGCAGTAGTTGAGGAATTGGGCAAGATTCCAAGGAACTCCACTCTGCCAAAGGACGAAGCGCAGGGAAAGATGCTGCACACAGGCTAGTCCACCGCCCACATTGAAGGCGAATAATAGCGCCATGAACAGTCCCGGCAACCAAAACTGAGGCAGGTTGCGAAAAAAAATACCTGGTAAATCCAGCCAGTCTTGCTTTTCTGGCAATCTCCCAGCCACTGGAATTACCATTACATAAATCACGCTGAGAGGATAACCAAAGACAGTCGTCACCAGCATATTTTGCAATGAGTTCCAGATGCCCTGGTTAGGACGCGATCGCATTTTTAATTCCTGCTTCAGCCCACCAATCAGCGCAATAATCAGCACAGTAATCAGCGCGGTAATTAGCCCAAAAATCGGCCCACCAATTAGCGCAGTAATTAGCCCAAAAATCAGCCCAAAAATCAGCCCAAAGAACGAATACTGTAAGATTTTTTGCTTCGCTGCGCGTGACCTCGAAATTTGAAACACTTCTACAGGTTCAACCTTATCCAGCCCGGAAATCAGCCCGACAATCCGCCCGGAAATCCGCCTGACAATCAGCCCGACGATCAGCCCGACAATCAGCCCGACAATCAGCCCGGAAATCAGCCCGGAAATCAGCCCGGAAATCAGCCCGATAATCAGCCTGACAATCAGCCGATAGCGCCGCCGTAACTGTTCAGACTCAATCCAACTCGGCTGGATTTGCTCAATGAGTAACTCCACCTTGTTGTTAGCTTGCAACTGCCGTGCTATCCATCTGAGAGTGCTGCGGGTTTTCTGCCAGTGGGGTTCCTCTTCCACCGTTTTGTATGCCCAGCCCTGTTTCAGGTCTTGCCGGCGATCTTGCTCACGGGTATCTTTGGACAACTGGCGATCAATGTACTTCTCTAACAAGTCTGCTTTGCTGCTAATGGGCTGCTGTGGGTTGTACACATCGGCGGTCAATTTGACGAACAGAGGCACTCTCAACAAGCCTGGATCACCTTCTGGGGTCGGTTCTAGCAGGGTTTGCAGATTAGGATTTGTCTGAATCGCTGACCATAACTCTGGGCGTTTCAGGCTGTGGAGATAATTCTGAATTTGTATGTCAGATAACGGCTGAAGACACACCGCACCTCTGAGGGTGTTTAGCTTCTGGTTTGCGGCTTCAAATTCCTTGATTCGACAGCAAACCACCACTTGCGGATAGTGCTTTGCAAATTCATTTAGCTTGATGGTGCATTTTTTCTGTCTTTCTAACCCCAGTTCATCTAACCCATCCAGCAGAGGTAATAACACCCTTTTTTCTAACCAGCGTTCATAAATTTGATATTTGCGGTTTCCCCCGTGTAGTTCATAAAGTTGCTCTATCAGCCATTTTTCAATGCTTTGGTTGTCATCGCGCCAGGTGGAAAGCTCAAAGATAACGGGAATTACGGTTTTGGGATTTGCGATCGCACCACACACTAATTCTTCTGCTAAACTCAACAGCGCGGTTGTTTTCCCTGCTCCCGGCGCTCCTAAAATCAGCAGTTTTCCTTTAATATCATCCCGTCCAAATGTCTCAATTAGAAGTTTATTTGCATCCAGGGTTCCGTAATCTTGTCCATTAATCTGCAATGTTCGACTTACCCAAGATGGCTGTTCTTCAAGGGAGACATTCAGAGAAAGGTGTTTCTGTCCCAAGGTATCAGCCAAGCGTTGACGGATATCAGGTAACTGCTTTTTTTCTAGTAACAACTTTCCCCAATCCCAGTCAACTTGCCGTGGCTCTGAATTACCAAAAAGCCGCAGGATAATGTTATTAATGGTGACTTGATTCTTTTGGCTATTCTGAAAGCTGACTGTATCTCGCCCTGCTTGAGTTTGCTGAACTGCACTATTTTCAAGTGAGCTATTGTCAATATTCTGATTTTGCCCCATCACCCACACCCACAAGAAATAGCACCAGATGTCTTTTATCAGCGGAGAAAGAAAGACCTAACCCCCCAGCCCCCTTCCCTACCTCTCCCTAACCCTCTCCTAAGAGGAGCTACGGTGTACACCAAGGTATCCGATTACCCAAAAGTCCTCCAAAACCTCACCCTGGTTGTGCTACGCAAAACCTTTCCCTCTCCTTGTGAAGGAGAGGGATGTCCGTCAGGACAGGGTGAGGTTTTTTCCTCTGTTCGGTAAAGCATAAATTGCATTCAGAGAGACTTGTGTGTACACCGTAGCCTAAGAGGAGAGGGGAAAGGAAAAACTTTTGTTGCTGGAATGGGGAGTAAGATTCAAAGCCTCTCTCCTCCTAGGAGAGAGGTCAAAGCGTACTGCATCCAAACGAGAACCGCTATAAATATTTCTACATTACGAGCAATTTGGCTGCGACTCCTAGCCAAGGTGCGATCGCCCCAAAAACTTCCTGTCCGGTTTGCCACAAGCTCTTTCCTGCTTCTGTGGTGTCTTTCATGGTTTGGAGCGTTTCACTGACTGGTTTCAGGTATTGCCCCACCATGTCTTTGTTCACACCTTCTTTAGCTGCTTCGCGCTTGGCAGGTCGCAAATAGTCCAACAGTTCATCTTTTTCATCTTGAGTTAGTGTTGCGGCTTTAACGGCTATTTCTAGATTTTCTAATTGCTTAACTACATCGGTATTAGTGATTTGCTGCTGTGTTTCCAGGTTTCCTGATTGACTTTGCTGGACATCACGCCCTGCTTGTGTTTGTTGAATCAAACCACCAGTCGCTGTTACACCACTCATACTTTGCGATTGGCTTGGTTGTTCTGGCTGCTTTTTACCAAACATAGATTTTTCCTGGTGAGAGATTCTTTTTTATATTTTTAAGGGATGGGTTGCGATCGCAATATTCGTTCTACAATAGTTCTCGCATTCCTTCCCCCTCTAGGAATAAGACGATGACAGAGAACGTGAGGAACAAGTAATTTCACATCATCAGGAATGGCATAATCACGCCCCGACAAAAAAGCCAGCGCTTGGCTAGCCTTTTGTAGTGCCAAAGTACCACGGGGACTAACACCCAAAGTGATTTCTTCATCTTCCCTTGTAGCCCGCACCAAGTCCAAAATGTATTGTTGCAAAACAGTTTCAACTTTTACCTGGGAACACATTTTGCGTAATTCTGCTACTTCTGCCAAAGTAATACAAGGTTGCAAATCATCAACCTTGATACCCTTTTGCAGACTTTGCAGCATTTGCAATTCTTCTGTTTCTGAAGGATAGCCCAAACTCAAAGACAGCATAAACCGATCCATTTGTGCTTCTGGTAAGGGAAAAGTACCTTGGTACTCAATGGGGTTCTGAGTCGCAATCACAAAGAAAGGCTGAGGAACCGCACGAGAAACACCATCAACTGTTACCTGATGCTCTTCCATCACTTCCAACAAAGCTGACTGGGTGCGGGGTGTAGCGCGGTTAATTTCGTCAGCTAGCAGCACATTGGCAAATACTGGCCCAGGCATAAAGCTAAATTCGCCGCTTTTGGGGTTCCAGATGTTAGTGCCGGTGATATCTGTGGGTAGTAAGTCGGGGGTACATTGTAGCCGTTGAAACTTGCCATCCACAGAACGGGCTAAAGATTTAGCGAGGAGGGTTTTGCCCACACCAGGGACATCTTCTAGCAAAGCATGACCGCCACCAAGTAAGGCAACTAGCACTAAGCGTATAGCCTCGCTTTTACCAACGATGGTACGAGCTAGATTTTGTGTTAAAGCGTCAATTTTTTCTCTCATGCACTACGGAAAGAGGTAATGGGTGATGGGTAATGGGTAATGGGTGATAGGTGATGGGTGATGAGTAATGGGTGATGATTGATGGGTAAATAGTCGTTTACCAATTACCAATTACCAATTACCAATTACCCATTACCAATTACCCATATATACATTGTTCCCAATTACTTTTCCGAACTCAGGGTTCAGCAGTTAAAACTTGTTTAGCTACAGTGCAATCAAGTTGAATTTGGGTTTTCAAGGCTTCTAGAGAAGGAAATTTTTGTTCGGGGCGCAAAAATTCTACTAGCTGTACGGTCAGCGTTTGTCCGTACAAATCACCGACCCAATCTAGCAAATGTACTTCTACAGATGAATTAGTACCATCGACTGTGGGGCGGTTGCCGATATTCATCACGCCTAAACGCTGAGTAGCTGCATTTGCTGTCTCACTGTGGGTGAAAACCCGGACGGCGTAAACTCCTTGACGGGGTACAAACTTGTCTTTTGGTAGTTGGAGGTTGGCGGTAGGAAAGCCAATGGTTCTGCCGAGTTGTTGACCTTGCACTACTATACCTGTGAGGGTGTAAGGGCGTCCTAGTAGGAGGGTTGCCTGTGGAATGCCGCCCCTTTCCAGAGTTTCGCGAATTAATGAAGTACTAATACGACCATCAGTCGGCTTACCGTTGACGCAACCGCTTTCTATGGGCAAGTCATTTGTATAAGTTTCTAAGGGAACGATCGTCACGGGGATATCATAGTTGGCGGCGAGTAATTGCAAATCTTGGGCGGTACCTAGGCGCTTTTTGCCAAAACAAAAATCCTGCCCGACGCTAATGCGTTGACATTGGAGTTGTTGCACGAGAATTTTTTCGACAAAATCTTCGGGAGATAAAGCGGATAATTCTTTGTCGAAGGGTAGTAGTACTAGTTGTTCTACCCCAAGCGATCGCAATTGTTGCACTTTTTCATCGAGTGGAGTTAACAAAGAACGGGGTTGTCCCGTAAAAAACTCCTGTGGATGGGGATGAAAGGTAACAACTGTTGAGTGTATATGTTCGGTTGCTGATGCTAGGGAGTTCTCCCCATCGGGTGAGTGTTCTGGTAAATTCTCCCCATTACCCCTTCTCTCTTCACCCCTGGCTGGCTGCAAAACTGGTTGAATTACTCTTTGATGACCAAGATGGACACCATCAAATTTGCCAAGAGCAACAGCAGTTGGTGTTAGCAGCCCTTCAGTCGAAGAAGCAACCCACACAGAACACCCATTTTGAGACAAATTTAGCACGTGGATTCTGGGATTTTAGGTTTATTTTAGCTATCAGCGGTCGGCTACCCTGTGATCGGCAACCACCTCTGACTCCACCAAGCACGCAGCTTATGGGTGTTTATTTCACCCCTTTTAGCTATCAGCCAAAAGTCTACACTGGTTCAAGTCGCTTGATTGGGCTGCTTCTGCTATTAGCTTGACCGCTAATTGCCGAGTCTATAGGACTCAACACACCAAAGCCGAAAAGGCTCTCTTTTGACTCATCAGGCTGAGGTTAGGTTTTAGCATACCATCAGCCACTGGTCGAGGGCATCTTGTGGCTTCTGTGCTCTTAAGAGTCAACCCATAAAGCGCATCCGACCGTTGTCGCCGCGTACTCAACAGGTATGCTCTCACGCAAAAGACCTGCTAATCACCAATCTAATCTAAAATCCATCATCCCTCCGACAGCAATCTTTATAGGGATTGGCCGACAGTTCTAGGTTCTGATAAAGAAACTGAGACTGGAACCTGAAGTACTAATCCTTCCCGTGCCATAATTGCACCAGGAAATTTCTCAAATACTTCTTCCCCTACACGATCAAGAAAATCATCATTGTGGGCGGGGTCGTGGTGATAAATTACCAGAGTTTTGACATTAGCAGCTTTTGCTACTTTCACCGCTTCTTGCCAAGTAGAATGTCCCCAGCCAATTCTCGGTGTTTTCGGGTTGTGGTATTCCTCGTCTGTATAGGTGGAATCGTAAATTAGCACGTCGGCATTGCGAGATAACCACAAGACGGTTTCATCTAAGCGATCAGGAAAATGTTCTGTATCGGTAATGTAAACAGCAGCACCGCCACGCCAGTTAACTCGATAGCCTATGGCTTCACCCGGATGGTTTAAACGTGCCGTTTCTATGACGATGTCATCGATCTGTATCGGTTCCCCCGCCCCAATGTCGTAAAACTTCATGTTGGCCTCCATAATCTGCAAAGGCACAGGGAAGTTGGGGTGGAGCATCTGGTCATTCAGCCGCTGTTCTATAGTGGAACCATCCGGAGCGATCGCACCATAAATATGAAAGTTATTCCCCTTGACAAACCCAGGGTTAAAGAAGGGAAACCCTTGCATGTGATCCCAGTGGGAGTGTGTGAAGAAAATATGAGCTTCTAGCGGCATTTGGCGCAATAAAGATTGCCCCAAAACATGCAGTCCTGTACCAGCATCAAAAATTAAGCGTTTACCGCCCACTTGCATCTCTACGCAAGGAGTATTACCACCGTAACGGACGGTGTGTGGCCCTGGACTGGGGATGCTGCCGCGAACGCCCCAAAATTGCACAGTAAATTGATTCTCTATCCTAGACATTGGTGTTGTTTGCTGGACTGAGCGGGCGATAAATCACAAAAATGTTACTTATTTTGTTAAGTTTATGCTGTCCTACCACCTTTGGTAGAGGGGATTTGTTGGTAAAATCCCATATCCTGTTTAAGGTTAGTGTGATAGACATCAATAACGTACTGCTTGGCAGAAGACTCAATTTTAGTGGGCTGATGTTTACAGTCTTTTTCAATCTTAGTTCCTACTTTATAGCCTAAATTTGGCAGTGATGCATTTAACTAATCACAGATATTGTCCTGCGAGTCAAATAATTTACGGAAACTGGAAGTCCCATCCTGACAGTTGCTCTAGTGCATTTCCATAGGTGAGATTGTATTGCAGTGGTGTGATACTGATGTAATTTTTCCGAATTACATGGACGTCAAACGGGATATTTGGCGGCAGATTTAACCCTGTTGGTTGTTCAACATCCTCTAAGACTTCTCCAGTTAACCAGTAGTAGGTTTTGCCCCTAGGATCAACTCGCTTGTCGAAAACATCAATGTAGCGCCGCACTCCCTGACGGGTGAGAGTGACGCCAGCAATATCTTCCGATTTGATTGCCGGAATATTGACATTGAGCAACATCAAATCTGGTAGAGGTTTTACTGCTAGTTGTGCGACCAAAATTTGGGCAAACTTGGCAGCAGGTTGAAAGTCTTTGTAAGTGTGACTCGTTAAACTGAGGGCGATGCTGGGTATACCTTCAATCATGCCTTCCATTGCCGCCGAAACTGTGCCTGAGTAGAGAATTTCTGTTCCCAAATTCGCCCCTTGATTAATGCCAGAGAGCACTAAGTCGGGGGGAGACTCTAACAAAGCCCACAGCGCCAATTTCACACAATCTGAGGGAGTGCCATCACAAGCCCAAGCTTTGACAGCATGATGAAAAACTGACTCGACAATTTCGGCGCGAATTGGTTGGTGTAAGGTTAGTCCATGTCCAGTTGCCGATCGCTCCCGATCTGGACAAACTACAGTTACATCATGACCCACTTCTGCCAAGCAATTGGCTAGGGCACGGATACCTAAGGCAGAAATGCCGTCATCGTTGCTAATTAGTAATTTCATTAGTCATTAGTCATTAGTCATTAGTCATTAGTCATTAGTCATTAGTCAAGGGTGGATTGTCAGTGTCTCTGGTCACAACCACAAAACAAATTACCACGCTAAACAGGTAAAAAAAGAAGTCGTTTAGTTTATTAATGGCATAAAAAACAGGTGATTTGTTATCCAGTTCACAGGTTTGGACTATAGACTATAGACTAATGACTCTTGACTAATGACTAATGACTAGCAATTTAGAGGCTCAACTTTTAGCACTGCGGCAGGAAGGAGAAAAAGCGATCGCCGCCGCCGATACCCTAGAACGCCTAGAAGAACTCAGAGTCAACTATCTGGGTAAAAAGGGGCAACTGGGAGCGCTGTTGCGAAGCATGGGGCAGATGAGTGCGGAGGAACGACCGAAAATTGGAGCGATCGCTAATACAGTCAAAGAAGCCTTGCAAGCCAGCCTTGACCAGCAACGCGCCGCTTTAGAATCCGCTCAAATTCAGGCACAGCTTGAGGCAGAAACAATCGATGTGACAATGCCGGGAATTTACCGACCCCAAGGTCGCATCCATCCCCTCAACGGCATTATCGATCGCGCTTTAGATATCTTTGTCGGTATGGGTTACACCGTGGCTCAAGGGCCAGAAATGGAAACAGATTACTACAATTTTGAAGCTCTCAATACCCCACCTGACCACCCCGCCCGTGATATGCAGGATACTTTTTACCTGCCAGATGGTAATTTGCTCCGGACTCATACTTCCTCAGTGCAAATTCGTTACATGGAAAAAGAGGAACCACCTATCCGGGTTATTGCCCCAGGGCGAGTTTATCGGCGAGATAATGTCGACGCCACCCACTCAGCAGTTTTCCATCAAATAGAATTGTTAGCAATTGATGAAGGACTGACTTTTACAGACCTCAAAGGCACAATTAAGGTATTTTTGCAAGCAATGTTTGGCGACTTGCCAATTCGCTTTCGTGCCAGTTATTTCCCATTTACTGAACCTTCCGCAGAGGTAGATTTGCAGTGGAATGGCCGCTGGTTAGAAGTTATGGGTTGCGGTATGGTCGATCCAAATGTGCTTAAATCTGTGGGTTACGATCCAGAAGTTTATACTGGATTTGCCGCCGGTTTTGGTGTCGAACGCTTTGCAATGGTGTTACACCAAATCGATGATATTCGCCGTTTATACAATAGCGATTTGCGCTTTTTGCGGCAGTTTTAACGTAGGAATAGAATTCGCAACTCTTAGTCCGCGTAGGCGGACTTTGTTTGTGTAGCCGCGAATTCTATTCGCCAGGACTAAAATTAAACGCCCGACAGATATTTATTATCAAAACATTACAATACAATGCATCGATTTCTAATATTTGGTAATTCCGGTTCTGGAAAAAGCACTCTGGCAAATAAACTTGGACAAGATTTGAATATTCCTGTTCTCGATCTCGATACTATTGTCTGGGAACCAAACAAAATCGCCATCCGGCGTCCTCACAGCGATGCTGAGAATGACCTGCGAAACTTTATAAAAAATAATCCTTCTTGGATAATTGAAGGTTGTTATAGTACGCTAATTAAAATTGCTATTGAATTCTCAACCGAAATCTATTTCCTAAATCCTGGCGTGAATCAGTGTCTTGAAAATAACCGCAATCGTCCTTGGGAACCACACAAATTCAAATCACCAGAGGAGCAAGCACAAACTTTTGAGTTTCTCCAAAATTGGATTCAAGAATATGAAAAACGCGATGATGAATTTGGTTATTCATCCCATCGCTTAATATTTCAGGAATTTCATGGCAAAAAGCAAGAAATTATCGCGTAGTTCTAATTTCGGCAATGATCACAATGTTCACAACTCCAATTTGCCGCAATTTTTGGTAATTTGAATGATATTACTTTTTTAGTTCTTTTTTAGAACTACCTTTTTTCCAGCTTGCAAATAAGCAGCTAAAGCTTCAAGCTCTGGTGTTGGTTTACTATTGAAGGATTTAGCTTTGCGACGCTGGTTTAAAAGTTCTTCACTATAACGTGTTGGATATTCAACAAACCACTTGAGCAAAGTTTCAGCACCTAATTTGTCATAAATTACAGCATATTGTTGAAGCATTTCTTGATTATGCTTCTCCATTGCCAGCACAGGGTCTTCTTCTTGGAGTCTCCTGATTTCATCCTTCTCACGTTGAGTGGTAGGCAAATGATGAATATATTGATCAAAGTATTTCAAACAATAATCAGTGTACTCAGGTGTAAAAACAATGAAGGTATGCCACATTTCGTCAATAGCAAAAAACGCTTCTGTCATTGATAACTCTTCAATGTCTGGTTGAGCGCATAACCAAAGCCATTTTTTGGTTTCTACAAAGATATCATTTGCTTCTCCAAAGCTGATATCATAGGTGTTGATAAATCGATAGATAACTTCCTCATTTTGATAGCTGATTGCTTCATCAAGAGAGCAGAGTTTAACCGTTGGCAATAAAGAGTTTGAGTTGGAGTTTGAAATAGATTGAGGATGGATTGTATTTAAGTTAGCCATTTTCTTCTCTCCTAAAATCCTAAATTAGTGAAAGGCATAGCCACTTATCGCGAACAAAAATAAGTGGCTAAGTTAAAACTAATTCAGTAATGACAATGCACTAAAACTCAATGCCTGCGTCCGCCGCATCCCCGGCCGCCGCATCCCCGGCCGCCGCATCCCCGGCCGCCGCATCCCCGGCCGCCGCATCCCCGGCCGCCGCATCCCCGGCCGCCGCATCCCCGGCCGCCGCATCCCCCACGTCTACCACCAGTTATTTGCAACAAGTCTTCTAAGGACAGTTCAATAACTTCGTTGGGGGAAGATTCACTCTGGTGCTTGGAAGTAGAAATAGCAGTTTGACGATCTTGATTATCTTGAAGCATAGTTATCTACTCCTTGATAGAGTGTTGAAAATCAGTCAAAGTTATTAATTATGTGGTTACCACCTAATGATATTTTGTAGGTAACCACCTCATAATCAAAGGTTAGGCATTGTTTGTTTTAAATTCATAACTCTGATGGTAGAAATAAAACAGATAATAATGCTTCTTTTGGTAGATATTAAATTGTTGATCTTTTGGGTTTTCACTACCTTATGACTTAGGCATCAAGTAGGAAATGTAGAGGTAATTGATAAAAACAACCTTTTGAATGAAAAACGAGATAAACAATTTGATTCTTCATCCCATTGCTGAAGGTTTCAGCAATTTAAGGGCAAAAAGCCGGAAATTATCGCGTAGTTCTAATTTCGGCAATGATCACAATGTCCACAACGCCAAGGAGAAGAAGAAGAAGAAGAAGGGCGGGGAGACCCTACGAAACCAAAGGCGGTTAACAAATACTGCCAACGACATTGTTTAGTGGTAAGGTACTTATTCATTTGTTGGGCGGCTTGTATTTGCGTTGGTGGCTGAGTTCCCGTTTTTTGGGTAATAGTGTAATGGAAAGGGTCAAGCCACTGGAGTTGTCCACTGCTGTGGAGTAGGGAAAGTGCGATCGCACCATCGGGAAATTGTTTGGTTACAGCGTTGACTTCTCCTTGCTGCGGCAGCTTTTTGATGAGTTGTTGTGCTGTTTGCTGTTGCGATCGCACTTTTTCCGCAAAAAACCGCTGTCTCTGCTTATCCTCCGGATCTAACCATCCCGTCGGTTCACTGATCAACATCAACGCTTCAGACGGTTTACCATCCCTTCCAGCGCGGCCAATTTCTTGCACATATTCAGACAGCAGATTTGGTGAGTGAAAATGAAGCACCCACCGCACATCAGGCTTATTTATCCCCATTCCAAAGGCGCAGGTACACACCACAAAGGGCATTTTACCACTTAGCCAGCCGGCTTCTACAGCGCGGCGTTCTGTTGCACCCAAACCTGCATGATAACTAGCAGTAACATAACCCAACTCTGCTAACCACAGCGCTAAATTCTCGCTATCTCGCCGAGTGCGAACATAAATTAATCCAGCTTGATTTGGTCGATTTTGAATAAACTTTAATAGTTGTTGCTTCCTACCTCTGGGAGTCCAAGCAATGCGGACACTCAAATGCAAATTATCACGGTAGGGATTAAGGCGAAAAGCTTCAGGTTTTTGTAATTGTAAAACTGTAGAAATAATTTTTTGGGCTAAAGGATCAGCCGTAGCAGTAAAAGCAGCAATGCTAATTTTTGTTCCCGGTGGTTTTGATTTTAGCAAAGCCGAACGCACCGCCCCCAAACGCCGATAAGAAGGACGAAATGTATCACCCCACTGCACCAAACAATGTGCTTCATCCAAAATTAAACCGTTAATTTGCAATTGTGGCTCACACAATCTTTCCCAAACTGGCGCACTTAGTAAAGTCTCTGGGGATAAATATAGTAATCTTAATTGTTGCCTTTCCAAAGCTTGCAACGTTGCACGGCGTTGGAATGAAGGTAATTCACTGTGCAAAAGTGCCGCTTTTTGCTGTTTTTGACGTAGTTCTTCAACTTGGTTTTCCATCAGCGCCACTAAGGGCGAAATTACCAAGGTTAAACCTGTTTGTAGCAGTGCCGGAAGTTGAAAACAAATCGACTTTCCCCCACCTGTGGGCATAATAATTAATGCGTCTTTTTGTGCCAATAAACAGCGGATAATTTCTCCCTGTGGTGGACGGAAATCTTCATAACCCCAGATTTTTTTAAAGGCAGTGCGGACTTCATCCCAAGATTTGGTTAAGGGTTGATTCATACATTCATATCAAGCGCAAGCGATCGCAAATCAGTATAATCCCTAACCATAGCAGAGCTATATTGACAGTTAGATTACAATGGGTATAGTTTTTCTGACTGGAGTTGTTTATCGGGTGATTCAATCCGATCCAATGACAAAGCACACCAGGCAAATATTACTTGCTACGCTCAAGGTGGTTGTCTTATGCCTGACACTGTTCCTACTATCGACAAGTAATAGTTGGGCGCAAATCATCACTGACAGCAAAATCGCTCCCCTAATCGAGAAGCTAATAGACAACGATGCTCACATCAGTAGCATTGCCGCCGACGCGTTGGTTAACATCGGTTCACCAGCAGTTCCATCTCTAATTGAGGCTTTGAAAAATCAGGATCATAATCTTCGCTGGCACGCCGCTTCGATTTTAGGGGATTTAGGTGCAGAAGCAGCACCAGCCGTCCCCGCTTTAACTGCGGCATTGCAAGATGAAGATGGACAAGTCCGCCTGTACGCCACCTTAGCCTTGGGAAATATTGGTACAGCAGCGAAAGCAGCAGTTCCATCGTTGATTGCGGCATTGCAGGACAAGGAGCAATACGTCCGCATTTATGTCCCTTCTGCACTCAGGAAAATTGGCGCAGAAGCGAAAGTAGCTGTCCCAGTAATCACTGCTGCATTAAAAGATCAAAACCCCAGGGTACGATACAATGCTGCCTACGCTTTGGGAGCAATGGGTACAGAAGCAGCATCGGCTGTCCCCGATTTAATTACACTGCTGAATGACAACCTGTTTTACGTGCGTTTAGGTGCCCTAAAAGGTTTGGGAGGAATAGCCGCAGGTTTTCAGGACAAAGGAAATGCTCTACACACCTCAAAGTTAAATCAAATCATCTCAGACTTTGAGCAAGTCTTGACAACTATAGAAGAACACAAAGATAAATTCACAGAGACGGACATTAGGCGGATACGTCGCCCTCTTAATGCCTTGAAAGCAGAAAAAGAAACTCGCTTATTCGATAGATTTCTGGAATGGCTGTTTAAGCATAAATTAGTCTTGGGAATTGCCGCCTACGTTATTCTATTGCCTTCTCTGTGGTTAATTCTTTTGCGGGTAGCACCTTTGTGGCTGTTGAAAATTAATAATGCCCTTAAACCCTACACAGATTTTTCCTTGCCATTGGTCAGTGTCAATGTACCTTTGCGATATGTACTGTTTATTGGGTGGTTTCATTACCATCCCAGAGTAATAGATGCGTGGGTAGCTAAATACATCAAATCAGCCCGCGAACAATTTCCTAAAAAGGATACAGTTAGCAGTCGTGCCGATTACATCCCCATTCCTGTTGTTCTCGATGGCACAACAGTTCCCCAACTTTCCCCTGATAATTTGCGCTCAACCTTCGAGAAACAACGTAGCTGCTTGGTAATTTGCGGGGAAGGGGGTATAGGTAAAACCAGTTTAGCGTGTCAGATGGCTGGGTGGGCAGTGGCTGAGGCGGAGGACAACCGACTCTGCAAACACTTGATGCTGCCGGTGCTGTTAGAAGAGGAATTTCGGGTAACTGAAGGTAAATCGCCGCTTTTAGAAGCTATCCGCGGACAGTTGCAAGCTTTAATTGATGAGCCAGAGCCGATTTGCCAAGAATTACTGTTACGGTTGTTAAGAAAGAGACGGATTCTGGTGATTGTAGACCGCTTCTCAGAAATGAATGCCACTACACGAAAGGCAATTGAGCCTGAGTCGCCAGAGTTTCCGGTGAATGCATTGGTGATTACTTCCCGAATTGAGGAAAAGTTGGGGCGCGTTAATAAGACGACAATTAAACCCCTGCGGATTGAGGCTAATAAGCTATCTTCTTTTATGGAAGCTTATTTGATGCAGCGGGGTAAACGCGATCGCTTTACCGATCAGGAATTTTTTGACGCTTGTAACCGCCTTTCCCTGATGGTTGGTCAACATAATATTACTGTCTTGCTGGCTAAACTTTACGCTGAACAGTTAATAGCGAGTCGAGATGTGACAGCGAATGTTGCTGATCTGCCGGAGACTGTCTCCAGTCTGATGTTGGGTTACCTCAATGAACTCAATCGTGATGTTACAGATGATAAACTTGATGACCGCACTGTTCACCAAGATGCAAAAATCATCGCCTGGGAATGCTTGCAGCAAAGTTATCAACCAACAACAGCAAAGCGTGCAGATGCGATCGCTGCATTAGCAGCAATAGGAGTTAACGACCCCGATTCCCGCCTCGATTATCTAGAAAACCGCCTGCACCTAATTCAAACTATCGGTTCTGCTAAAGACCGCATCCGTTTCTGTCTTGACCCTTTAGCTGAGTATCTTGCAGCTTTGTATCTAGTGGATTTGCATGGCAATAATGATGGCAAATGGCGATCGTCTTTCTTCAAAAAGGCAGATGATTTAGTCAAAACAGGCGCACAAGATGCGATCAAAGGCTTTCTTTTGGCAGTGCGAGATTGCTACTTATCTAAGGTTCAAGGCAGCAAAGAAGCAGACTTTATACCTCAGAAGTTGGGTAAGCTGACTGGGTTGGTACCTTCTGTAAATACACCATTTACTACTGTGCAAACTGTAATACCATGATTAGTTAAATTACAGGCTTATCTGCGGGTGGGCTGTTGACCCACCCTAATATTTGAGGTATTTTTACACTTTCTGTGCAGTTACTTCCTCTGGCTGGTCTTGATTTTGTAATGCCGCATATAATCTATTAAGTGCATTTACGTAAGCTTGAGCCGAAGCCACAATAATATCCGTATTTGCCGCATGACCAGAATACACTCTAGATTCGTGCTGTAAGCGGATAGTTACTTCCCCAATGGCATCAATACCCGCTGTTACCGACTGCACAGAAAACTCAATCAATTGGTTAGGCACATTTACCACCCGGTTGATAGCCTTATAAACAGCATCGACTGGCCCTGTACCAATCGCCGCATCGGTTAATTCTTCACCTTCTGGGGTGCGGAGAGTGACTGTAGCGGTTGGTTTGGCGTTGCTACCGCAGGAAACTTGCACCAACTCTACCCGGAACAAAGCGGGGGCTTGTTGGATTTCATCATTGACAATTGCTTCCAAATCCCAATCAGAAATTTCTTTCTTTTTATCCGCTACGTCTTTGAATCTGACGAAGGCTTTATTTAATTCAGTTTCCGACAGTTCAAAGCCTAATTCTTTTAAGCGGGTGCGGAAAGCATTTCTACCGGAATGTTTGCCCAAAACTATTTGATTATCTGACAACCCAATCAATTGGGCATCCATAATTTCATAGGTGAGCTTGTTTTTTAACACCCCATCTTGGTGAATGCCAGACTCATGAGCAAAGGCATTTGCCCCGACGATGGCTTTATTTGGTTGCACTAGCATTCCTGTCAAATTGGAAACTAAGCGCGAAGTTTTGTAAATTTGTTTGGTGTCAATCTTCGAGAGTGGCTCTTGAGAATCTGCTGGGCGTCCCAAGAAGGGATTAAAATATTGCCGTCGGACGTGCAACGCCATGACTAATTCTTCTAAAGCTGCATTTCCTGCCCGTTCACCAATACCATTAATGGTGCATTCTAGTTGCCTAGCGCCGTTTTTCACAGCTTCTAAAAAGTTGGCAACGGCTAAACCTAAATCATTATGACCGTGAACGGAGATGATTGCTTGGTCGATGTTGGGGACATTTTCTGTAATGCCCTTAATTATCGCCCCAAATTCGCTGGGGGTGGTGTAACCCACTGTGTCAGGAATATTAACTGTTGTGGCTCCAGCTGCGATCGCTCTTTCTAACACTTGGTATAAAAATTCTGGGTCGGAGCGTCCAGCATCTTCAGGAGAAAATTCTACATCATCAGTGAAGCTTTTGGCATAAGCCACCATTTCTTCAGCGATGGCCACTACTTCTGGTCTTGTCTTTTTTAGTTTGTATTGGAGATGAATATCAGAAGTAGCAATAAATGTATGAATTCTGCCATGAGCCGCCGGTTTGATTGCTTCTGCTGCCGCTTTTATATCATCGTGCCGCGCTCTTGCCAAACTACAAATTATCGGACCATCTTCTGTGCCGACAATTTGGGCAATCTTGTTAACTGCGGCAAAATCTCCAGGACTAGCAAAGGCAAAACCTGCCTCAATGATATCTACGCCCAGACGCGCCAGTTGCTTGGCGATAACTAGCTTTTCATCTATGTTTAGGGTTGCTCCAGGACACTGTTCTCCATCTCGGAGTGTCGTATCAAAAATGAGAATTTTATCGGGTTTGTTGCTCATTTGTGGCTCAGTTTTTAGTTTTTACTGTCGGCTTAAAATACTTTGACACTTAGTTTTTTACTTTTACCTCTGTGAATAATTGCTAAGGTTACTAAGCTTCCGTTTTTTCTATTTGGTTTCTGATATCGTTCAAGTCTATATATCTATCCGTAGCATTACGTAACTCCCTGGCGATCATTCCTTCTGTGGATACTACTGTAATATGTGTATTTTTTGAGCGTAATAGTTCGATTGCTCTTTCAAAATCGCCATCGCCACTGAATAATACAACTCGGTCGTACTGGTCTACTGTATTAAACATATCTACAACAATTTCAATATCTAAATTCGCTTTTTGTGAGTAGCGACCGGAAACATCATCATAGTATTCTTTGAGAATTTTAGTGCGTACTGTATATCCCAAACTAATTAAAGCGTCTCGGAAACCACGTTGATCTTGCGGGTCTTTTAAGCCGGTGTACCAAAATGCATTGATTAATGTTGTGTCTGACTGCTCGTTTTTGAAGTATTCTAAGACTCTTCGCGGGTCAAAAAACCAGCCATTTTTTTGTTGAGCATAGAACATATTGTTTCCGTCTACAAAAATAGACAGACGATTCATTGGAGAACCCATAGAAATTTACACCTAATAATAGATAAGAATGTTAGATGGAACAATAGATTATAGCAATTCTTAAATCATAAGTTTGCTAATATCTATAAAGTAGATCTGCATGTGTAGCTTTTGTCTTACCTCTTGCAAAGCAGAGAAGCGGCTAAAACATTAGAGTTGAGATGCTGGGCGCTGCACCTTTTTCACCTCCGACACTTTTAACAGACGCCCCGTGATCAAAATCTACCAATAAAATTGACTGAGTAACAGCATTCTGATCTGCATAACAGTCAAGTTTACTCCTAAAGAGGTATGGCATAGGCTTGGAGTAGGATATAGGCTGATGCTCATCAATAGGTTTTGTCATCAACAGTAGGAAAGGTTTTGTGGGGACTCCCAATATTGCACTAGAGGCAGAAAACACCCTTGGGGTAGCTGCTAGTAGATCCTTGGCCGGGTGTGTGCTTGTTGGGGGTTGGGGAAAATCTCACTGTAATAAATTGCTGCCGCTAAAGCTTATATTGCTCAAGTCTGTGCCAAAATCACAGATGAGGGTTCAGTCAGACAATGAGTTAGGCTGTATCTGGATTGGGACTTTCCTGGAGTAACTGTGAAGAAGCAAGTTTGGTGACGATTAAAGGATACTTGACAAATGTATAAGATGTTCATTTAAGTCTGATTTCAACAAAATGTTTACCGTAAAACAGGGTCTGAATAAATAAAAGTGTTGTACCTAAATTAATCAGTAACACGATATGGCAGAAGAACCTACATCTACCTTAACCAAAAAATCAGTCACTGCTGCCAGTAGCACGTCAGGTAAACCGACAAAAGCAACTTCGACGGCATCAGCCCGCCAGTCTCAGAGAATGATCCGCTTAGGTCACCTGCTAACTGGTGCTTCAGCATTGGGTGCAGCACTGCTGAGTGCTTCTGGTTGGGGCTGGGTTCAATTGATGGAAAGTCAGGCGCTGTCCACTTTTTTTCAACTGCGTGGAGCGATGCTGCCTCCAAAAGACATCGTGATTTTGGCAATTGATGATCAGTCTATATCAGTCCCCGAACAGTACTATAAAACAGATCCGCACCAGTACGCCTACCTAGAACCACTGAAATCTTTTCCCTATAAGCGTGCTGCTTACGCCCAGATAATTACCAATTTGATCAAGGCGGGTGCCCGCTCCGTGGCATTAGATGTGGTTTTTGATACGCCAAGCAGTTATGGAGTAGCTGACGATCGCCAATTTCAAGCAGCATTACAAAAATATGGTAGCAAAGTTACTTTAGCCGCACTCTACGAAAGTTCTCAGACACACCAAGGCAACTTTTTGCAACTAACCCAGCCCCAGTCGATGTTTCGCACGGGGTCAGTCTCCATTGGTTCAGTGAATTTTCCCTTGGAGGTGGATGGTAGAATTCACCGATTGGCTAGCGAATTTCCGAAGTTATTAGCCCAAGAAGACATCCTGACCACTAAACTACCCTCTTTTGGGGAAGCAGTCCTAGGGGCAGCGCAAGTTAATTATCCCCAACCAAAAGGCGATCGCATTTATTTTTGGGGGCATGGGGGTACATTTGAGACTATTCCTTTGTGGTATGTACTAGATCCAGACAACTGGAACGGCTATTTGCAGCAAGGAAAAGTGTTCAAAGGCAAGATCGTCTTGATCGGTGCCACGGCCCAGTTAAGCAATGATTTTCATCCTGTGCCTATTTCCCAAAATTGGCTGTATCCTGAGCGCATGCCAGGGGTGGAAATTCACGCCAATGCGATCGCCACTTTGATGCAAGGAAAAGCGATCGCCGCCGCAATTAGTAGTTTACCCCTACGCGGTTTATTTGTGCTGCTACTCGTGGGTGGTTCAGCTTTCATCATTACCAGAAACAAGTATGGCACCCAGAGATTTCTGTTTAGCCTACTTCTGGCGAGCGTTTGGGGAGGAATAAGCTATGGCAGCTTTGTCTATGGTGAGTTAATTTTCCCAACTACAGTGCCAATAATTGCGATCGCCCTCAGCGGACTTTCCTACCTGGGTAGCGAAGTGGCTAAGGAAAAAATCAGCAAACAGCAATTAGTGACGATTTTTCAGAAATATAAATCTTCCCCCGTCGTCCAAGAGATTATCAGCCAACAAGATGATATGCAAGACCTGATCCACCAAAGAGATTTAGTTGTCGCGGGCAAAATACTTGGCGGACGCTACAAAATCGTCAAAGTTCTCGGTGCAGGTGGATTTAGCGAAACCTATATAGCTGAAGATATCCAACGTCCTGGCAACCCGCAATGTGTTGTCAAGCAGCTCAAACCATCTAACACCAAATCAGAAAGTTTAGAACTTGCCAGACGTTTATTTAACTCCGAGGCGAAAACCCAGGAAAAATTGGGAACACACTCCCAAATCCCTCAGCTTTTAGCTTTTTTTGAAGAAAGCCAAGATTTTTATTTAGTTCAAGAGTATATAGTTGGTCATCCTCTAAATAAGGAACTGCTATCAGGCAGAGTTCTGGAGGAAAGTGCAGTTATCGATATTTTAAAAGACTTATTGCAAATATTAGTGTTTGTCCATGAAAACGGCGTAATTCACCGAGATATTAAACCTAGCAATATCATTCGCCGACACTCTGACTGGAAGCTGGTACTAATTGACTTTGGTGCCGTCAAAGAAGTTACCGCCCAACAGTTGGAAAATCAAGAGCAAACCGCCTTCACCATCGGCATTGGGACAAAGGGCTATGCACCCAGCGAGCAATGTTTCGGGCGTCCACAATATAGTAGCGACATCTATGCAATCGGCATGATTGGGATTAGAGCTTTGACTGGTATCGCCACCCATCAATTAGATCGAGATGCTGAGGCAGAGTTGAAATGGATGCATCAAGCAATAGTCAGCCAGTCCTTAGGGGATATTCTCAGTAAAATGGTGCTGGCCGATTTCAAAGAGCGTTATCAGTCTGCATTAGAGGTTCTAGCGGCCCTGGATGAGTTGGCAAGTTCTGATCACACAAAGTCTTGGTCAGAAAAAGGCGAATCAACAAATAATGAATCTTTAGAGGATACTGACTCTCCCACCAAGCCTTGGGTAGGAGTTTAACCCTGGATTTGAATGTGAAAATGCGATCGCCCTTCGCGTAGCGTGAAGATCAGCAAAGGTGGGCAGGGAGTGCGATCGCATTTTACAGCAATTTTCTTTTGGCACAATGGAGGAGGGCAGGCAGGATGCCTATCCCACAAGAGAAGCAGGTTAAAATTTTGCTAGTAATTCATCGATAGCAACTCTCGCTGTTACCGATTTTATAACTTCTGCTTGTTGTAAAGTTTCAAGTAAATGCTGTGCTTCCTCAATTTTTTTCACTGCTTCGATAGCTAGTGGCTGACGGCTTTGTTTAATGTCTTTGAGGATAAATGAGATTCGCTTATCAACAGACAAGCAGAGTTGTACTGGTTCTGATGGCTGTTTAGTCATGATTTGGTGCGTTTGAATCACTACATCTATAGCTTCGCAGACCTCTATTTGAACGCTACCAAACAAGCATTAGGAACTTGGTTAGGATTATTGTTAGGAAGTTGATAAATATTTTTAGGAATGGCATCTATCCACAATTCTCCTGAAGAAAAATTTACAGAAGCTGTTGACGATTGGGATTTAGACAGGTTGTACAAAGACCTCAAATCATCTAAGCAACAGGTAGCACCTCATAAAACAAAGGGACTAACAGCCATTGAAAAGCTGCATTTGAGAGGCTTGCTTTGCGGTAATAGTCCAGTTGAAATGGCTAAAAAGCTTCACAAGCAGCCTAGAGGTCTTGAGGCTGATCTTTCTCAAACCCTTTACCGATATGTTGAAAAACTTACAGATAGACCTACTAAAACGGTAAAGAATTGGAGAGATATCTGTGAGTGGCTGGAAGAAGCTGGATATAAGACTAGTACATCGCACTCAGGCACAAACCCACAACCCCAAAAGTCAAGCCCTGAGAGGGAAATAGCAAGCGATTCTGATTTTGTGGGGCGTGAAGAAGATATTGCACAACTCAATAACCTAGTTAACGAAGGTGCAAAGGTTATCCTGATTAAAGCTGAGGGTGGTATTGGTAAAACCACCCTGGCTCAAAAATGGTTTGAAATTCAAGGTTTAAAATATCTTGAATTGCGTGTAGGAACGACATCTCAAAACCTCAATTCTGTAGAAGATTGGGTAAGATTCCAGCTAAAGAACCATTTTGATGAAAATCCAGAGCATAATTTTATGATGATGCTGGAGCAATTTAAAACTAAGCTACAGGAGAAAAAACCCGGAATTTTAATTGATAACCTAGAACCAGTGCTTAAAAACGGTCAGTTCATAGAAACCCATAAAAATTATGTAGACTTATTAATACTGTTAGCTGATAAAAATCTACAGAGTATTACACTGATAACTACCCGTGAGCAAATTGATGAATCTAAAATATTGCCTTTAACAAGGTTTAAAATTTATGATTTGCAAGAATTAAGTTTAAAAACATGGCAAGAATATTTTAAAAATAAAGAAATAAATATAGATAATGATTCTCTAAATGCAATATGGCGAAATTATGGGGGTAATGCTGCGGCTATGGATCTGCTCACTGCTGATATTTTAAAAGAATCTCAAGGAGATTTAAAAGCATACTGGCAAGATAACAGTGAGGACTTATTAAGACATCGTTCTTTAGAACAACTTGTACAATCTCAGTTTGATAAACTCAGAAATGATAATTTACAGGCTTATAAACTTTTATACAGATTAGGATGTTATCGCTATAATTATATTTCTACAATACCAGAAGAAGGACTTTTGTGCTTACTCTGGGATGAGCCAAGTGAACGAGGTAAGCGCCGAGTTGTCAGGGAACTCAGAGAGAGTGCATTGGTGAAATTTCGCGATAACCAATACTATTTGTATCAAGTGATTTGTCAGGAAGCAATAGACAGGATTAAATTACATGGCGAATGGGAGAAATCTCATGGTGAAGCAGGAATATTTTGGGGAACTTTTTTATCCGGCATATCTGAAAATTACCAATTTCTAATACCAAAAGTTATTTATACTCAAGGTAATAACAGTCAAGAGCAAATGTATCTAAATATAGATAATGCAGAGAAAGCTGCTAATAGTAACCTTAATAAGCTAGAAAATGTTGCCTTGGAAATAGTTTATCATGCTGGAGAGTTTTATCATTCAAATTCTTTTGAAGAACTAATACTCCATCCAAAATTATCAAATAACCCTTTTGCAGAAAGTGTAATTCAAATGATATTTGAATATGTTGAATGTTATGAAATTTTAGGTATATCACTTAACCAATATGGATTAATTACGCACATCCTAGCAGTATGTGATGAACGAGAATGTTATTTTACAGAAAGTTTAAAGGAATTTGAATATTGTCAAAAAAGTTTTGAAATAAGCAAATTGTTTTTTCAAACTGCCTTACTAATCGCTAAGAGAGTTAAACACTATAACTTAGTAAGTAAAGTTAGTCATTCATTAGCAGAATCTCATTATTATCGAGGAATAAGCTTACATCACTTAGGATTATATTTACATCATTCAAAAATAATAAAAGAGCAACAAAGCAAAGTTGCTTTTCAGGAAAGCAGGTCTGAATTGGAAAAATCTTTACAAATTTATAATGAAATTCAAGACAATCAAGAAGCAAAGAAAGTTCAACAAGCAATTCAAAGTTTATTAATTACTATAGAATATTGCAGTTAATTCATACACAGAAATATATAAATATTTATTTGCGTGCGATCGCCTTTTAACCCGCGCAGGCGGGTTTTGCCTGTGTAGCCGCGAATTCTATTCGCCAAGGCTATTATCGACAAAACGCTACCCCACGCCAAAATCTGTAAACTGACGCATATAAGGCGTGTGGAATCCTAACACAATATCTTCTTTTGACACACCCAACGCCATTAAATCAGCAGCAATATCATCTTCCGTGCCATTCCACTGAATCCAAATCTTGCCATTCTTAATATCTAGATGTATCACAGGCCCATAAACCCGCTTTCCCTTATCCCAGCCAACATAAATTAGCTGATAATGGTCATGCACCGGATCAAAAATGGTTTGCATCTCCAATTCCTCATCCTTATTGTGGGATGTTCTGCGTTGAGCATAATCTGTTAATACACGCTGAACATATTCCCGATATTCCTCTAATTTTGCCATTGAACAATCTCCTCTGTTGCTGGATTAAAAATGAGTAGATTGATTTGACTGCGTTGAATTACTGACTTAATAAATGGTGTAGTGAAAAATTCTTCATAGATTGTCACTGGTACAGCTAAATATAAAATGCGCTCAGGTTCATAATCTGTTAAAGCATAGCGATAATTAATAAATTGCCCGATCGCTGTGTGAAAATCTGATATGGTCGAGGGACTTAAAAAACTTTTGACTTCAACCGCAATCTTTTGATTATCTCGATTTGCCACAATCATTTTCTCAGCAGCTAAATCAATAAACATATTGGTGATGCGGTCTACTGCAATGTGTAGCGGGTCATCGGTAATCACCCAGCCATCTTTTTTGAGGGCTGTTTTTACTGCGTCGTGAAATCTATCTTTTGCTGACATATCCCATTTTAGGGAACTTCTTTAAGTATTCTAGCAATGTATGCAGCAGCTAATTCAAAAACAAAAAAAATGGCGGGTACGGGATTTGAACCCGCTAATCCCCAAATATGGTGGAGACGTTAACCGATAACCCTATATTCTTCGGCCCCGAAAGGCAAGTTACGAACAAGGGAAAACCCGCCAGGAAAGATAAAGGATAAACTTTCATTTATCCCTCATCCTACAATCTACAGCCAAACTTATAATTCACCATTTGCTAGCATCTGGATGATGCGCGGCATACCAGGATCAAATCCTCCGAAATCCCAAGACAGCGGATCTTTAGGATCTACCAAGGTAATCTGGTAAGGTGCAAGACTGATATACACCGCCTTAACATTGGGATTTACCTTTTTGCGGTACTCCTTCAGCGCTTGACTAGGATGCTTATTCCCGGCCCAGCTTTCCGAGTCAGTCCAAAAGCAGATTACATCTGCTTTAAACTTTTGCTGAATCATCCAGTCATAAGCTACAGAAGCATCGGTTCCCCCGAAGTTTTGGTTGCTAGCTTTGCGAACCGCAGAACTAAAACTATCTTTCGCAGTAATATCCAAGTCCTTAAACTTAGTAGAAAAGCCGCGAATTGCGTAGTTTTTCTCTGCCTTTGCTGTCACCAGTGCCATTGTGGTGGCAATTTCACAACAAGTCAGTCCCATATCCGCAACCAAACTACCCATAGAACCAGAAATGTCTACAGCGTGCATGAACACTTTACCTGTGGGTTGCACTACTTCAAAAGACATTTCCACCGCTTTTTCCAAAATGTCCACAATGCGGGGAACTGGGTTCCAAGTCTTCTGGCTGCGTCCTAATGCTCCTCCAGATTGATAAGTTTTGAGTGCTTTCAAAACATCAATTGGATGGATGCGTCCTTTACGCAGATGTTCCAAATTGTTGAGAACTGCTTCTACTCGCTGCAAATTAGCAGTTTCATCAGCTCGCAACACCTGCAACTGAGTTAGAGAACCCAAGTTACGCAGCATTGCACCGATTGGCATTTCTTGGAATAGCAAATTCCAAGCTTGCTTGTCCATTTTGCCCACAGGTGCAGCCATTTCATGGGTTAGGCGTCCTTGAGCAATGGCTTCATGGGTTTGGGTAGGGTTGCGCTTGAGCCACTCATACCACCAAATCTGCGCTAATGCATCTGAGGGGATGTCTGCTGGCAAATCTGACCAGCCTTTGACTACCCACTCAAATAATTGACGGTGATTTTCTGTTGGTGGGTTGACGTGGAACAACCGCAAAGCATCTCGGTGAGTGAAGCCTTGACGTTGTTGATATTTCAAGAGTTGATAAGCTAAACCTTTGACATCTTCCCGCGAAAGCCAAGTTTTACCAGCTTCCCGCACGACTTTACCAAAACCCCGCAGAGATTTGGTGTAGTTCAGCCATTCGTAGAAGTGGCTACCTGTGCGGATAACTTGGGGGAAGATTTCACCAAATGCCTTTTTAGCTTCTGGTGCTTCACCCATTGACAGCAGCACCAAAGCAAGGATAGGTGCGCTGTTGTTAATGGCGCGTCCATCGCTAGCATAGAGAATTTCTTCTGCCACACGACCGGGATTTTCCGCCACGGCTTGTTTGACAACTGCCACAAAATCTGCGGTTAATTCCTGTTTACCTGCATAGTATGTGCTTTTTGCTGTGCCTATTAACAAACAACGGCGCAGCATCTGCCAAATACCAGCATCAAACATAAAGCCGCCGGAACGGCCCTGAATCATCTCTGCTTCCCGTCCAGGGATAGGCTGAGTTTGTGGTGTGCTGTTTTTGTTTCGGGTAAAGAAATTGTAGTTCATGGCTTTATCTCCCGGCCCTTGCGGGCAACGTGAAAAGTGGCAGGGCAGGATTTGAATCTGCGACAACCGGCTTAAAAGGCGATAACCCTAATTCGTTGGCCTTTGCAGGCAAGGGGTGAATAAGGATGTTTTCGGTGCTCTACCAACTGAGCTACCTGCCACATGACAATTCAAAATTAAGTTTGGTGTAGTGAGGCAGGAGTTGAACCTGCAAGACTTTCGTCGCCAGATCCCGATAAACCTCAATTTGTCGGCCTTTACAGGCAAGGGTCAATCAAGGTGTTTTATTCTAGTGCGTTTACCAATTTCGCCACCCACTACAAGAAAATTCAAAATTTAGGTTTGGCGCGGAGAGCAGGAGTTGAACCTGCGACCAGTGAATTAAAGATAACCCTCAATTAGTCGGCCTTTTCAGGCAAGTTTGTAAACTAAGGACTATGGGTTTTACCCCTTTCAGTGCTCTACCAAACTGAGCTATCCCCGCAGAACTATTACAATTCAAAATTCAAATTTAGGTTTGGTGTAGCGGAGCAGGAATTTTGCCTGCATCTCCGGGATTGGAATCAAAGGTGTTTAAGTTATATATGGTAACCCTCGATATGTCGGCCCTTGCGGGCAGGGTGGGCGCTCTAGCGTTTGAGCTATCCGCTACTGCTGAAAGCTAACTCCTTGATGGACATCCGCTTGTAATATACAATGTAGTATACATATTACAAACTGTCAAGTGGTTGGCAAGCTAATTTATAGCGGTTCTCTCTTGGATGCAACACGCGGTAGGGAAAATTGCTGTAACCCTACGAATGGTTTATGCACACAAAAGTATTTTGGATATTCAAAAACTTAATTTTGCCTGGCTTTGCCCGGTTGCGTTTCTGGGAACTACCCTTTGGTATTTAGAAAAAAACTTTTGCCCATTTATCTGTACAAGGGCAGATAATTTACAGGGTTTCTATGGCATAACACTTACTCGGATTAGCTTCTGCTAGCCATTTTGCCAAGACTTTGCCAAAAGATACAAAAAAATGTCCAAATTTTTGCCAAGATAATATATTATTTCGCAAAAATTCACTTGGCAAAAAGATGAGTGAAAAACCAATGGAAGATAACGGGAAGGCTTTTCTCGTTCTTCTTTTGCCAATCTCCTTTTTGATTATTTTCCTGATTTCTACATGGAAAATTCTGCTGGCGCTAATTGTGTTGCTAGCTTGTTTCAAACTTTGGCAATTGTATCAATGGGAACGATGGTGTCAGCAAGTTAACCCGATTTTCAATCGATTGATTCAAGAAACCCAGGGCAGAATTACGCCAATGGATTTGGCAATCAAAGGTAATTTTTCTGGGACGCAGGCAAAACGTTACCTGGATAGTAAAGCTACGGAATTTGGTGCTAGTCTTCTGGACTCTGAAGATGGGGGTCAGTCGTATTATTTTATGACTGCTAGTATTCTGGGCGGCATTCTTGATAGTAGTGAGCCGGTGAAAGCACTTGCTGCTCAACCAGTTATCAAAACTGCGCGTTCGCTTTTGGCGCCACCAGAACCAAAGCCACAGCAGGAGGAACCAGAAACTGAGTCGTTACCTGAAGCTAGCCATGAAGTAAAGCGATCGCTTGAAAATCAGTTGGTCTTTGGCTCTCTGATTCAATCTGAACTAGCCAAGCGGCTAAATGTTTATTCCAGCACGGTTTATAAGCGGCGCAATGATCCAGATTTTCCAGCTTGGTCTCGCAGCCGAGATCCTGATGGTATCTCCTGGACATACTCCCAAAAAACTAAGGAGTTTTTCCCTCTGGAACAAGAAGGTTAAATAGGCAATGAGGCAATGAGGCAAGAGGCAAGAGGCAAGAGGCAAGAGTTGTTAACCAATTACCGATTACTGATTACCGATTACCAATTACCCATTACCCATTACCATGCAAACCTACGGCTTCGCTGATGGAGGTTAAGCCGTTTTCTTCTAGCTTGGCAAGCAAACCTGCGAGAATTCGGCTTACCATTAGTGGCCCTTCGTAAATCCAGCCTGTATAAACTTGGATGAGGCTGGCACCAGCAGTAATTTTTTCCCAGGCATCTTCAGGATTAAAAATGCCACCTACGCCAATAATCGGCATTTGTCCTTGAGTTTGCTGCCAAATAAACCGGATTACTTCGGTGGAGCGATCGCGTAATGGCGCACCGCTAATTCCCCCAGCTTCATCTTCAGGTGATTTACCAGTTTGCTCAATTACCTGGGTTTTGAGTTGATCACGGCGGATGGTGGTGTTTGTGGCGATGATCCCCGCTAGTTTGTAGGTTTTAGCGAGAGTAATAATATCGGCGATCGCCACCCATTCCAAATCTGGCGCTATCTTGACAAATATTGGCTTTTGTGAATTGTTTGCCTGTTGCAATAAATCTAAGATGGCACCGAGCATGGCAGCATCTTGGAGCGATCGCAATCCCGGCGTATTCGGCGAAGAGACATTGACAACAAAATAGTCGCCCAAATCCTGGAGCAAGCGAAAACTATTGAGATAATCCTGTGCGGCTGCATCTAGCGGTGTTATCTTAGATTTACCCAAATTTATACCTATAGGTATTGACTGGGTGAAATCTTGTTGTTGCTGTGTCAACCTTGCTGCCATTGCGGCTGCACCGCTATTATTAAACCCCATCCGGTTGAGGGCGGCTTTGTCCAATGGCAAGCGAAACAAACGCGGAGGGGGGTTTCCTGGCTGTGCAAGGTATGTGACGGTACCCAGTTCTGCAAAGCCAAATCCTAGGCTTGACCATACGCGTGCCGCAACTCCATCTTTATCAAAACCAGCTGCCAAGCCTACGGGATTGGGGAAAGTTAGCCCAAACAGAGTTTGTTCTAGACTTGTATCATGTAGGCATAAAGACCGCTGTAGGCGGTTGTTTAACCAGCTACTAAGGGGGTGATTTCTAGTTTGCGATAACCAGCTAAAACTGCGAATCGTCTGCTGGTGTAACCACTCTGGATCTGTTTTTGCCAGATTGAACAAAAGTGGACGAATTGCAACTTGATAAATATCCAAATCAGGTTAACATCTACCAACTATTAACAAGCACCGGAGCCAAGATTAGTTAGGGTGCTTTTCTGGGCATCTTATATATTACTACAAGCTATGTTAACCAATGATCAGATGGGGCAGCCACATAAACCTATAGCCGCCGAACAACCACTCCTCTCTTTGGGGCGTGTTCTCCAGAGCCTCAAAGAAGAGGATAATGTTGAAGTTCTGATTGAAATCACTATTGCTTATTTAATAGAGCAGTGTAACTACCAACTGATTTGGATTGCTCTTTACGATCGCCTAAATCACGAATTGCTTGGCAAAGGGGGCAGCACCCCAGATGGTGACACGAGTTTTTTACAACAATCTATGGCGCTCAATCCTGGGGATTTATTAGAGCAAGTGGTGATTGAGCAGTGTCCCTTGGGTGTAGCTGATTTGCGCCGAGAAACCCGCGCCGGCTTATGGCTTGAAGTCGCCATCAAATTCCAGATTCAGGGAACGGTGATTTTGCCAATTCGCTATCGAGACTACTGTCTCGGTGTGGTGTTGCTCGGTTCGCAGCGCTGGGGCTACCTTTTATCGGCGGAAATAAAAGCACGGTTGCAGATGGTTTTAGGTGAACTGGGGACAGTGCTTTATCACAATGAAATGGACTCGCAGCAAAAGCAAGCCAAGCGTTCTGATGAACCGTTATTGCGATTGCTGGAAAATTTACGCCCCCTGAGTAATCTCGATCAAAGACTAAAAGCAGTAATCGAGGTAACCCATCAATTTATCGGCCCTAGTCGGACAAGTGTTTACTGGTTTGAGCCGCAAGGGCACTACTTTTGGTGTCGAATGAGCAATCAGCTAGTCAACATGGGCCGCAATTCTAGCTCCCAGAAAACAGCCGCAGGGATGACAGTACAGGATTTGAACGACTTTTATTATGCTTTGGCAGTCAATCAAATTGTCTGTATTGGTGAGGCCCGCAGTTCCTTGAAAAGCCATTTTACGGGAAAACTGTTAAAACGGTTGCAGGTGCGATCGCTCCTAGCGGCTCCGATTCTCTGGCAAAAAGACCTGTTAGGTTTTCTCGCGGTGGAAGGACATGAACCTCGGATTTGGACGGATACAGACAAAAATTTCGTCCAAGGTGCGGCTGGGTTAATCTCCTTAATTGCTCCCACCGACAACATGGAAAGCACGATCAAAAAAATTCAACAAGATACCCAACTCACTAACCAAGTTGCTCAAGCTATTTATAATGAGCATGATCTGCACGAAACATTACACATTTGTGCTAAGAGAGTTTTAGAGCGACTAACTGCCACCCGCTTTGTAGTATTGCAGCTTGATCCTGACCACAATAATTATCAAGTTCTTTACCAGAGTTCACACCCTAATCGCCGACCTTGGACATTTGCCCTGAATGACCTCTCAGAAATAGATCGGCGGCTTTTGCAGAGAGCAACTCAAGCGATAGAGATTGAGAATTTCGACGAAGACTTGCGGTTTTCGCTCTGGCATCCTCCATTATTAGAAAGTGGTGTGCGATCGCTCTTGGTTTGCAACTGCGTTCAAGGTCATACACCAGAAGCCGTTTTAATCATCACTCACGAACACCATCGCGCTTGGACAACTCTGGAAAAAGAATTCCTGTGGGTTGTCAGTCAACAAATTGGTGTAATTGTCCGTCAGTGGCAACTACGCACTAGTAGCAAGCAGCAGCAAAAAATTTCCCAGATATTTGCACAATGCCTAGGCATCCTCGCACAAGCTCAAAGCAGCATCACCAAGGCAGAAGAACAAAATCTAGAACGCGCCGCACTTGAGAAAATAGCCTCTATTCTCGACTGTCCCCTGGCTGTGCTACTATCCTGGTCGCCTGGTGAAAGTTGGGCAGAAATTATCCTTGGTGTTAGAGCCAATAGTTGGTTTGGCGTTGTTGCAGATGTACCTGTATCAATCCAGAGTGAAGCGCTGATCGAATGGGCATTGGGCCATGAAGGTTATCTCAGTCTCAAGGCGGATGATTTACCACCGGAAACCAGGAAATGGTTGAATGTCCCTGATAACAGTCAAGTTTTGGTGATGGCGTTACGTCCTCCTGCTGATTATGAACCCACAGGTATAGTGTTATTGGCAGACTATCGAGAACGTAGCTGGTCAGAACCAAGCCTCAGCGCCACAGTAACTTTAGTAACTCAATTAGCCTGGTGGCGCCGTCAACTGAAAATTAACCAACATCTAGAATCCACAACTGAGGAATTACGTCAACTCAATTGGTACAAAAATCGCCGTTTAGAAGAAATTCAAAGAATGGCGACGCTGTTAGTTGGTCAAATTCAGGATTTGGGTATTCCTGCTAATGAACTGACTCAGACGCGCTATCGGCTACTGCTGCGGCAGTTAGACCAGACAACCGCCTCGATGAATGGCATGATCAAGTTAGAGCAATGGCAGTTGCATATCAGCTGGGAAACTATGCCAATTGCCACTTTGTTGAAGCGATCGCTCGAACGAGTGGAAAATGTACTCAAACAACAAAAGTTGTGGGTGGGTGTGCATGGTTTAGGACAACCGATTGAGGAGCGGGAACAGCCCAAAATCAATTCATTCCTTAGAGGCGCTATCAGTCCAGGTAATCAATTCGCAATGGTGATCGCCGGCGACATTGTGAAAATTGAATTAGTTCTTCATGAATTATTGGTCGCAGCCTGTCACCGTTCTCAAGATGGCAGCAGAATCGATATCTGGTGTCGCCGTTTAGATGAGCGGTTGCTAGAACTGTCAATCACAGACAATGGCGCCATTGAATCACAGCTACTGTCAAATCTATATAACAATACACCCAAGGATCTCCTCGCTCCCTCCAACCTCGACCAACCACCAGGTTTACATCTGTTGATCTGCCAACAGATGATGCAGCAGTTGGGAGGAGAATTGCATTTATATCAACTACCAGATGAGCGGGTAGTCAGTCGCTTACTGTTACCCTTAGCGCCGCAAAACTTTTAGTACTGCATTAGCCAAGTTAAGCGCTTTCATCATGCCAAAATCCCCCAAGGTGATCACTTAGAAATCATACTTTGGGAGGATTGACATAAATTTATGCGCCAAAAATCTCCCTCCTTAGTAGTAAACTAATTATGTTTATTTTCCATTGGTCTGAGAAAGATTGAATCAAATCGGCACAGTTTTGATATGGGACGTAATCGTGCTAAATCTGATCTGCCTGAAAAAATTTGTCCGGTATGTCAACGTCCCTTCACTTGGCGAAAAAAATGGGAAGATTGCTGGGACGAAGTGAAATATTGCTCAGAACGTTGCCGCCGTCGCCGTTCTGAGGCTAAAAATGAACCGAATCAAAGTTAAAACTACACAAACGCAAATAAATGCAGTTACAAGTACAACCTAAATTAATTATTCATGGCGGGGCTGGTAGTTCTCTCCAAGGTAAGGGAGGCTTGGAAGCAGTGCGCCGTGCGCTCCATACAGTTGTAGAAGAAGTGTATTCTCTCCTAGTGACAGGCGCAACCGCAACAGATGCAGTTGTGCGGGGTTGTCAAATGTTGGAAGATGACCCCCGTTTTAATGCTGGTACTGGTTCAGTACTGCAATCTGATGGTCAAATCCGCATGAGTTCTTCTCTGATGGATGGTACATTAGGGCGTTTTAGTGGCGTAATTAATATTTCGCGGGTGAAAAATCCGATTGAGTTGGCGCTATTTTTACAAAACTCTCCAGACCGAGTACTGTCTGATTACGGTTCCGCTGAGTTGGCGCGGGAGTTGCAAGTTCCTAGCTACAACGGTTTAACTGATTTACGGTTGCATGAGTGGATACAAGAACGCCAGGATAATTTTAAACGCACGATGGCCGGGGTAGTCGCAGAACCTGAATTAGTGGAAAGTAGTAATGCTGGGCGAGGTACTATCGGCGTAGTGGCTTTAGATACCTTCGGCAGGCTGGCTGCTGGCACATCCACAGGTGGTAAGGGCTTTGAGCGCATTGGACGCGTCAGTGATTCTGCTATGCCTGCGGGTAATTATGCTACTGGTTATGCTGCTGTTAGCTGTACGGGGATTGGAGAAGATATTATTGATGAGTGTTTAGCCGCAAAGATTGTCGTGCGTGTCACTGATGGGATGTCTCTCAAGGATGCTATGGGGCGTTCTTTTACTGAAGCGCACAAGAATCAACGAGACTTGGGTGCGATCGCACTTGATGCCACTGGGGCGATATCATGGGGTAAAACCAGCGAAATCATCCTCGCGGCGTACCACGATGGCGAAACCATTGGCGATACTCTGGAATGGAATAATGGCGAGTTGATTGGTTATTGTTAAGAGGATGTTTGTAAAGTATCAAGTCGTATCGAGATCCCCCCTAGCCCCCCTTAAAAAGGGGGGAATTGGAGTCAAAGTCCCCCTTTTTAAGGGGAGCCAGCGCGGTCTTGGGGGTCTCCCCCATGAGCGACTGGCGTGGATTTAGGGGGATCTCAATATTTTTGATACATCACCAAAGACTTTTAAAACATCCTCTAAGGTGGTTTTTTTAACGCACCAGATAGCTGAGGGAAGCGCAAAGTAACGCCGAGGGTTTTTGCGGTTTTATTGGTTATTTTTGAATCAATTCCAGCGCCTGATCTAAAATTTCTTGTTCGTTAACCATTGCTGCTATTTCTTCGGTTTCATATCGTCCTTCATAAGCTTCTAGCGCCGCTCTTTTTAGTGATACTTGATATCCTTGTTGTAGAATTTCCATGATTTCTGCGGGATTCAAGTAAACACCACCAGATTTGCGGCGCTTATTAATTTTATTGATTTCCCGCACTGCATTTTCTATAGAAATTTCCCAAGAGCGAGTAGAACGGTTTTCGGCTTTCTGTTTTATTAAATGAATGAGTAAAATCACGCCATAACTATCAATTTTATTGATTTTGTCGCTCAGGCTCATTTCTTCTAATTCATCTACTAAGAGTAAAGCTTCATGAATTTTGCCTTGTTCGAGAAGTTGTCTAAGTTCTAGCAGTTCTTCCATATTAGTTGTTGAAATTGTTAATAATAATTTTTACTTAGTTTCATAATTTAAATTCATCACTAGTCGATAATATAATTTGCTCGGAAATTAATTGCATCAAAGGAAGTTCCTTAGATAATACATGATCGTCTATAAAAGGAGTGTATTTATTTTTCTTTCCAGTTTCTTTACTCATACCTTCTTTACTATGAAGTATAGCATTTCTAGTAGAATAGATTCTTTTGGCTAAAGTAGTATAAATATTTTGTTCATCTTGATTATTAAAGTTTACAGTTTCACCTCCTGAAAAAGAGACTTTTGTTGAAATATAATAATTTAGCAATTGAGAGTCAGCCTGATTAATCTCAGCTACTAAATCTCGTATTACCACATATTTTTTTAAACACAAAAACTAGGCGCTTGTATAATTTCATTATTGCTTCATTTGCTCTTGCTTAGAGCAGATTTCATATATTGAGTCCACAATCTGAGTTAATGGCTTTCTTCCTTTGCTCCTTTGCGTCTTTGCGCGAAACTTTCATCAAGATGTAGTTCATTTACCTGCAAATGGCTGTCAATATGATTTCGGCGAGTTTATATTTAATCTTCGGCTGAACCTAGACCACCGAAGAATTACAGCAGGGTTAAAATAAAAAATATCTGATACTATGCAGCTATGACTCTTACCAAAGAATTGGACTCTCCCAAAGACATCTCACAAGAGATTATCTTTCCCTCAAGTGATTTATATAGTGATGAGCCTCCCTTGGAAACAGAACTGCATCTGCGACAAATAATCCTACTTTTCAAATGCCTGGAATGGTTGTGGAGAGATAGAAATGATTTCTACGCTGCTGGAAATCTGACTATCTACTATAGTCCTCACCAACGCAAATCAGAAGACTTCCGGGGGCCGGATTTTTTTGTGGTGCTGGACACTGAACGCAAAACCCGCAAAAGTTGGGTAGTTTGGGAAGAGGATGGCAAATATCCTCATGTAATTGTGGAAATTCTGTCGCCAAAAACCGCTGCGACTGACAAAGATTTAAAGAAAAAAATTTATCAAGATACTTTTCGCACTCCTGATTATTTTTGGTTTGACCCCTATACATTAGAATTTGCTGGATTTCACTTAGTTGATGGTGCATATCAACCTCTCGCAGCTAATGAACAAGGACATTTGTGGAGTCAGCAACTAGGTTTATATTTGGGAATTCATCAGGGACTTTTGCGATTTTTTACATCTGTTGGTCAGCTAGTCCCTACGCCAGAAGAAGTGGCTGAACAGGAAACTCAAAGAGCAGAACGATTGGCGGCTAAACTTCGAGAATTAAATATTGATCCAGATACTATTTAAGATTGATTGTGTCTCTACTGCTGATTGTTTGGGGTGCGTTGGGAACGCACCCTACAAAGCTAATCTTTTACACTCTTGTTTCGCCAACCACGTTTGACTACTTGGCGACTACGGGCAATTACTAAAGAATCATCGGGGACATCTTCTGTAACTGTTGAACCGGCTGCTATATAGACATCATCACCTAGGGTAATAGGTGCAACTAAAACGCTATTAGAACCTGTTTTGGTACGATCGCCAATTTTAGTCTTGTGTTTCTTGACGCCGTCATAGTTGGCGGTAATTGTCCCTGCACCAATATTTACCTGAGATCCGGCTGTGGTATCGCCTAAATAGGATAAATGAGCGACATTTGTGCGATCGCCTAATTGAGTATTTTTCAACTCCACAAAATTACCCACACGGCAATTAGCACCCACCTCTGCATGACCCCGCAAATGAGCATAAGGGCCGATTTTGCTTCCCGTCTGCACAACGCTATCCGTCACCACAGAATACTGCACAGTGACATTTTGACCCAAATCGCTATTTTCAATTAAACTACCAGGGCCAATGCGGCTACCGGACTGAATCACTGTATTTCCGCGCAGGTGGGTTTGAGGTTCAATAATGATATCTGGTTGTAATTCCACCGTTTCATCAATGGTGATGCTTGGGGGGTCAATCAGCGTAACGCCTGCTAGTAGCCATTTTTCTTTGATTCGCCTTTGCAAAATTTCGTAAGCTGTGGCAAGTTGTAGGCGATCGTTAATTCCCAAAATTTCTTGATCATCTTCCACATCCACCGCCATCACCTGTCCCACCTGGGTAACAGCATCCGTGAGGTAATATTCCTTTTGGGAATTATTTGCCTCTAAATGGGGCAACACCTTGGCTAAATTTTGCCAACGGAAGCAGTAAATTCCAGCGTTAACGCGGTGATTTTGTCTTTGGGTGGCAGTACAATCCTTGTGTTCTACCATTTGTTGCACAAAATTTTCACCGTTACAAAAAACCCTTCCATAACCTGTAGGATCACTCAGGTTTGCTGTGAGGATGGTGGCGGCGTTTTGATTTTCTTGGTGAGTTTGCCACAAATGCTTTAAAGTAGCGGTGCGTAATAACGGGACATCGCCATTCAACACCAGCAAATCCCCCGTGTAGCCCTCAAGATAGGGAAGTAGTTGCTGGATGGCATGACCTGTGCCCAATTGCTCAGTTTGTTCGACAAATTCCAAGTTAGGAATTGAATGCATCGCGGCTTTAACTTCCTCGGATTGATACCCGACAATTACTAGCCGCCGTGAGGGCGAAAGCGGTTCGACACTGTCGATAACTCTCTCAATTAGCGATCGCCCACCCAAACAATGTAAAACCTTGGGCAGGTTTGATTTCATCCTTGTGCCTTTTCCAGCCGCTAAAATTGCTACTACAACCATAATTAGGTATCAATAAATTTCAATGATGAATGCTTTTACTTCTTTGAGATTCAGGCTCAAATCATATCAGCTAATCATCACAGACCAAAATGTTAAACAACTCAGAGGATCTTGATTGCTTAAGTTTTTTTGCCCACCTTTTTTGCCAACGGGAGCTAGGTTCTAGAACAGAGGCTTGTTGCTCTTGTTGTCGACGCATTATTATAACTTCGGCTGAATCCCTCAATTCAGGATCACGGTAAGGAATGGCCGCACGAGTTTGTAAATGTTCTTGTTCAGCTTGAGAAAGTGGGGGAATTGGGGTAATGTCTTTCTCTTCATCTCCCCAACCCCCCACCTCCCCATCTTTAGAATGGGCGGCTATAGTCCCAGGTGTCCGCCTACCTATGGGTGTAGTAGAACTTATCACCAACCCAGCCGCTAACAGCGCAGCGCGTACAGTAGCCGCACAGGAATAAGTTGCTAGTAAGCCATCTTGATGTAAGCACAGGGCTACTTGGCGGATAAATTCTACAGTCCATAACTGCGGACACTTGGGCGGTGAAAAGGGGTCAAGAAAAATGGCATCAGCTTGGAAACCTGACTGATGTACCGGCTGAATTGATTCTCTAGCATCGCCTATTAGTAACTTTGCTTTCAAGCGGTCTGTTTGGACTTGATGCTTAAAAGCTAGTTGAGTCAAAATTTCTTGATACTCGTAGTCCCAATCGTGGAATATATGCTGGTTAATGGCTGCTTTTGGAACTGCTGGATTGAGTTCTAACCCGATGACTTCAACATAACAATTGGGATTTGCTTCCCAAATTACCTGTAAAGCAGCTGCTGTGTTGTATCCTAGACCATAACAAATATCTAAAAGTCGCACAACTCCATTATCGGCTGCTGTCGTCAGTTTAGTAGGAAGTGCGAATTTAAGATAACTCTCTTGTCTAGCTCCATAATGGCTGTGAAACGCTTCGTCAAATTCTTCAGAGAAGAATGTAAAAGAACCATCGTATGTTGGTTGGGGTACAAAATTATCTAAATCTGACATTTTGCTAGTAACACTAAACTAATAATTAATAACTAATAACGAAAAAAGTCCAATCTTCCCTTTTGCTCCTTGCCCCTTGCCTCTTGCCTTCTACTTAACTAATAACTAATGACTAATGACTAATGACTAATAACCAATTTGCTGTTTCTCAAAAATGGCTATTTGAACACCTTGATGATCCACAAGTTGTTATTGTCGATTGTCGCTTTTCTCTGGCTGATCCACAACTAGGACAACAGCAGTACCAAGCAAGCCACATCCAAGGATCTTACTATCTAGACTTGAATCAGGATTTATCTAGTCCCGTGGGAGAGCATGGGGGAAGACATCCTTTACCTAATCCCACTGATTTAGCGAATAAGTTGGCAAAAATTGGGGTGAATTCCCAAAAAACTCTGGTTGTCGCCTACGATGATTCTCGCTTTGCCTTTGCATCTCGGCTGTGGTGGCTGTTGCGCTATCTAGGACATGAGCAAGTAGCTGTACTCGATGGCGGCTTTGCTGGATGGCAAAAAGCTGATTATCCCGTCACAGATTTGATTCCTCCTGCACGTCTGGCTACATTTACCCCCCAGATCCAAACAGAACTGGTGGTAGATATTACAGCCGTTAAAAGTCGCAAAGATAACCCGGAGGTAATTTTGGTAGACTCTAGAGAAAGCGATCGCTATCGCGGTGAACGAGAGCCGATTGATAAAATTGCCGGTCATATTCCCGGTGCAGTTAACTACCCTTGGCAAGAAGTCACAGACTCTTCAGGCTACTTACTTCCCCAGCTAGAGCAACGCCGTCGGTGGAATAATTTAGATCCAGCCGAGGAAATTTTCGTTTATTGTGGTTCTGGCGTTACAGCTTGCGTAAATTTACTTTCTTTAGCACTAGCTGGCATTCCCACAGGTAAACTTTATGCTGGTAGTTGGAGTGATTGGATTAGTTATTAGTCATTGGTAATTGGTCATGATCACAGAAAACCGACAGATTTCAAAATCTACCTAATTGTAAATTGTAATTTACACTGAAGAACCAGCTAGAAAAATCAATGTTTGGGACGGTAGAACCACCTAAGGTCACACCACTCTGCAAATTCATATTGCTGGAGGTGGAGATTCGGTAATTTAAGTGCCCAAATAGCCGATGAAATTGGTCTTCTCGTTCGCGCTGTGTAAAGTCTGACAAGCTCAACTGGTAGTCAAGACCAATATTCAGGGGCTTTTGCAAGTAGTAGCTCAAGGAAACCCAAGCAAAATTATTTACCCGGCTACGGTTTCCTGGGTCAGAAAAATTTACACTCAATTCGTAGAAGCTATCGAGAAATAATTTTTGTGTTATGGGGTCGCGTCTTCCCAATGATAGCCGCAGAGCATTTTCGTTCAAAAAGCGATCGCCTGCTTGAATGCTATCAAAGCGATCGCCATTTTTAGCAAAAAACAACTGTTGATTACTCCAATTGATTTCACCATACATTCGCGGTGATAGTTGCCGGTAAAGACCAAGGTTGAATCTCAACTGGTTGTAATCGTATTTTGATTGATCGATATAACGAATCAGATTGCCATCAATTGACCCGTTTAAATAGGTCTTAGGCCCCAAGGGGAAATATGCAGAGGCTAGTGTCAGTCCGGAAATAATCAAACCATCCTCTATGGGTCGATTATTTGTGGAAAAAATATTACTTGTCTGGAAGTAGCCAACGCGAGCCTTTAGGTAGCCTATAGGTTTCGACTCAGCCAGGGGTTTTACTGTCGTTGGGGGTGGCAGTTCTTCTAGCGGTCGTGGCCTCACCCGCAGCCCCAGTTCCCGATTGCTATCTGATTCAGGATATGGCTGTGTTTTTTCTGACAGCAGCCGCCTTTGCCTCTCAAGCTTTTCAGATTCCTCTATCTGAAGTGGACTCAAAAGTTGCTCCATTGCTTCTGGAGTAGATTTGGGAAGATTGTTTGGTGGCTCTTCTAGTTGTGTTAGGTCGTTGCGCTGTTGAGTATTGTCAAGTTCTTCGGTTAGTAATTGGCCGGGTTTAGCAATTGGTTGCGTAAGCGGTGCTGGATTTGACGCAATCTGTGTGTATAAAGGAGGAAAATCACTGGATTGTTGAGTTACCTCTGAAAAGGTTAAAGCATTTAACCGTGATAATACTTGATTTTGACGATATCCAGTGTCTGAATTTGCCGCCAGTACGCCGTGTACCCCTATGTAAAGCCAGTTACCAGCGCTGGATGCCAATAAAATCGAAAATAATAAATTTTTCCCCCACAGGGGTTGCATCTTTAATGATATTAATCGCATTTTGCAAACATATATTCACAACTTGTTAGCAGCAATAACTAGAAAGATATTCTTTATGCCCATTTTGTTAAAATCAGCCAGTGCTTCACCTCTTTTAGCTGATCAAGAATTTCTTGTTACGTTAGATTCTGACTTTAAATTCAGGCAAACTCTGTTTCAAATTATAAACTTAAATATTTTATAGATAAATTTGTTGTCTAAAAAATAGATTTACAATAAAATTTAGATAAATTAACCTAATGAAACTTACTGTAATTACTAGCAGAGCTTCAAAGCTTTAACATCAAAATTTATATTTTACTGCCTTGTTATCAATAGTTTTTGCCGAGGTTCCAAAATTATGTTGCGTAAGTTTTTTCCACTATTGGCCATTAGTTTATGGGGGATTGTATCGCTGCCTTTGACAAATCAGGCAGGTGCTATGACTCCTCTGATGCGAGCTGAGATTCAGAACCTCCGCAATTTGGTGCAACTGATTCCCAAAAATAAACCGCAGAAACGTCCTGCACGCAAATTAGATGCCCTGATTCCTGGGGATGGTTTATCGACAGGTCGAGCTTCACTAGCAGATTTGCGCTTCAATGATGGCTCTTTGGCACGAATTGGAGAACAGGCAGTATTTCAATTTTTGCCGAAGAATCGAGACTTTAGACTGTCAAATGGGACTGTGCTACTGCTTATCCCACCGGGAAGGGGGCAAACACGTATCCAGACACCGAATGCAGCAGCTGCAATTCGCGGTTCAGCTTTATTTGTCCGCTACAACCAAGAAACAGATACCACGATTGTGGGTGCGTTGACAAATAGCGGTATTGAAGTTGCAAACAAAAAAGCTGATCAAAATCAGGTGCTACAAGCAGGGCAGCTGATGGTTATCGTTAAAGATAAATTTCAGGGCTTATACGATTTTGACCTGAGAACTTTTTATGAAACGAGCAATCTGGTGCAGGGACTTGATTTAACGAAGAAAAGTCTTGAGTCTACGCCAGATCCGGCGATCGCAAGTGTTCAAGCTGAAATCGTTGCTGCTTTAACGGCACAGTCACCAATCACCGGACAAGGAGTAGTTGAAAACCCATCTTTTTTAGAAAACACAGCTAGTTCTACAAATTCCCCTAGCAAGGACGTTAGCACAGAAAATTCCCCGATAAATTCTTTTGTGGACACAGGAGAAGTCCTGTCAGATCCTATCCAGCAATCTGGGAATGGTAGTAATTCCAGTAATCAAAATTCTGGTGGCCCTGGTAATTCTGATGGTCAACCAGGCGGTGGAAATATCAACAACCAAGATTCTCCACCGGGTAATTCTGATAATCAACCAGGCGGTGGGAATACAAACAACCAAGATTCTCCACCGGGTAATTCTGATGGTCAACCAGGCGGTGGGAATACAAACAACCAAGATTCTCCACCGGGTAATTCTGATGGTCAACCAGGCGGTGGGAATACAAACAACCAAGATTCTCCACCGGGTAATTCTGATGGTCAACCAGGCGGTGGGAATACAAACAACCAAGATTCTCCACCGGGTAATTCTGATGGTCAACCAGGCGGTGGGAATACAAACAACCAAGATTCTCCACCGGGTAATTCCGATGGTCAACCAGGCGGTGGGAATACAAACAACCAAGATTCTCCACCGGGTAATTCCGATGGTCAACCAGGCGGTGGGAATACAAACAACCAAGATTCTCCACCGGGTAATTCCGATGGTCAACCAGGTGGTGGGAATACAAACAACCAAGATTCTCCACCGGGTAATTCCGATGGTCAACCAGGTGGTGGGAATACAAACAACCAAGATTCTCCACCGGGTAATTCCGATGGTCAACCAGGCGGTGGGAATACAAACAACCAAGATTCTCCACCGGGTAATTCCGATGGTCAACCAGGCGGTGGGAATACAAACAACCAAGATTCTCCACCGGGTAATTCCGATGGTCAACCAGGCGGTGGGAATACAAACAACCAAGATTCTCCACCGGGTAATTCCGATGGTCAACCAGGTGGTGGGAATACAAACAACCAAGATTCTCCACCGGGTAATTCCGATGGTCAACCAGGCGGTGGGAATACAAACAACCCAAATTCCGGTAATGGTAGAAATAACTAATATTCTTCAGCCCTGACATCAGAGCAGCTGCTAACGCTAGATTAAATCAAGGACAAGACTTACCCAGGGGCGCTGAATATCTTAGTTCAATCAACTCTTCTGGGTAAGTTAAAAGCAGCTAAATTGTAGCGAAAAACAGCTAAATTTATGACCTTTGATTACGACCTATTTGTTATTGGTGCTGGTTCTGGGGGTTTGGCGGCTTCCAAACGGGCGGCTAGCTACGGGGCGAAAGTGGCGATCGCTGAAAACGATTTAGTTGGCGGTACTTGTGTAATTCGCGGTTGTGTTCCCAAAAAGCTCATGGTCTATGCTTCTCACTTTCCTGCCCTATTCCAAGATGCCGCAGGTTATGGCTGGAAAGTAGGTAATGCAGAATTGGACTGGGAACATTTCATCACATCCATAGATCAGGAAGTCCGGCGACTGTCAGCAATACACATCAGCTTGTTAGAAAAGGCTGGAGTGGAATTAATTTCTGGTCGCGCCACTTTGGTAGACCCCCACACGCTAGAAGTTAATGGCAAAAAATTTACAGCAGACAAAATTTTAATTGCTGTAGGTGGACGTCCCATCAAACCGGATTTACCTGGTATGGAGTATGCCATTACCTCTAATGAAATATTTCACCTAAAAACACAACCAAAACATATCGCCATTATTGGTGCTGGTTATATCGGCACAGAATTTGCTTGTATTATGCGCGGTTTGGGTTGTGAGGTGACGCAGATTATCCGGGGAGACCTAATTTTAAAGGGCTTTGATGAAGATATCCGCACAGGTATTCAGGAGGGAATGACAAATCACGGAATTCGCATTCTCCAAAACACCGAGGTAACAGCAGTTGAAAAGGTGGAAGCAGGACTGAAGTTGAGTTTATCCGGGGAAGATCAGACAGACATCATCGCTGATGTGTTTTTAGTGGCGACCGGTCGGACTCCCAATGTTGATGGGTTGGGTTTAGAAAATGCTGGGGTTGATTGCCTTCCTAGTTCTGTGGAAGGCCCAGGATACAGCACTACAGACGCCATTACTGTCAACGAATTTAGTCAAACTTGTCTACCGCATATCTTTGCTGTAGGTGATGTCACAGATCGCTTAAATTTAACTCCTGTGGCCATTGGTGAAGGTCGCGCCTTTGCTGATAGTGAATTTGGCAACAACCGCCGCGAATTCAGTCACGAAACAGTTCCCACAGCGGTATTTTCCACCCCCGAAGCGGCTACAGTCGGCTTAACGGAAGCTCAAGCACGGGACAAACTCGGTGATGCTGTTACCATTTATCGCACTCGCTTCCGCCCGATGTACTATACTTTGGCCGGGAAACAAGAAAAAACCATGATGAAGTTGGTGGTGGATGCGAACACCGACAAAGTACTGGGTGCTCACATGGTGGGAGATAGCGCAGCTGAAATTATTCAAGGTGTGGCGATCGCCGTCAAGATGGGCGCAACCAAAAAAGATTTTGATGCTACCGTCGGTATCCATCCCTCGTCTGGGGAAGAATTCGTCACGATGCGGTAAATTTTGTATGGACGTGATGAATTTTAAATTTTGAATTCCTTCATCTATCTTCACGGCTTTGCTAGTAGTCCTAAATCTGCCAAAGCGCAGGAAATTAGCGATCGCTTTGCCCAAATTCTCCTCAAGCTGAAAATTCCCGATCTGAATGCAGGCGATTTTAGCCAACTGACAATCACTCGTCAGTTAACTCAAGTCGCTGCCGAATTCAGTGACGATGCTGCACCTGTGACACTGATTGGCTCTAGTTTGGGCGGTTTAACAGCTGCCCACTTAGGGCAGCGATACCCACAAGTGCAACGCCTTGTTTTGCTAGCACCAGCTTTTGGGTTTTTATCCCATTGGTTGACTAAGTTAGGGGAGATAGGGGTGCAACATTGGCAGCAAGAAAAATTTCTCCAGGTGTACCACTACGGCGAAGAGCGATTGTTGCCTTTAAGTTACGATTTCCTGACAGATGCCACTCAATATCAAGAGGAGGAGTTGCAACGTCCCATTCCTACCTTGATTTTGCATGGCTCTCATGATGAAGTCATCCCGATTACCGCCAGTCGCGATTTTGTGCGATCGCGTCCTTGGGTAGATTTAATAGAATTAGAAAGCGATCACGCTTTAGGCAATGTCACCGCAGAAATTTGGCAGGCAATCCGCCTTTTCTGCCAATTACCTTGAAGTTGTAAGATATTAAATTCCCACTCAAGTTATTAGTCATTTGACCTTAATTAACTAATCTTGACTAATGACTAATGACTAATGACTAATGACTAATGACTAATGACTAATGACTAATGACTAATGACTAATGACTAATGACTAATAACTAATGACTAATGACTAATGACTAAAATTATGCTTCCCTTCATCCGGTCAGACTTAGCCCAATTCAACGCTTACAAACCCCACCCCAGCAGCGATACAGCTGAAGCCGTCCCCGCGCAGTTTGACCGGCTGGATACAAATGAAAGCCCCGATGATTTGCCAACCGAGTTAAAAGCAAAGCTAGCCTGGACATATCAGCAAGTAATCGAAACAAATCGTTATCCTGACGGTGGACATGAAACACTCAAGGATGCGATCGCCGAATACGTTAATCAGTCAGCCGCCCTCTCGCCATCAACCTTCACTGCTGCTAATATTTCCGTGGGCAATGGTTCAGATGAACTAATCCGCTCATTATTAATTGCCACCTGTCTGAAGGGAGAAGGTTCAATTCTCGTTGCCAATCCCACCTTTTCAATGTACGGAATTTTGGCAGAAACTTTGGGAATACCCGTGGTGAGAGTGGGTAGAGATGCAAACAACTTTGAAATTGACTTAAAAGCCGCCCAGTCGGCGATAGAAGAAACTCAAAATCCGCCAATTCGGGTGGTTTTTGTCGTGCATCCCAATTCTCCCACCGCCAATCGCTTAACTGCGGCAGAGTTGGCTTGGTTAAGAAGTCTGAGCGAGCAGATTTTGGTAGTGATTGATGAAGCTTACTTTGAATTTAGTCAGATGTCCCTAGTTGGGGAATTAGCACAGCGTCCTAACTGGGTAGTGCTACGTACCTTTTCTAAAGCTTTTCGGTTAGCAGCGCTACGTGTTGGCTATTGTATTGCTCATCCAGATGCGATCGCTATTTTAGAAAAAGTCCGCTTACCCTATAATCTTCCTAGCTTCTCTCTCGCCGCAGCATTAGTAGCTTTGCAAAACCGCACTCTTTTGCTAGATTCAATTCCCCAAACCCTCAGCGAACGAGCCAAACTGATCACCGCTTTATCCCCACACCCAGCATTACAAATAACAGAAAGTGCCACTAACTTTATTTACTTGCGTCTTCAACCAAATGGCTCCTATCCTCCGATTCAGCCACAAGACGCAGCTTTCCGCCTAAACCAAAAACTGAGGAATCTCGGCACGCTTGTGCGGCTGCTGAGTGACGGATTGCGAATTACTGTAGGCACTCCCGAAGAAAACGCCCGCACACTGGCTCGAATCCAAGCTGCTTTAGCTACTGACTGATTAATTAAAACTACTGTCTATCTCGCTGCCCAGACGGCTGACTATTCCCACCGTTTGTGGCAGCACACCCACTAACTGGGCAAAAGCCACATCCGGTAAATCAGCCACCATTTCTGGTGTAAACCATTGTTCAAATTGGTCGAGAATTTTATGCACTCGCTGCCCGGACACTGGGTTTTCTGTAATTTGTTTGATCAACCGAATCCATTGTCGCCTAATCAAGTAAGCTTTCTGGCGATCTTCATTCGAGTCAGGAGTTAATAAAGACAGATTACCTATAGGCAGCACCCATTGGCAATCAGCATCATGATCTCCACCCACTGCTGCTCCCGGCCCAGCAAACTCTGCATGGTATTGTTTAAAGAGTATTAACCCATTCCGCCTACGACTATTGACGATAAAAACTTTTCCACTGTGCAGAAGCGTGAGTATATCCGAGCCTTGAGATTGCTCGGCTCCATCTAGCATGACCATAGGGTCAAGGAAACTGGTGTCAGAGCAATAAGTTGATACCATAGCAGTCTGATAGCGGCGACGCTTTTCGCTATCCATTTTTTCTCAAACTTCCGATGAATTTGGTAGTACTATGCACTTACAAGACAAAATTGGCTATTCAATCAAATCAAGTTTTTGATTTATATGAAATTTTCAAGCAATGGCTGGCAAATTTAACTAAGTTAGAAATAAATAGGTGTTGTTCAGTAATTTAATCATATTCTATGGGATTTGGCTGGATTTGTCTCCAACTGTGGGGGTCATTTTTTAAAGCTTTTATAAAGATGAAATCCTAAATACAAAGTTAGGATGAGGAAGGGAAAATTTACTAAATGTGATTTGGCGGATAATATTTATTGTTAAACAAAAACAATAAATTAAGATATAACTTAATATTGATAAGTAGCAAAGCCCAGATAATAGTTATTTTAGCTTGAAAAAAGCCTAGATAAAATCTCTACCGGAGAATTAGTCATAGCGCTTCTCGCTTACTCTGGGGGCTAGGGAGTCTTAAGACCCCCCAGGCAAATTTGCTATTTTCAAATAATATTTGCACTCCAGCCCACTGTTCGGATGTCACATATTTGAGTTAGGGCTCAAATGCTTGTGCAAGAATATTTGCCGTGAGCGGCTGAGGAGAAATAGATTCCAATGAGATTCGACTTTATGCACCCGATATCCCAACTTGAAATAAAGCTGCCGTGCCTGATGGTTATTTTCCAAAACATGAAGATATAAATCTTTAAATCCCCATTCTTGGCAAACTTGTTCACAGCTAATCAGCAATCCAGTTGCCACACCATGCCTACGATATTTTGGGTGAACAGCTAAATTAGATAGGTAAGGAAAACTCCGGCTAACATTTGTCCACGAGTCACTGAAACGTACACCCAGTTCCACAGTTCCCACGACATTATTAGCTCCACCAGTAGTAGTGTCAACCGCAACCAAACAAACGTGATGGGGTGAAGGCGAGGCTAAACGGTGCCTTAAGTCTTCGTAAATACCCAACCGTAGCAACGGGAAAGCCCATCCCCATAGACCCTTTTGAGAGTGAAAGCTTTCGGCAATAATTTGGGTAACACCAGTAAAATCGGCAGGTGTAGCCACACGGAATTGCAATTGCCAAGAAGTCTCTTCGGCAGCATTTGTGACTGGCTGTTGGTGGTATGGGTGAAAAAACCAGGATGTCAAGGCTAGTTTATTATTGATTTTATTTAATGAAAATCTTCTCAAGTATGCTCAAACACCATCCAACCTGGATGAAAAATCTCAATTCCCTAGAAGATGCAACTGGCGGTGATACTAAGTCGCGAGCAGAAATAGCCTCATACGGGGTGCAGATTGTGGGTTACTGTGCATTTTCCTATACTTCAGTTATTATCTTCAAACAGCAACTCAGTACAGAATTTACAATTCGCTGTTGATCGTGAATCAAACAAAGTGTAAAACTTTGTTTGGGGTTTCGTTCGTTGTACTCGTCAAAGTGGCTAGGACTAGCTCTTTGATAAATCCACCCTGCTGAGTTCATGAAGTTCAGGTGTATCCCTGGTTTGAGGGTAGAGAGGTGAGCAAGATCTTCAATAAAAAATTGGTTGGCAGTGATCTGACTTGGGTGAGTACCTACAAGCGTAGCAGAACCTGTCTAATTGTTGGCCCAGCAAACCAAAAGGCGACTCTGGTTTCCAATCACCCCTGGCAGCAGCTACTGGCTTCTTGGCTGCTATTTGATCAAGGGGACTGGTTGTATGGGTACTGGGTGCTGGATACTAGGAGAAGAATCTGCAAAGCCACCCAATGCTCAATCCCCAATTTAATATCCAGTGCCACTTGTCTGAGTATTATTTCTGATTTCTAAATGGGAAAGAGGTATTTGTCTAATAGATAGTATACTTTGCCTTTAAATCTTATTGTTGTAATATTTCTGACTCTACCATGACCACAATAAATAAAATTGACCTGCAAGTGTTAGTACAACTTCTACAACGGGCAAACTTAATAAGCGGCAACGGGTGGATTTTTCAGCCAGATAGGAGCACTGTATGTAGTATGAGAAAGTTATCGGCAGAGGTGAGGGCAGATTTGGCAAGTCAACTTCAACTTTTTTACACTAAAAATTACATGAAACCAATTGCGCTGCACCAGAGCCAGGGGCAATCGGTACGAGCCATTGAGATCGGTTACTGTGAGTAAACGCTCCTACATTCAGCAGTCATGTAGCCAGACAGTCTTCTTGGTCAAAATGCTCTGCTCTTACCTGATTCAGAAATATCTCTAAGAGATCAGATTATTCTTTATCCGACTGCCTTTGCAGCAGGAAAGCGGTGCATGAAATCTCAAGCAAACAGTAAGCCTAAAATTTTGGTTGTCGACGACGAACCAGACAACCTTGACTTGCTTTACCGCACTTTCTATCGCGACTATAAGGTGCTGAGGGCAACCTCTGGTCCTGCGGCACTGGAACTGCTCTCCCAAGAGGGGGAGGTCTCTGTGATCATCTCCGATCAGCGGATGCCGATGATGAGCGGTACAGAATTTTTGAGTTTGACAGCAACTCAATATCCAGATATTATCCGGATTATTTTAACTGGCTACACCGATGTCGAAGACTTGGTGGAAGCAATTAACGCTGGTAAGGTATTCAAATATGTAACTAAACCGTGGGAGTCAGAGGAACTCAAAGCCGTGGTACGCCAAGCTTTAGACACCCACAATGTTCTCAAAGCCCGCACCCGCGAACTCACCCGTACACTCCGTCAGGAATCGCTGCTGAATACTGTCACCAATACGATTCGCAGTGCCTTAGACTATCGGCAAATTTTGCAAGCAATTGTGGACACGGTGGGCCATATGTTGGTGGCGGATGTCTGTCTGTTGCGTCCCGTACATGATGAGCAGTTGTCGGAGGCGGGATTTATTTACCTGAAAACGGCTAGTGAAGGTGAAGCAGAGGTTTCAGGCGATAGCAGCAGTATTGCTTCTTCTGGTTCCCCATCCGCCCTATTAGCTCAAACGGTGTGGGAAACCCGTGAAGTGCAGGTAATTGCCGATGTGGTTGGTGACGATCGCATCTCTGACCAACGTGCCGCAGCTTTTGCTGCTGCTAATATTTGCTCCAGCTTAATTGTGCCGCTGATTTGCCAGCAAGAACTGATGGCAGTGCTGGCGCTACACCAGTGCTCCCAACAACGCCTCTGGGCGGAGGAGGAGGTGCAACTGGTGTTAATGGTAGCGGATCAGGCAGCTCTAGCTTTGTCTCAGGCTTATGCTTACGAGCAAGTACGTGCTTTGGCCAAGCGAGAAGCTCTGATTAATACGATTACTAGTGCGATTCGCTCTAGCCTAGACCCTCAAGATATATTTGCGGCTATAACTCAACAACTGGGACAAGCTTTACAAGTTGATGGCTGTGCCCTGTCTTTGTGGACAGAAGATGATGAATTTGTTCAGTGTGTAGGTTTGTATGATAGTTCTCAATCTCTAGAGTCAAGTCAGGACAATCACTTAAATAGCAATCATCGCCTTGAGCTACTGCAATTGCCTCACTCGCAAGCCCCAATTCAGGAAAATCCGATACTGCAAGAAATTTTGCGAACACTGGAACCTGTGGTAATTGCGGATGTCAGCAATTCTCCGGCATTCGTTCAGGGTTTTGATTTACCCTTGAATGTGCCAGGGCAATCGCCAAATGCTTACGTAGATGCTCAACGTTGGCATAGCCTGTCCGCAGGACTTACGGCACTTCACTCCGCGCGATCGCTGATGGTTGTTCCCCTAGTGGCTGATGGCAAATGTATCGGCAGCATCACCCTGCGAGAAGGGAGTAAAGTGCGACGGTGGCTGGCATCGGATATTGAACTGGCGTTGGCAGTAGCAGCACAAGCCGCGATCGCCGTTCAGCAGTCCCGCTTATACCATAAAACTCGCGAGCAAGCAGAACGCTTATTAGTACTAGACAAACAAAAAACTGAATTTTTCCAAAATATCTCCCATGAATTTCGGACTCCGATCACCTTGATTCAAGGTCCTTTAGAGTCAGCGGTGGCGATTGGTGAGGGATTATCTTATTCCCAAAGTGCGATCGCCCTCCGCAATTCCCGCCGTCTGCTGCGATTAGTAAATCAACTACTAGATTTACAACGCCTAGATGCCGGGAAAATGCAGCCTAGTTTCCGTCCCTGTGATTTAGTCGAATTTGTCAACCAAATTGTCGAATCGTTTCGCCCTTACTGTGAGAAAAAGGAACTGCATCTCGCTACAGTGTTGGTTGAATGCCCAACAGTGTACTTGGATATAGAAAAATTTGACAAAGTTGTTTACAACCTGCTGTCAAATGCGATGAAATTTACTCCCGAAGGGGGCACGATCACTGTCAGACTGCAACCAGGAGATGGATGTTGCATCTTACAAGTAGAAGACACAGGCATTGGCATTGTTCAAGAACAAATTCCCCACCTATTTGAGCGCTTCCGCCAAGCTGAAGGCTCCGAAAATCGCTCCTATGAAGGCAGTGGTTTGGGTTTAGCCTTAGTCAAAGAATTGGTGGAAATGCACGGTGGTCAAGTCACTGTGGAATCAGTTTATGGACAAGGTACCACCTTTACCTTATTGCTAGTCACTGGCACAGCTCACTTACCCACCGAGCAAGTACTAGAAACTCCTGAACAAATAAACACCAGCCGCGCTAGGGTCGAATTGGCTGATTTAGAACAAGTAGAGTCAACCACAGATAACTTTGAAGGTATTAGCGGAAATTTATCACCTAGTACTGACACTCAGAACTCCAGCGGGCAAAGTCTTGTTCCCCTAGGAAATGGACACCTACTTTTAGTCGTAGACGATAACCCAGATCTCCGAGGCTATGTAGCTGATATACTCCGCCGCAGTGGCTATCAAGTGCAGACGGCTCGTAACGGTTATGAGGGGTACGGTATAGCCAAGGAAATTGCACCCAGCTTAATTGTCACTGACTTAATGATGCCCTTGGTGACAGGACTAGAGATGATTCGGATGATCCGCAGCGAGGAGAAATTGAGAGGCACACCGATCATTCTACTCACAGCCAAAGTTGATGAGGAAACCCGCATTGAAAGTACAGAACATGGCGCTGATGCTTATTTAGCTAAACCATTTAATGACCGGGAACTTTTGGCAGAGGTGCGGAATCTTTTAGCCTTAAAGGAAAACGAACGCCGAGTTTTGGAGTTAAACACTTATCTCACAGAATCGGTACTCAAGCGCTTTTTACCGCCTGCATTGGTAAAAAAAGCCGCCGCAGGGACTTTGACTCTAGATTTGCGACCGGAACCGCGCTTGGTTACAGTTTTGTTTAGTGACATTGTCGGTTTTACTCAGCTATCAAATACCCTCCGCTCTCGAAGAGTCGCAGAATTGCTAAATGAATATTTAGAAGCTATGTCCAAAGTTGTCTTTGACAATGGCGGCACTGTAGATAAATTTATGGGAGACGCTATTTTAGCTTTATATGGAGCGCCAGAAGAACTAACACCAAATGAGCAGGTGCGCCGTGCTATTAGTACAGCCAGAGCAATGCACCGCTCGCTAGCTCAGTTGAACCAGCGCTGGCATGACCAAGGTATTTTTGATTCCGACAGACGCAATGGCGTACAGTTTCGCTGCGGTATCCACCAAGGCACAGCTGTTGTGGGGATGTTTGGCAGCGCTGAACGCGCCGACTACACCGCCATCGGACCAAGTGTGAATATTGCCGCCAGACTACAATCTGCTGCTCTTCCCGGTACCATTCTGGTTTCTGCTGCTGTAGCCGATTATTTGCAGGAAGAAGAAATTACTAAAGGTAGTCCTCTAGAACTCAAAGGAATAGATGAAACAGTTCTAACTTTCTCTGTTTCACCAGAGCTAATGGCTAGCCGCTAAAAGTCGGAGGTTTATACTGGTGGGTTTCTTGCTTCAAATTTTTTAATATGGCACCATCGGTTACGGATAAAACTCTAATTCCCACCAAAGCCTGGAGGAGACATACAGATCCACCTCTTTTGTGGATTACTGTAGCTATAAGTTCAGTTTCCCTGCACTTGCTGGGGTTTTGGCTAATGCGCTCATCTAATGAGTTTAAACCCTGGTTTCCTCAAGTATCGCCTGGCTCAATCGCCATTGACTTTGTAGATATTTCTCCATCAGCAAAACCAATAGCCAAATCCACATCAATAGCCACAAAAGTTTCGCCAAAACCACCGACAACCCAGCCTAAGCTGACAGCAACACTTGCTCCAGAACCGACACCGACATCTATATTCGTACCAGAACCGAGGCTCACACCAACACCAACACCAACACCAACACCGAGACCGAAACCAGAAGCAACACCAACACCAACACCAACACCAACACCGAAACCAGAAGCAACACCGACACCAACACCGACAAATCCAGTTGGTAGTTTCCCCGGAAACCGCCGTCAACAAGTCATACTGGGAGAGGGAAAACTACTACCAAAAGACCCTCTATCAGGTTTAGCAAGTCCGACTACGAACGCTTCACCAAGTCCAACTACGAACCCTTCACCAAGTCCGACTACGAACGCTTCACCAAGTCAAACTGCGAACCCTTCACCAAGTCCGACTGCGAACCCTTCACCAAGTCAAACTGCGAACCCTTCACCAAGTCCGACTGCGAACCCTTCACCAAGTCCGACTAGCCAAACTCCCGAATCTCAGACAGGGGGAGGACTAATAGCTGCTTGGAAAATTTTAAATCCAGAGGAACAGAGGGAAAAGAGTCGAAGCGATCGCCCTCCTGATGATTTAATTCTACCCACAATCAGGACTGGCGAAGGCGAAATTGATTTAACTGGCAACACTAACCAAAATCTCCCCAAAGGTGTATTCCTCGTTAGCTTAGTAATTGATAACATTGGTAAGTGTATAGGTGCTGAGGTTCAAGGTTCAGACTTACCACCACAGGAAAAGAAAAAATTGGCAGAATTCGCCAAAGAAACTTTCCAAAAACAGCAATTTCAGCCGGCTCGCTTCCCCGATGGTAAAACACCGCCCTCCTTAAGTAATGTGTTTGTAGAGTTCACAATCAGTGACAGCCAGCCGTAAAAAGATGCTTGATTTTTCACCGAGACTGTGCTAACTTAAAACGGTTGGAGTTACGCGGGTGTAGTTTAGTGGTAAAACTTTAGCCTTCCAAGCTAATAATGCGGGTTCGATTCCCGCCACCCGCTTTAAAAAACATCCATATTGTATATGGGTTCAGTATTTTATTGGTAGAAAGTGAAAAACTCCCTTGACTCACTTTCTAGCAATTTTGTACCAATTGTAAATACTACTCAGTGAACTAGTTTGTAGTTAGTAGTTAGTACATTTGTATGGTGTGGAAAATAGCATCTACCAATTTTCCACCAAGAGTAAATTTTCCAAAAATACAGCTACTAGACAGTTGAACTGATACAAGTGCTGACATTAAGTATTATATAAAGCACATATAATTGTCATTGCATATTTTAGCTAAAAATGTTGCATACTCAACACCCTAAGTTGCATACTCAACATCCTAAACTGTCTAACTCATTGGGACTCATAACCTTTTATCGTCAAATTAATAATTCTTAGAGACGTTCAGGAAACGGGACTCCTAACATTTAACATTTCTATGTAAGAGGCAGTATCCTTAATTCTCGTCAACCCCTATCTTCACGCCAAAAATTTGTGCTATGTAGCGGAAAAAGTTTAATAAAGACTTACCCCAAATTTTTATTTGATCGGGTTCTAAGTTGCTACAGTCTGCTTTATGCGCTATTGAATGGCGTTTCTGAATCAATAAATTAATATTATCCAAATCTTGTTTTTTCAATTTTTCGCCATCTTCTTGTACTGAAATATGAAGAAGATTTAAAAAGGAAGTCACATCATCAAGAGAATTAAACAGTATAGCGTTATCAATAAAATATTCCATTTCATTCAAGAGGATTGATTCAATTTTCTCTTCTCTTCCATCTATTAACTCTAACAAAGTTAATTTAGCTTTTTTATTTCTAATTCGACCACTATACTTGTTTATTTTATTATTTTTTTTCAATCATCATTACTTAATTCTACCCATCTTGCACGAGCTACCGTTCGTAAAAGTTCTTCTAAAGTTGCATGAAGAAATACCACAGAAGCACCAAGCAAATCTTGACTGGTTCTTTTACTGTCTTGTGTATGCTCGTTTTTTAATTTTACAGCTAAATCAAGGAGACGACGCGCTCTCCAAAAATTAGCAAATATCTCTTTAACTTCTTGGTTATTCATTAGATAGTGACTCAACTAAAATTAATATTATTTGCAAGGTATTCGTTGTGTCTATTTTTTTGTGAATCCATAGCCTTCCAAGCTAATTAATAATGCGGGTTCGATTCCCGCCACGCGCTTTAAAAAATATCTATTCTCCAAAAGTAAGAAGGTAAAATTTTAGGGATAGATATTAGATTTAACTTCTTTTAGCTTGTTGACTTTCAAGCAAGAAAAGTCGGTTTTAGCCCCAAATGGGTTTATAACCCCATAAATGAATTTAGGGGTTTTGAATTTTGCCTGAGAAAATTTCCCCGTTCACCCGTTGAGGGTATGGGGGTTTAATTTTGATGGTTGGCTAGATTATTTCGACGTTGGCAAACTTCAGTCTAAGGGAGGAATTTAACCGAATCTTCCGCTGATATAATCTCTTGTGTCTTGCTGCTGCGGATTGTTGAAAATTGTTGCCGTCTCGTCGTACTCCACCAAATAGCCGTTACGACCGCCTGTTTCTGTAGTTCTGACATTGAAAAAGGCCGTCTTATCAGAAACCCGTGCTGCTTGTTGCATATTGTGGGTGACGATGACGATGGTGTATTGCTCTTTGAGTTCGTGAATCAGTTCTTCAACCCGCAAGGTGGAGATGGGGTCAAGGGCGGAGCAAGGCTCATCCATTAGGATAATTTCTGGTTGTACGGCGATCGCTCTGGCAATACACAACCGCTGTTGTTGTCCACCGGATAAGGAAAGACCACTTTGGTTGAGTTTGTCTTTCACTTCATCCCATAAAGCCGCTTTCCGCAAACTCTGTTCTACCAATTCATCCATATTGCCTTTGTAGCCATTGATTTTGGCACCAAAAGCAATATTGTCTTTAATTGATTTAGGAAATGGGTTTGGTCTTTGAAACACCATCCCAATACGCCGGCGTACTTCTACAGGATCAATCTCGGATGCATACAAGTTTTTACCATAATAATAAATCTGGCCTTCTGCCCGAAATGACTCTATGAGGTCATTGAGGCGGTTATAGCATCGTAGTAACGTACTTTTACCGCAACCCGAAGGGCCGATGAAAGCTGTTACCTGATTTTTCGGGATGTCTAGCCAAATATTCTGCAAGGCTAAAAATTTGCCGTAGTAAACGTTGAGATTTTCTGTACGTAAAACGGTTTCGGTACCATTCTCTGTACTAATGTTAGTAGCCATAAATAGTCTGGTTTAAGTTTTCGGAATGGTTATGCGCTCTGAGATTCCACTAAGCTTTTTGCCTGGTTGCCCAGCGAGCGATGATACTAGTAATCAGCACCATCAACACTAAAATTAGAGACGCCGCCCAAGCTAGTGACTGCAAATTTTTAAAGGGAGTAGTCGCAAAGTTGTAAACCAAAACAGCCAGGGATGCTGTGGGTTTGAATAAGCCCTCAGGCCAGAAGGAGGAAAATAGTGCAGTGAACAGTAATGGTGCTGTTTCTCCAGATGCTCTGGCGATCGCTAAAGTTGAACCAGTTACAATTGCTGGTAGAGCTGCTGGTAACACTACTTGTGTCACCGTTTGAAAGTTAGTCGCTCCTAACCCCACAGATGCTTGCCGCAAATCTTGGGATACTAACTGCAAAGCTTCGTCCGTGGTTCGCACAATAATAGGCAACATCAAAATTGCCAGCGCAAACCCCCCACCAAAAGCTGAGTAGGAACCTAAGTTGAGTTTTACTAATGTCAAAACTACAATCCCATAAGCAAATACCCCGGCAATAATTGAGGGTACTCCACTGAGGATGTTAGTCGCAAACCGCACCCACCTAGCTACTTTACTAGAGCTAAATTCTGTTAAATAAATTGCTGCTAATACACCAAAAGGAATGCTAATCAGCGCACCAATCCCCACCATTAGCAGCGTTCCCAAAATAGCATTACCAAAGCCTCCTCCCTTGCGTAGAGGTGCTGGTGGCAATTCCGTAAACACGCTGAGACTCAGACTGCTAAAGCCTTGAATCAGGACATAAGAAAGCACTGCCAGCAAAGGCAAAAGCACCAATGCCCCACATATGAATGCTACCACGGTCATTGCCGTGTTAAACATTGTCCGGGAAGAAGAGGAGCGAGTCAGGCTGCTTTCGGGAAAAAGAGAAGACATAATTCAACCTATAACTACAGTCGCTTGACCCGGAGAACGATAAACTCTGCCAAAATATTGACTGCTAGTGTCAAGAAAAACAAAACTAAAGCAGCATACATTAAAGCTGCAACTTGCAAACCACCAGCTTCGGAAAATTGACTTGCCAGTAGAGACGAAATTGTATTGGCAGGTGCTAGAAGTGAAGCGCTAATGTTGTTGGAATTGCCAATCAACATCGTTACAGCCATTGTTTCTCCCATAGCCCTACCAAGTGCCAACATCACCGCACTGACAATGCCAGAAAAGGCAGCGGGGATGATAACTTGAAAAATAGTTTCCCAACGGGTTGCACCCAGTCCGATGGCTGCTTGGCGCAAACTGGGGGGTACAGAAATTAAGGCATCACGGGATATAGCGGTGATGATTGGCAAAGTCATAATCGCTAAAATGACTCCCGCAGATAACATGGACGGCCCTGTGGGAGGAGTGCTAAAAATTGGCAGCCAGCCAAAGGAACTATGGAGCCATTTTCCCAAGTTGGTTAAGATGGGAACCAAAACAAAAATGCCCCATACTCCATAGACGACGCTGGGAATGGCAGCCAGCAGTTCTACCAAAAATACCAGTACGATTCGCGCCTTGGATGGCAGAAAGTTCTCGCTGAGTAAAACAGCGGTGCCGACGCCAATAGGGACAGCTAACAGCAAACCCAGAAAAGAACTCATGAGAGTGCCATAAACTTGTGGCAGCACCCCATATTCATCATTAACGGGGTTCCAACTGGTCTTAACGAGAAAGTCGGTGCCAAACTTTTGGATGGCTGGACTTGCCCCAATGGCAACTTGTAAGGTAATCCATAATAAAGTGGCGGCGATCGCTAAAGCAAAAATCCGAGTTAGGGTAATAAAGCCGCTATCTAGAGACTTATCTAGTGGCGATCGCTGTTTAATCGCTGATGGCAGGTTCTGAGAATTTGTAGTCATGACTACTGACTGTAACAATTTAAGCTGTAAATATGTAAGGGGGGAACCAGATTTAGGGAAATTTCGCCTCATCAGATGAGTGAATCCGAGACATCAGTAAATCAGGGTTCCCACCTATAAACACCCAGAGAGCGACAAATCTAGCGATGGTGCTTTAATTGCGATCGCTTAATCAATCTCGCTCGACTACTTGCTAGCGCTAGAACCACTGCTAACAGCGATTTTATAGTCAGGACTGATTTGGTCAGCTGCGGCAGCCACTTTGGCAATCACGCTTTGCGGTAGAGGCACATACCCCAATTCAGTAGCCAACTTCTGACCATCAGTCAAAGCGTACTCAATTGCCGCTTCCACTGCCTTTGCTTTTGCCGCATCGGGATATTTTTTATACGCCAGAACCCAAGTATAGGTAACAATAGGATAGGAATCTGCACCTTCTGGATCAGTAATAAAAGCGCGGAGATTATCCGGCAGAATTACAGCTTCCAGGGTTTTAGCTGCTGACTTGTCGCTAGCTACCACAATACTGCCTGATTTATTTTCCAAAGCAGCAAAATTGAGTTTATTTTCTTTAGCGTAGGTATACTCGACATAACCAATAGACCCTTGAGTTTGTTGGATTTGGGCGGTCACACCTTCATTCCCCTTAGCACCAACTCCTACAGCCCATTTTACACTTTTACCGTCGCCAACTTTACTCTTCCACTCCGGGCTAATGGCGCTAAGGTGTTTTGTAAATACACCAGTAGTGCCGCTACCATCAGAACGATACACAACCGTAATCGGCTGTTTAGGCAGCTTTGCTCCAGGATTAGCCTTAGCAATTAGGGGGTCGTCCCAAGACTTGATTTTGCCTAATAATATATCGATGTAAACTGCTCGTGGTAGCTTGAGTTCGGGAACATCTGGCAAGTTGTAAGCCAGCACAATGCTCCCAGCAGTTACTGGTAGCAAAATGACGCCCTTATCCTGTGGTACTTTCTGGATTTCTTCATCCTTCATTGCCACATCGCTGGCACCAAAGTCTACAGTACCTTTAATAAATTGCTCAACCCCAGCACCGCTACCTACTGACTGATAGTTGACTTGCAAATTCGGATATTTTTTGTTCAACTCAATGAACCAACTTGCATATAGCGGTGCTGGAAAAGATGCACCAGCACCAGTTAAGGTAACTTTTCCACCAAGATCCAGTTTGGTTGGGCTGGAGGCAACAGTATCTTGAGCCGGGACAGGACTCTCTTTGGTAGCTGAACTGTCTGGGCTTGGCGAACCACCGCAAGCAGTCAAGCTGATTCCCAGTGTTAATACGGTTATTGAAGTTGTGAAGCGATTATTTTTTACTACGTTTAGAAGTGAGAGCATTGCTGTCAATTTTTTTATAAACTTCTATTTGCGGTTCTAAGATACCCCTAATTGGTGCAGCTTATGGTAAACAAGAGGTTAACAAAGAGAAAAATCTATGGTTTTCTTAGATGAATAGCAAATTTTTATTTCTTCTATGGACTAAGCAATTTTCTACTTACTCGCGTAATATTTTGTAATAAAAAAGACGTAAAATTCATTACCATACATATGTACAAAACCTATTTTTTGACCCACTTTTTCTCCCCTGCCGATCTCAATGCCTTGGAGATCAAGGAATGATTTTTACCCGTGGATCTTCATCAGGCGGAAGTTAGGTAGAGATATGCTTGAACCATAGGATAAGCACAGCAAAGCTATGATTCGATAAACACTTCTGCCTAGCTATCTCACCCCCCTCCGAAACCTGATCTTCCCGCCATTCGCCTATACTGGTTGCTGTCGGTTTTCCCTTTTGCCTTTTCCCTTCTGCCTGATAAATGTTTGCTGCTTCTAATCAATTACTTTGGTCCATGATTGGCTTACTCCTGACAATGGGTGGCACTCTCCTAGAAGCCTATGGAATCACTTTACCTTGGAGTTGGAGTCAGCAAGGAATTCAAACCTTTTCTTTAGGTGTCAGCTATCAAATTGGCGCAGTGTTGCTGGTGGGTTGTTTAGGAGGCAAAAATGCTGGTGCGCTCTCGCAAATTGCTTATTTAGTTATGGGGTTAACCTTGTTACCTGTATTTTCTGAGGGTGGAGGTATCGGTTATGTTAAACTGTCACAGTTTGGTTATCTCCTAGGCTTTATTCCTGGAGCTTGGATTTGTGGTCATTTTGCCTTTAAAGCTAGACCTCGACTAGAAACTCTCACCTTTAGTTGCGTTTGTGGTTTGTTAACTGTCCACAGCTGCGGTATTGCTTATTTAATCCTCAGCTATCTTTTTCAGTTGAAAGGTACAGAAAATCTGCCCTTAATGCAAGCAATCCTCAGATATTCCTGGTTTGACCTGCCAGGGCAACTAGCTGTAATCTGCGCCGTCAGTGTAATAGCATACGTGCTACGACACTTAATGTTTTATTAGTCGGTTGTCAGTTGTCAAATGACTAATGACTAATGACTAATGACTAATGGCTAATGACTAATTCACTATGCGTTTAAAAAATCGATTCTTCTGGATTGCTGCCTTCATAGCTTTTTTCTTAGACCAACTGACAAAATATTGGGTGATGCAAACCTTTAGTTTGGGACAGACACTACCAATCATACCGGGAATATTTCATTTTACCTATGTCACAAACACTGGTGCAGCTTTTAGTCTGTTAAGCGGGAAAGTAGAGTGGTTGCGTTGGCTATCTTTAGGAGTAAGTTTAGTATTGATTGCCATAGCAGCCTTTGGCCCAACGTTAAGTCTTTGGGATCAGTTAGGCTATGGCTTAATTTTAGGTGGAGCTATAGGCAATGGCATCGATCGGTTTGTTTTAGGCTACGTCGTTGATTTTCTCGATTTCCGACTGATTAACTTTGCTGTATTTAATGTGGCTGATTCATTTATAAGTATCGGCATTGTTTGCCTGCTAATTGCCTCGGTACAAAAAACACCGACAGGAAGTCGTAGATTACCGTGACCAAGCCCCGAAGGTTCAGGTGTAAGGCTGTAGGGAGAGATTAGCCCCGAAGGAAATATGAAAAAATATTAAAGATATCAACCGAGACACGCAGTGCTTTTGTTGATAGCATCCTTATATCAAGCCCCTAACTTTAGTTATGGGTTCCCCTATTCCCCTGCACCCTGCCTGAAGGGTATTGACTACTCGCTCTAATAACAAGCCTGGAGGTTGATCACCCCCAGGCTGCTGATAAATAAAACTCCTACTCAATCCTATTAAATGAGTATGTTATTGCTAGAGACTTCCCAATAAGGTAGTTAACTGCCCAGAGCAGGAGTTTGTGGCAAACTTGTATCGGGTAATTGACTGGGGGAACTAGCACCTGGTTCGGTGAGGCTTGCTGGTGCTGGAGTTAAGTTGCCGGAATTACCAGACTTAGGTAAAGTGAGGCTTGCTGGTGCTGGAGTTAAGTTGCCGGAATTACCAGACTCTGTTGAAGTGGGGTTTGCTGGTACTGGATTTAAGTTCCCAGGATTGCCAGACTCTGTTGAAGTGGGGTTTGCTGGTGCTGGATTTAAGTTCCCAGAATTGTCAGACTCAGGTGAAGTTGAATTTGTTGGTACAACTGTACTGCCAGAATTAGTGTTGTCCTCAGTAGGCTTTGCTTCTGGTATCTTAGTGTTACTAGGAGAACTCGAATTAATTGCTGTGCCACCCGGACAACGGGAATTGAGCGGGAAATACTCGCACAGAATTTTCATACCTTCTGGTGACAGTTTTATTTCCGTTGGTGAAGTAATGGACGAGCTGCTGGATTCTTCTATAGGGGATTTACTAGACTGGGCTACAGCCACATTGGTGGTGAGAGCCAAAGTCATGGCTGTACCAATCAGGGTCAGAGATTTTCCCTTCATTCTGAAATTAACCTCAAGGTCAACGGATCACTCAGCCCATTAAATCAAACAATCAATTGGAGAAAATCTTCCTAAATGAAGATGTATAGCTTTGATGCATAATGTGTGGATATGTTAATGCTGTAAGAATTAAATTATTTGTTGATTAAATGGTAGTTTTCATAAATACTAACGTTTATTTACTAGCTGTAGTTCTTAAGCTAGTAATGATAGATAGAATAGGCATTCTAGAGTCGGGAGAAAAATTATTTCCTAGGTAAACAAGTGAAATAAATTACAAATTAATCTTGCTCGCTAGATATGGTCTAGGTGTAAGATTGATTCGGGAAAATTCCGTACAGCCAATTTATTTTTTGGCTTGTGATTAAAATAGTGAAATACCAGCATCAAGATGGCAATTGCCCAATTTTTAACTAATAAACTGTGATGTAAATAGCCGATGAGTTCCCCCCATCCCCCTCAAAAGCCACAAACGTTACTTGGTCAACTGACTCAAGCAGTACATACTATTCAAGCTAGGGTTGATTTTTCCAAACTGGCGCTCAAGCCTAATGCTAAAGTACCGGAACTCTGGGTGCAGGATGCGGGGGCGGATAAGGCGGAAATATATCCGCTGTTGGGCGATCGCTATATTCTAGGTCGCAGTTCCAAATCCTGTGATATTGTGATCCGCAACCCAGTTGTCAGCCAAATTCACCTGTCACTGTCGCGGGACTCTACGCAACGCACCCCTGGTTTCATCATTAAAGATGAAAACTCCACTAATGGTATTTATCGCGGCAAGCGTCGGGTTAGTTCTCTAGAACTGCGTCACGGGGATGTCTTTACCCTAGGGCCACCAGAGCTGGCCGCTTCCGTGCGGTTGCAATACGTTGATCCACCAGCTTGGTATGTAAAAGCTGCGACTTTGTCTGCTTATGGTGTTGGCGGTGTCAGTGCCGTGTTAGCCCTAGCAATTGGCATTGAATGGCTGAAATTTTCCGTCAGACCTCTACCAACAGCCACTCGCGCCCCGGTGGTTGTTTATGCAGGTGATGGCTCTACCCCACTAAGGGAGCCTCGGATTACTGCTCACATCGATATGAAGCAGTTGGCAGACTTTGGTCCTTATTTACCTGCCGCTGTGATCGCTTCTGAAGATAGCCGTTATTACTGGCACTTTGGAGTTGACCCCTTGGGAATATTGCGAGCCTTGCTAATCAATAGCAAGGGTGATGCGAAACAAGGTGCTAGCACAGTTACCCAGCAAGTCGCCCGCAGTTTGTTCCGCGATTATGTGGGTAGGCAAGACTCCCTGGGGCGCAAATTGCGAGAGGCTGTTGTTGCCCTGAAGTTAGAAACGTTTTACAGCAAAGATGAAATTTTGCTGACCTACTTAAATCGGGTTTTTCTGGGGGGGGACACCTCTGGCTTTGAAGATGCTGCTCGATATTACTTTGATAAGCCAGCTAAAGAATTAACTTTGGCAGAAGCTGCAACCTTGGTGGGAATTTTACCTGGCCCCAACGCTTTTGATTTTTGTGGGGATGGTCCAAATAAGCTAGAAGCGGCGGATTACCGCAATCGCGTAATTAAGCGGCTGCTGGAGATGGGCACAATTAAACAAGAGGATGCCAACCGAGCTAGACGCTCCACGGTTAAAGTTGTCCCCAGAGTCTGCGAACAGCAAGCCAAAACTATTAGCCCGTATTTTTACAGTTACGTTTTTCGGGAACTGGAATCAATTTTAGGGGAGGGAGCGGCTAATGAAGGTAACTATATTATCGAAACTCAGCTAGATCCAGCCATTCAGGCACAAGCAGAATCGGCGCTGCGGAATACAGTCAGCAATGCTGGCTCAAGCTTTGGTTTTTCCCAAGGTGCGATCGTCACCCTAGACTCCAGCACAGGCGGTATCCTGGCGATGGTGGGCGGGACTGATTACAAAAAAAGCCAGTTCAATCGTGCTGTCCAAGCCCAAAGACAACCAGGTTCCACTTTTAAAATCTTTGCCTATACCGCCGCGATTGAGCAGGGAAGATCGCGATCCAGTAGTTATTCTTGCGCCGCCTTACCTTGGCAAGGCTTCACCTATAGACCCTGTCGGAGTGGTGGTGGCAGTTTAGATATTGCTACAGGGCTAGCGCTTTCAGAAAACCCGATCGCTTTACGAGTTGCTAGGGATATCGGACTAGATAAAGTTGTGAGGATGGCGAAGCGTTTGGGGGTAAAATCATCCCTTGATCCAGTTCCTGGCTTGGTGCTGGGTCAAAGTGTAGTTAATGTTTTAGAAATGACCGGTGCTTTTGGCACTCTTGGTAATCGCGGCGTGTGGAATCCTCCCCATGCTATTAGCCGCATTCTAGACAGCAGTGATTGCAAAGATCGCAAGGATTTCAAAACCTGCCGTGTCATCTACTCCTTCGACCAAGATCCAGATGGAAACAAGCGAGTTCTCAAACCTGAAGTTGCCAATGAGATGACTAGTTTGATGCGCGGCGTGATCACCAGTGGAACCGGTCGCAGTGCTGCCATTGGACTGGGGGAAGCGGGTAAAACCGGTACGACTAATAACAACGTTGACTTGTGGTTTATTGGCTTTATTCCTAGTCGGCGACTCGTGACTGGTATTTGGCTAGGAAATGACAATAATTCCCCCACATCTGGCAGCAGCGCTCAAGCAGCACAGCTTTGGGGGAATTATATGGGGAGAATCACAAGATAAATGGGTAACGGGTAAGAGTTTTACCAATTACCAATTACCCATTACCAATTACCCATTAACCATTACCGATATCCCTGCCAAGGGGTAACTTCCAGTGTGCCGTTAGGCTTAAATACCACTTGGAAGTGGGCGAGAGCGTCCTTGTTATTGGGGGCAGCTACATTTGAGCCATAAATGGCTTGGAACATCTTCGGTAAGGGTGTTTCCCGAAAATAGTCAAAGGCGACTTGGTTGAGTGGCTCATAGTCAGCGATGACGCTATCTTTATTCACCGCTACTCGGTACTTCAAATCTCGTGTAAAGGTGGGAGTGCCACTCCAGCTTTGGCGAACTGTACCATAAAGCTTTTGGTTTAAATCTTTGACCACGTTGGTGTCTGCGATTTTTGCCCCAATCACCTGCGGTGTCTTGGCGTAACCCCGCCAAGGGCTAACTTCTAGTACACCTTGTTTAGTAAAGACTACTCGGAATTGTGCGATCGCTTCATTGGCAATAGGAGGGCGGTTAGCAGGATTGTAAAGGAGATTAGGCAGAGGAGTTTGCCCTATTGCTTCATTCGCCCCTTGATTCACTGCTTTATAACCGACGATTTCACCATCCGCAGCCACACCCAAACGATAGACCAAATCCTGTGCGAATCCTGAGCGATTATTCCAAGCTGGATGAATTTTGTTATACACTTGGCGATTCAATGCACGCAGCTGGGACGGGTCAGCAATTTCGGGAACCGTAGTTAAAAGTGCTTCTAAATCTCTAACTACAGGCGTTGCGGCAGTTGCGGGTGCTGTTGACGGTATAGGTGTTACAGCAGCTATGGGTGTTATCGTCGGTGTGGGAATTGCCGCCTCTGTGGGTGCTGTTGTCGGTGTGGGGATTGCCGCCTCTGTGGGTGCTGTTGTCGGTGTGGGGATTGCCGCAGCTGATGGAGAAGGAGTGACGTTGGGTGCTGTAGTGCTAGCCTGCTCATCTGGCTTGATCTCTGGTGGACGCACTTGGGGAGCGGGAATCAAGCTAAAGGCGAATGCTGCTGCTGCTAGACTCGACACTCCCACAGCAGCAGGTACCGCCTGCTTGATTAAGGCTTGACTAGTGCCGCTATAGCGTCTGGTAACTGTTTGTAGTTCTAGTGATAACTCTGGTAAGGTTTGAGTATCAGCGAAAAACTGATCCACTGCTTCCACTAAATCAAACAACTGTACCGTATTCAAGTCAATTTGAACGGGGGGCTGTTTACTATAGTTAGGGTTGGACTCAAAACCCTCTGGTGCAATTTCCGAATGCACGATCAGCCTGTGTCGGTTGCTGTTAATTTTCTGCAACTCCACAAGTTCTGATTCCTGGTTATGGGCTTGCGGATTCGGGACGTTGCTCAAAAATTCTTGGGCATAAGCACTAACCGCCCTCACCAAACTTTCAAAAAATTCCCGCCCTCCTGCTAGGGGTTGACTATAGCTAGATAAATAGCATTCTGCATTTACCAATATAGACAGTTCCGGGCGCAGTTCCTGAAAGTGTGCAGCCTTGGTGACATCGCTTAACCCTTCTAAAAGCAGCGTACAATTAGGTAAACTGTACTTACGTTGGATATTCATTCTACTTCACCGTCAAAAAGACCAATCCAGAACCGCTGCATTCCAGCTGTACCGGTACAGAATAGTAATTGTCCTAATAAATTTATAGCTAGTTCATCTAATTTTTCATCAGAATTTAATGCCAATAAACCAGAACGTCGGGCATTCATCCGGCTCTTAAAATGCGCTCTAAACCGTTCTAGGTAACTAGATAACCGCAAATTCTGTTCTGGTGGAATCTGCTTTTCATACAATTGTTGATATATCATTAGTAGCTGACGGATGACAACCGTTAACCGCCGCGCTATGTAGCAAGCAATGACTACCAGAGCTTTTGCTTCCAAGATGGTTAAGGGGCGGCGGATATGCGCTCTGCGTAGAGGGTTCGAGCTACGCATCCGCCATAAATTCACTCTGTCTTTAATAATTTCTTTCAGTTCCAACTCCTGGGCAAAACCGAGGATGGCTTCAGAACCACCAAGTTCTAAAGCTTCAATTGCCAGTAAAATCAGGTCAATTTGCAACCTAGTTCTCCGAGGACATCCCTGTCCGGCGATCGCCGGATCTGGTAGGGTGTCCAGAATCATCGGTAATGCTGGGGATGTTGGACTGTTGAACGGCGTTAAACTTGCGGAGACATTCATTCTATAAAATACCTTGTGCGGTTCCAACAGACTGGGCAAAACAAATTTAAGATAGGTAGCCAAACTAGAACGTTAGGCTTGTGGTTGGGGCGTGAGCAGCCCAATATATACATTACTTAGTCTTTCTACTCAAAGGTTCCCGTATACTGAAATTTAGGCTTTAAAGCATAGGTGTACCTTCCTTATTTAGTAGTAAAATTCCATCACTAGCTTGAGTTAAATTCTCATGATCGTCAATGGATAGCGAATCTGGAGCTTCGATCCCCAGCGTATGACATTATAGTGTACGATTTTTTAGGTATCTGGTATCTGGTACTAGGTATTGGGTACTGGGTACTGGGAAATCTTTACTGAATCCCTAATCCCTAATTCCCAATCCCTAATTCCCAATCCCTAATCACCAATCCCTGTTTTATGGATTTGAAGTCTCTGATTCGTGACATCCCAGATTTTCCTAAACCCGGAATTTTATTTCGGGATATTACCACCCTACTGCGCGATCCAGAGGGACTGCGCTACACTATTGACTTTTTAACACAAAAGTGTGTTGAATCGGGAATACAGGCAGATTACATCGTGGGGATGGAGGCGCGGGGGTTCATTTTTGGCCCACCTCTGGCTTATCAATTAGGAGCGGGTTTCATTCCTGTCCGCAAAAGAGGTAAGTTACCAGCAGCAGTTCACACGATTGAATACGAACTAGAGTATGGTACAGACAGCTTGGAAGTGCATCAGGATGCTTTACAACCAGGTAGCCGAGTTTTGATTGTGGATGATCTGATCGCTACGGGTGGAACTGCGATCGCCACGGCAAAGTTGCTACAGAAGATTGGCTGCGAATTAGTGGGGTTTGGGTTTATTATCGAGCTGCGGGATTTGCAAGGGCGTAAATATCTGCCGGATGTGCCGATAATCTCTCTAATTGAATATTAATGTGGTGAGTGGTCAGTGGTGAACGGTCAGTGGTTTGAAAGACTGACAACTGACGACTTTAAGAGCGGGGAAACCCTAACCCTACCAATTGACACCTGATAAACTGCTATGACTTCTACGAAAATTTCTTGGGAAACAAACAGGGGTTGGCTGATTAAGCTGGTCACAAGCGAGACTTTTGTTTATGTGGTGAAGCGGCTGTTGCAGGCGTTGCTGACTTTGTTGTTAGCGTCGGCGTTGTCGTTCTTTATTATTCAACTGGCTCCGGGGGATTATGTAGACACGCTACGGCAAAACCCAAAGATTTCCCCGGAGAGAATTGCGGAAATCAAGCAGCAATTTGGGTTAGATAAGTCTTGGCCAGAGCAGTTTGGGCTGTGGTTGTGGCGAATTTTGACTAAAGGGGATTTTGGCACGAGTTTTGTTTACCAGCGCTCGGTTGCGTCGCTGTTGTGGGAACGGGTACCGGCGACTTTGCTCTTAGCGATCGCATCTTTAATTTCCACATGGGCGATCGCCATTCCTTTAGGTATTCTCGCTGCTGTCAATCAAAATAAGTTATTTGACCGCGGTTTACAGGTGATTAGCTACGCCGGACAAGGGTTACCTAGTTTCATCACTGCCTTAGCGTTGCTGGTCTTTGCCCAAATTACCACGCCTCTGTTTCCAGTAGGGAGCATGACAAGCGTCAATTATACAGAACTGTCATGGTTTGGCCAAATTCTAGATATCGGCTGGCACATGATTTTACCGACTATAGCGCTGTCGATTACCAGTTTTGCTGGTTTGCAACGAATCACTCGCGGCGAATTACTCGATGTTCTACGTCAAGATTACATCCAAACGGCTCGCGCCAAAGGATTGCCAGAAAACCGCGTGATTTATGTTCATGCTCTCCGCAACGCGATTAATCCCTTAATTACCTTATTGGGTTTTGAATTAGCTGGTTTATTAAGTGGTGCATTCATTGCCGAATTTTACTTTAACTGGCCTGGTTTAGGCAGATTAGCTTTACAGGCTTTACAAGCGCAAGATTTATATTTGTTAATGGCTAGCTTGATCATGGGTGCTGTGCTGCTAATTGTCGGTAACTTAATCGCCGACTTGCTGCTAAAAGCTGCTGATCCTCGCATTCGCCTAGAAGATTTAAATTAGTTATTGGTCTCATGTTGTCTGAAGTTTATTATCTGGTGCGATCGCAATCTGATGGTCGTTATCTCACAGCTCGTCCCAACGCTGAAGCATCTGGCTATCTGTTGCTATTTCGTGAAAACTATGATGCCTTAAGCTATCTCAACACCCACGCGGCTGAGGTGGCAAACCGCTTTGCTGTAGAATCGATTCCTGGTATTCAGGTGGGAAACTTGGTCAAACGCTGGGGTTTTAGCGGTGTGGGGATTGTTACTGACCCTTTGTTACCCAAGGTTGAGTTTTTGCAGCATAGTTAAGCTTTTAGGTGAACAAGGAAGCGATCGCGCAAGTAAATCCAGGTAAAATCGGTGATGTCAATTCATCATCCTTGAACAAGGTGGCAGCTAACTTTAAAATCCCTTGTTCTCGTCTATATACTTCCACCTGTTGTCTACGCCAATCTATAATCCAATATTCTCTTACTCCTCTTGATGAGTAAAGCTTTAATTTAAGTTCTTTATCTCGCTTTTCATTTTCAACACCAGAAGATAGCACCTCTATCACTAATTCCGGTGCAGCCGTCAAATGTCCCGCTTCATCTAACAGTTCGGCTAATTTTTCCTTACTAACCCAGACAACATCAGGAATAACATTATCATTATCGCCAAAAATGATACCTGGAGCAGGTACGACTTCTCCCAAACCTGTAATTTGTGACCAATTATCTAAAGCAGTGGTAGTTTTGACACAGGCTTTTTGATGATTCCAATGAGGCGCTCTTGTCACAAATAATTCTCCGTCGATAATTTCATAGCGATTCCCGTTATCGGGAAACAATTCTAAATCGGCGGTTGTCCAGCGCACTCTTTCTGTTGTCGGCTGGTTCATAAAGCATTGATGTGTGGGAATTTGATTATTTTAACCTATGAACTTGATATTGCTTAATATATTACATTCGCTTATTGTATTCAGGTTGAATTTTCTTTTTCTATTTCTCGGCTTTCTTTGACATGAGTAATTCATCTTTTGTGAAAGAGATTCAATTGCTTGAAGTAATCCTGCATACCATTGACTGGCTTCTGTAGGTGAGGTAACTTGAGATAATCTCATAAAAGCATTATCAGCCTCAGCTATAGTAGAAATTTCAATGCGGTATTTCATGAATCTGCTGGCAAGTTATATTTACGCCGCTGTTCCTCTGCAAACTCATGAAATGGACGAAATCTACCAGCTTCAAAATCATCTAAACCTTGTTGAATGCCCTTGACAGCCTCTTCTGAGTCTTGTATTTCCCACTCTAAGATTGTTGTTAATAACTCAGCCGCAAGCAAACTAATATCTTGTCCTTGCTGTACAGCTTTTTGACGCAATCTTGCTTCTAATTCAGGGCTGAGAGAAACAACAATTGTCATATCTGTTATCTTGGGTAAAGTTCTTAGATATTCCTATTATCATCTATTTTTAATAACCGCAGCAGCATAATTAAGAGTCTGTTGGATATCTTCAGCCTCTAAATCTATGTTCACCTCATATTCAAATTTTCTTCTTTGCCTTGTGGTGCAGGCGGGAAAGCCTGCTATTAATCTTGGGGTGGGCGGGACAGCCCACCCTACAAGATTGTAGAATTACCTAAACCACAACCTTTTCTAAAATCAACTTAGAACGCTTCACCTGTTCAGGAATCGCTACAGGGTAATCACCAGTGAAGCAAGCAGAACAGAAACTATTCGTGTCTTCGCGGGTTTCTTCTAGCATTCCTTCCCAACTGAGATAAGCGAGGCTATCTACTTCTAGTTGTTTGGCAATTTCTGCAACTGACTTGGTGGCAGCAATTAGTTGATCTTGGGTATCGGTATCGATGCCGTAAAAGCAAGGGTGAGTCACTGGGGGGGAAGAAATTCGCATATGTACTTCCGCTGCACCGGCGTCACGCAAGGCTTTAACCAGTTTTCTGCTAGTGGTTCCCCGGACAATAGAATCATCTACAATGATCACTCTTTTACCGAACAACACATCTTTGAGGGGGTTGAGTTTCATCTTAATGCCCGACTCGCGCATGGTTTGGGTTGGCTGAATAAAGGTTCGCCCAACGTAGCGATTTTTTATCAGTCCCTCAGCATAGGGAACACCGGATACTTGGGAAAATCCAATGGCAGCAGGTATCCCAGAATCAGGAACACCAAAAACCATATCGGCATCTACGGGTGATTCTTGTGCTATTCGCCGCCCTAACCGCATCCGGTAACTATATAAGCTCTCGTTGTGCATGAGGCTATCAGGACGGGCAAAGTAAATCATTTCAAAGATGCACAATTTCCGCTGGGGCTGTTGACTCCAGTGAAAGGAGGCTAAACCTTGTTCGGTGATCCAAACTAACTCTCCTGGTTCTACGTCCCGCAGGTAATCAGCGCCAATAATGTCTAAACCGCAAGTTTCCGAAGCAAGAACGTAACGAACTGGATTACCCTCTAATATGCCAATTACTAAGGGGCGGATGCCATTAGGGTCACGGGTTCCCATGACGCCGTCGGGGGTAGCTACAACTAAGCTAAAGGCTCCTTCGCAGCGGTGAAACGCCCGGATAGCACCTTCTAACCAATCTAAACCTGCGTTGACTTCTTGTGCGATCGCATAAGCAATCATTTCTGAGTCTGTTGTCGTGATTAAGTTAACTTGGCTCTGAATTAACTCTTCCCGCAGTTGCACTGTATTGACTAAGTTACCATTGTGTGCAAGTGCTAACGAACCCAAGCGGGTTTCAACTACAGCCGGTTGGGCATTAACTTTGCGGCTAGAACCGGTAGTGGAATAACGATTATGACCAACAGCTAGGTTACCAGGCAATTGCGCCAAAATAGTTTCATTAAAAACTTGGGACACCAAGCCCATATCTTTGTGCAGGTGTACTTGTGTACCCTCAAAGGTGGCAATGCCGGCTGATTCTTGACCCCGATGCTGGAGGGCATACAATCCAAAGTAGGTCAGTTTAGCAACGTCTTCTCCGGGTGCGTAGATACCAAAAACACCGCAAGCTTCTTCTGGCTTGTCTGGACGATTTTCCAGACTATTGATCTGTTGGGGAAGATCATCCGAAGTGACGGAATGAATGGGAATCATGCTGGCTTTGCTCCTGGTGGGGGTATCAAGTCACTGGGACTATGTCGATGGGTAGTTGCAGTATTCTTAACAAAACTTTAACTACCTATTAAAACAGTACTGTATTTATGCTCGGTGATGCGAATAATGCCGATTTATTCCGAACTGAGTATTTAGACTCGACTCAGTTCGGAAGGACTCTGAACTCAGGACTGAGGGGTAGTGGTGTGGATGGCTAGACGTCTAGCGATCGCATGGGAATAGCGATCGCTCATATCTTCGATGCTAACCTTGATTAAGGTTTGGTTATCAGCGGTAAAAATCGCCATACCTGCCTTTGCATCAGTCACTGTACCCAGTTGATGCCACTCTGTCCCCAGATGTTCCTGTAAGTAGGATTCCCAAATTTCTTGTTGTGCTGACGCTACAGAAACTAAAATTCGCCCCCCACCTTCGCCAAAAAGCAGTTCATCAAAGCGTTGTGACTGGTTGGCGGAAATTTCTAAATTGATCACGGCGCCTAAGTTGCCAGAAAGGCAAGATTCGGCTAAAGCAACAGCCACTCCCCCCTCAGCGCTATCATGGGCTGAACGTACCCACCCAGCACGAATACCCTCACGGCAGACTTTTTGCACCCGACGTTCTAAGTCAAAATCCACCCGTGGCGGTTTACCCGCAACAATCCCGTGGATAGTGGCTAAATATTCTGATGCTCCCAATTCAATTTTAGATTTTAGATTTGGATATGATTTGGCGATCGGCAATCCCAACAGATAAATTACATCGCCTACCCCTTGCCAACCTTGTCCACAAATTTTGCTTAAATCAGGAATTAACCCCACCATCCCCACAACAGGAGTCGGATAAATTGGTTGGGGATTGCCTTGTCCATCAAGAGTTTCATTGTACAGAGAGACATTCCCCCCAGTGACTGGCGTTGCCAATTCGAGACAACCTTCACTCAAACCGCGACAAGCTTCAGCTAATTGCCAGTAACCAATCGGTTTTTCGGGAGAACCAAAATTCAAGTTATCCGTCACCGCCAGAGGTTCAGCACCCACACAGCTAAGATTGCGGGCTGCTTCTGCCACCACTGCCTTAGCGCCCTCGTAGGGGTCAAGATAAACATAGCGAGGATTACAATCTACCGTCGCCGCCACCCCAGATATTGAATTTTGAATTTTGAATTTTGAATTTTGAATTCCTTCAAGGGGACGTAAGCGCACCACAGCCGCATCTGCGCCCCCTGGTAGGATTACGGTATTATTCTGCACCTGATGGTCATACTGGCGATATACCCAGCTTTTAGAAGCAATAGTGGGCGTATCTAGCAAAGTTAATAAAATATCATTCCAACTTTGCCAACTTCCCCCAATTTCAATACCCGCAGCCGTGCAATTTGGCAAAGAATCAGCCGTCCATTGCCAAGCTTTTTGGGCATATTCTGGTGCTTCGGCTAATAACTCCCGATGGTACAGCGGCGTATTCTCTGCCAAAGCATCAGCAGGAATTTCCGCCGCGACTCCACCTTGAAAAAGAATTCTCACGATAGGTTCAGCAATCACAGTACCAGCAACAACAGCTTGCAGTCCCCAACGGTGGAAAATGTCGATTAACTCTTGTTCTCTTCCCTTGTGGGCTACAAACAACATTCTTTCTTGAGATTCCGAAAGCAGGTATTCATAGGGAACCATCCCCGTTTCCCGCACTGGAATTTTATCTAAATCCAGTTCAATACCCACACCGCCTTTAGCAGCCATTTCTGAGGTTGAACAGGTAATACCAGCGGCCCCCATATCTTGGGCGGCGACAACAGCCCCAGTCTTAAAAGCTTCTAGACAAGCTTCAATTAACGACTTTTCTAAAAATGGGTCACCCACTTGCACAGCGGGACGATTATCTATTGATGCATCACTCAGTTCTGCACTGGCAAAACTTGCCCCTCCCATGCCATCGCGTCCGGTGGTGGAACCAACATATAGCACCGGGTTACCTAGACCAGAAGCCCCAGATTTGACTATTTCAGGCGTTTCCATCAATCCCAAGGCCATAACGTTCACTAGGGGATTACCGGAGTAAGCAGGGTCAAAATAAACTTCACCGCCAACGGTGGGCACCCCAACGCAGTTACCATAATGACTGATGCCAGCCACGACACCGCTAAACAGCCGTTGAGTTTTGGCATCTTCTAGGGAACCAAAGCGCAGTGAGTTTAAGAGGGCAATGGGACGCGCACCCATTGTAAAGATATCTCTCAAAATTCCGCCTACGCCTGTGGCTGCACCTTGGAAAGGTTCGACAGCTGAGGGATGGTTGTGGGATTCAATCTTAAAGGCTAGTTGTAGTCCGTCGCCTAAGTCGACAACACCGGCATTTTCACCAGGACCCACGAGAATGCGGGGCCCTGTTGTGGGAAACTGTTTGAGTAAAGGTCGGGAATTTTTATAACAGCAATGTTCTGACCACATTACCCCAAACATTCCCAGTTCAGCTTTGTTGGGATGACGCCCTAACCGTCGAACAATTTCTGTATATTCTTCTGGCTTGAGACCTTCGGCGGCGATTTCTTGGGGAGAAAATGGATTTTTTGCGGTGGCGGTCATGGAAATAATGCACCAAGGGGACAGAGGATTATTTTATCGATTTACCAGCGCTGTAGACGCAGTTATGGTTCGGCAGATAATTGATTTGTGAAAAATCTACTATTTTGTTTAGTTTCTATTGAAAGCGATCGCATTTGTGCGACTAAAGCCATAAAAAAGCGAGATATTCAATGGCTACACCTACGCCCTAAAACGCAAACCCTTTATCCCCCACCAACTTGCAGATTCCTTAAAATCAAATCTGCCCTTGGCGGAAATCCGTCACCGTATTCCCCAGGAAAATGGGTGATCACATAAAAAGCTTTGCCCTTCTGTTCTCCAATGTACACAGCACCGACGAGATTTTTACTGCCACGGAAAACGATCTTTTCTTTTGCCCAGCTGTAGGGGAGATTTCGAGTCCGGTTCACAACCCGCCATCCATTAGACGCAATCAGACCATTTTTGCCATTTACAAAGCTTTTCACCTGTCCTAAGTTTTTTAAACCATTAAGAAAGGCAAAGTGGACATAGGCATTCTTCTGTTGTTTTCCGCCAAAATTGGCAAAAAACCTGACTGATTGCCCTTCCCCAGAACTGCTTGCTTCAGCAATAAAATCTTTTTCGGGGAAGTAAGTAGTTAATAAATCGCTGTATTGGTAGAGTCTCAGGGCGATGGGGATTTTTTCCCCTTCAACAGAAATTGTGGCCTTTTTGGTAGACGGTCTAGGCGTTTTTGATTGATAACTAGCCAAAATCTTAGTGTGTGCCACTATAACGCCGTTGCTATCGGGAACTTGGTTCTGTGGTGGGATCACGGCAAGCAAAGAGGTTGCCAACAGAATTGTCTCAGTTATTGAGTTGACAAAATTAAGCGCCATTTTCCGTCTGATGTGTTGGTACTGACGAAAAAAATGACCTCGACATCAAAGCTATAGTTCCTGATTCGCTCAGATATATGTATTTATATATATAGATAAATTACGTTATGTAAATATAGTCTGCCTGTAACCCTTAAGTGACGACAATCACAAGTATTTATGATTGAGATCGTCTCCTAACAATCGGCAAATTGGCATAATTATAACTAACTGAACTCTAGCCGAGTCATTAATAGGGAACACACTTATCGCTGACAGCCTTTTACAAGACTGTTGGCTTTTTACTATGTTTTTCAGTTTTACTCACCACTGACTGGCAAATAAAATTTCCCCACAACTGGTTAATAGCCTGACAGAGGTTTTGCCACAGCCATTACCAAATGTGGGGAAGGTATGATCAAATTAGAAATTTTATCGGGAGCGAGTGCTGATGACTGGCACTCAGTTTAGTAGACTGTTAGTCCACGCTTATTGGTAGCACACACTTTGGATTAAGACATCGCTTGAATGATGTAATCAAAGTAAGGTGCTGCTTGGGTAGCATCTTCTGCGCTCAGTAAATCAAGGGAGGCTTTTTTCAGGGAATTGATTGCTTCTACCATTCCCGGTACAGGAACACCAAGTGAGTTGTACATTTCCCGCACGCCGATCAAACCAATTTTTTCAATTGGTTCTTTGTCACCAGCAAGCACGCCGTAGGTAATCAGGCGTAAGTACCAGCCAAAATCACGGATGCATAGAGAACGTTGACGCTCTCCGTAAGCATTGCCACCTGGCGAGATAAAGTCAGGACGCTTCTGCCAAAGCTGCTTGGTTGCTTCCTGAACGATCTTTTTTTCGTTCTCAGCGAGGCTAGCAGCAATCCGTGTCCGCTGTACACCTGTTTCCAAGAAGTCTTTGATATTCTTGAGTTCGCCACTGCTGGGATAACGGAGTTCATCGTCAGCTTTGAGAATAACTTGGCTAATGACAGTCATAATTTATTGCAATCACGCGAAATATTATTTGTTAGTTTAACGAGTCTGAGGTACACAAGTGAAGAGCAATAAGTTACCAGGTATTGAATTTACCTGTTTGGGGTGATGAGAAGATGGGGTAATGACCAATAACCAATGACCAATGACCAATGACTAATATAGTTTGGCGACAGGGTGAATTAATCGAAGTGGCGATTTCTGATTTGAGTGACACTGGTGATGGAGTGGGTCGCTTTGAGAATCGCGTAGTATTTGTCCCGGATACGGTACCAGGCGATCGCGTTATTGTCCGACTGGTAAATGTCAAACCGCAATATGCCAACAGCACGCTCCAGCAAATATTGCAACCATCCCCTCATCGTATCCGACCCGGTTGTATTGTGGCTGATAAATGTGGTGGTTGCCAGTGGCAGCATATTGATTATCAGTACCAGCTAATAGCCAAGCGTAATCAAGTGATCCAAGCTTTGGAACGCATTGGTGGTTTTGTTCAACCGCCAGTAGATCTAGTGCTGGTGGCTGCTTCACCGCTGGGCTATCGAAATAAAGCTACCTATCCTTTTGGCATCTCCGCTACGGGTCAGGTACAAGCTGGTTACTACCAAAAAAGTAGTCACCAATTAATTAACTTGAATCAATGCCCAGTACAAGATGCTCGCTTAAATCCCATACTTGCCGAAGTTAAGCAGGATATCCAACGGCAAGGTTGGTCAATTTACGACGAACGACGTCACCAAGGGCAAATTCGCCATCTCGGTTTACGCATTGGCCGGGGTACAGGTGAAATTTTGCTGACGTTAGTGGTCAAGGACTGGAATTTACCGGGGATTGAAGCCGTAGCAATTGAGTGGTTAAAACGCTATCCCCATTTGGTGGGAGTTTCACTGAATCGGAATGGCGATCGCACAAATGCCATTTTTGGCAGCGAAACTCGTTGCGTTGCTGGAGTTCCCGGACTGCGGGAAAAATTCGCTCACCTGGAATTTCTTGTCCGCCCAGATACATTTTTCCAGGTTTCTACAGAAACGACAGAGGCACTATTGCAAGTAATTCAGTCACAACTGAATCTTCAAGGGCATGAGGTGCTAGTCGATGCCTACTGCGGCATTGGCACTTTAACTTTGCCTCTGGCTAAACAAGTACGTCATGCTACGGGTTTGGAAGTACAACCAGCAGCGGTGGAACAGGCAATTCTCAATGCTCAACATAATGGCATTGAAAATGTGACATTCCAAGTCGGGGCTGTGGAGAAAATTCTCCCAAATCTGGGCATTATACCAGATGTGGTATTACTTGATCCGCCACGCAAGGGATGCGATCGCGCTGTAATTGAAACTTTACGAAAATTGAAACCATCTCAGATAGTTTACGTCAGTTGTAAAGTAGCCACCCTTGCCCGTGACCTCAAAATCCTTTGTGGAGAGGGACTGTACGCTATTACACGGGTACAACCCGCTGATTTTTTTCCCCAAACGTCCCATGTCGAAGCTGCTGCCTTTCTGGCGCTATCACCGAACCACAAGGGGGCTTAATTCTTGAGAAACACTCAAATTGTAAATTTGTAGGAAGAGTGCATACCAATAATGCTAAAATTAAATTAATCTAACATAGAAATTCATTTTGTTTAAAAAAATTGAAGTTGCATGGACTTCTTAAAAATATGCATTAAGTTGTCTAAATTAAAAATCGGCGAATAACAGAGTATACTAATGCTCTTTCCAATTCCTCCTTCATATTAGGGCGCTGACTGCATTAGCAGGTTTCTCATAGCATGTTTATATCCAAGCAATCCAAATTTATAGACAGAGTCAATGCTCCCTAGCATTTTCAAAATTTAGTTTTAAAGACGCAAGTTTGAAGGCAGCATGACCACCTCAATTTTTATCAGGGTGCCTGTGACAGCAAACTGATGTCTAGCTAACTGAAAGCTATGGGGTTTCTCTTGTGATTACCATTTCCCTCCGTCCAGTTGGACGCAATTGGGGCACAATTAGTTTTGCCTCAACTCTCTATCTTTGTCCAATCTTAGATTTGCTATTGGCAGAGATTCCCGCCAAATTACAATCAGAACTACGGCTAGGGCTTCAAGAAGCCTTAGTTAATGCAGCAAAACATGGCAATAATCTTGACCCTAGTAAACTAGTAGTAGTGCGTTTTTCCTTAATAGATAATCAGTATTGGTGGATCATCTCCGACCAAGGCAGTGGGTTTGCGCCCTCATCAGATGGGGATAGCGATCCCACACACGATCTACCACCAGATGAGGCAGAAAGCGGACGTGGTCTATGTCTTCTCCATCAAATTTTCGATCAAGTAGAGTGGAACCGCAAAGGTACAGAATTAAGGCTTTGTAAGCAACTAGAAACTCGCCCCCGGCTATCTCTGCGGCGGTGAACAAGGGAAGGCGGGAGTTTTTCTCCTCTCCCCCCTTTAACTATCGCTTATGCTCGCCATGAGACGGACAGGGAGGGGCGGAAATCGAGCGATCGAGCCAACCAACAGCCTGTTCTAATCTAGCGATCGCTTCTTGTGGCTGATCTTTGAGCAGAAATACTAGGGCTGCTGCTACTTGTTCACTGGCACGGGAATTGCGGTTAGATTTGAGGCGATGCCAATCATTAGGGGAAATGGTTAGCCGTTCCATCAGGGTTTGAGCTAATTCTAAATTGCTTAATTCATTCAATTGACTGGTGTGAGGCGGCATACTTAGTCGTTCCTTGCTGAGTTCAAAGTCAAAATCTTGACAAATGACAAATGACAAATGACAAATGACTATTAGTCTTAGTTTACTACTTGTCAATGAAGCCGCCTAAAGAAACGCAACCGCACCTTGAAAATCCAGAACCAGATTTTGAAGCAGAACTGGATGAAGTAGAGCGATCGCTTGTAGCATTGAAAGAACGCTATGCTCAAGTGCAACGCGATCGCCTGCAAAAGGCAGAATGGCAACAACAGCGTCACCAATTGCAGCAACATAAGTACCAGACGCCAGAAATCAAAGCGGAGTTAAAGCACATTCAACAGCAGTTGCAAGTGCTAGAAATAAATTTAGAAAGCCAGTTATTTTCTTGGGGTAGCTTCAAGAAACCCTTCTGGCAAATCGTCCGCTTTGGTGGATTGGGCGTTATTATAGGCTGGATATTAAAGTCCTGTACTGGGTAAATATGGTAAATCGACGGATTGCAGAAATATTGCGAAGTGGTCAACCTGATGAGTCGCTGATGGTTCAAGGCTGGGTACGGACAAAACGGGAGTTGAAAGGGTTTGCTTTTATTGAACTCAACGACGGTTCATCCCTAGCTAATTTGCAAGTCGTGATCAATCAGGATTTACCAGACTACGAAGCCATCATCAAACAGCTGAACACTGGTGCTTCAGTCGAGGTGACAGGGGTGCTGGTAGCATCTTTAGGTAAAGGACAGCGGATTGAATTAAAAGCCCAGACGCTGAAAGTCTACGGTGACGCTGATCCCGAAACTTACCCCCTACAAAAAAAACGTCATTCCTTTGAGTTTCTGCGAACCGTGGGACATTTGCGATCGCGTACCAACTCCTTTGGTGCCGTTTTCCGCGTCAGAAATGCCTGTTCCGCAGCCATTCACCAATTTTTCCAACAACGAGGCTTTTTGTGGGTACACACACCCATAATCACCGCTAGCGACTGTGAAGGCGCGGGAGAATTATTTAGTGTTACCAGTTTAAATTTAAAGAATGTACCCCGCACAGAAAATCAAGAAATTGACTACAGCCAAGACTTTTTTAGTAAACCTACATATCTAACAGTTAGCGGTCAACTAGAAGCAGAAATTATGGCGATGGCGTTTACCAACGTCTACACCTTTGGCCCTACCTTCCGTGCAGAAAACTCCAACACTTCCCGCCACTTGGCAGAATTTTGGATGGTCGAGCCAGAAATGGCATTTTGTGACCTAGAAGGCGATATGGATTTAGCTGAAGAGTTTCTCAAGCACATCTTTAAATATGTCTTAGAAACTTGCCCAGAAGACATGGAATTTTTCAATCAACGCATTGATAATACCGTGTTAGCTACAGCCGAAAATATTATTAATAATCAATTTGAGCGTCTAACCTACACAGATGCAATCAAACTTTTAGAACAAGCCGATTTCAAGTTTGAATATCCTGTTAGCTGGGGCTTAGATTTACAATCAGAACACGAACGCTATTTAGCAGAACAACTGTTTAAAAAGCCAGTCATCGTCACAGATTACCCAGCGCAAATAAAAGCTTTTTATATGCGTTTGAGTGACGACGAAAAAACAGTCCGCGCAATGGATATACTCGCACCAAAAATTGGCGAAATCATCGGCGGTTCCCAACGGGAAGAACGGCTAGATGTATTAGAAAAACGGGTTTTAGCCCAAGGGATGAAACCAGAAGATTTATGGTGGTATTTAGATTTGCGCCGTTATGGTACCGTTCCCCATGCTGGTTTTGGTTTGGGTTTTGAAAGACTTGTGCAATTTATCACAGGAATGGCGAATATCCGCGATGTCATCCCCTTCCCCCGCACGCCGCAAAACGCCGAGTTTTAGCTTCTTTTCATGCTTTTTAGATGCGTCTCTTTACGCATCCTACGTAGCGTGCGTTCCCTAACGCACGAATTCCGACTTCTAATGACTGAAACTATACCCCATCTTTGCTGTTTTCTGTCCGTTAAGTCCTACTCCTTTCGTTAAAATCAAGATTGTTGAATCTCATTTTGTAAGACTTGAACTTGCTCAATAGATAATTCAGTAACTTGAGCAATTTGCTCTAAACTCATACCAATTCGCAACAAATTTAAAGCCAATTTTCTTGTTGTTTCGACTTTACCTTCGGCTTTACCTTCGGCTTTACCTTCGGCTTTACCTTCGGCTTTACCTTTAGCTTCGCCTTCTTCTAAGATTTGTTGATAAATGACTGATTCGCGCATAATCTCACTCCTTAAAATCTTGCTAATTACATCTTTCTTTAACACCAGACCTGCTAGAATGCCACTCGCAGCAGCTATATTTCTTTGTAGCTGTTGATCAGTAACTGCTTCAACTGCTTGCGCTACTTGGGTTAATACCATTGTAGGCTCATTTGTCTGAGTTAGCACAGCGAAGGGTAATAAACCGGGAACAGTCAGAAATTTGTCTGTCGGTTGTTCCCACAAGCGGATGACATCAAACTCATGGTAAGTTTTCTCTAATCTAAGATTGTTTTTATTGACTAATTCTGACCCTGTTTTTCTCAAATAGATGACTATTTGACGCATTTTTTTGTTAGGAAAGCGTCGATAAACCCTGACTCGATAATCTAACATCCGAAAAGGCATATCTTCGTCAGTGTCGGTTTGAAATTCGGTATGTAGAACTAATTCATCCGATTGTAATAATATTAATGAATCGGCTCTAATTGGTTCGTTTGATAATTCTGTAGGACTTAGTTCTGTTAATTTAATTGGTGAACCTAGTAACCAAGTTGCTAAATCATCCTTGAAGTTTTCGGCAATGAATTTACAAATATTGTCATACATGGCAATTTTAGAGAAATTGTATCAAGTATTGTTTATTAAAATTAAACTTGTTGGTGTTGGGTTTCGTTCCTCAAACGCCACTTCACTCAACTCTTGGAACCCCCACACGTGAGTGGCTCCCCAACCTACGGCTAAAACTTCACTCATAAACTATTAAACCCCTCTTTGCTTGCGGAGAGGGGATATTTTCAGGTATTCAAGCTGATGAACAGAGAAGAGAAGGAGGTGCTGAAAGCGTCAGAAGAACTTTATAATTTCTGGCAGCGATATCATCAAAGCCAATTATTGGTTTATTTGACAACGATATAAAAGGTAATGAACAGTTTAGTGGCTTGAATAAATCGTGCTTTGAAAAGCATGATATATCCAAAGATATCAGAAAACATCTTTCAAGAAATGCTTGGGGTATTTTGTTACCTGTTCCAGATTCACGTTCAATATTTGTCAGTCAAAAAAATACATTCCATAGATATTTAGCTATTGAACACTACTTTTCAGATGATTTACTAAAAAAGAATCATATCTATGGTGACCATCTTCCTGGTGGAAGTGAAGTTTTTGAAATAGGTGCAAATAAAATTAATTTTGCCAATCAAGTAGAATCTTTTGATGTTGGCGAGTTTGAAAACTTTAAATACCTGTTTGTAAAAATTAAGGATTTACTTTTAGCTTGTGATTCAAACAGAAATAACTGAGTTTGAGACAGTCGGAATCATCATCAAAGGTAACAGAGCGGGGATTAATCCGCAACTCTTTTTAAACCACTAAACTTATCAACCAAGGAACAGGATTAAGATTAGCAATTAGCTATCAAATTATTGAGAAACGTTTTGGTAAGATTCAATTCAAATCTGAACTTGGCTATGGGGCATAATTTGCCATTGAAATCCCAGTAGCACTAGTTGCTTAAGTGCCAACGCCCTTTTTATGCATAAAAAAAACACTATTCATCAAAATATTTATTTTTTTTAATTACTTTGAGCAGAGAAAAATAAAATTCCCATTTTAACAGTCTGATAACCTTAGCGGTTAAGGGTGACCTGCTCGTTTGGGAATCAGTAGAAAACACTATCAGATTTTACAAGTAATACTGGTATTTTTCCCAGTGACTTGTATGTCTGGGGGAATTTGTCCGAGATTCTACAGTTGCCAGAATTATGTGCAAGGACTATCTTATAAATTATGAATTATGAAGTATGAATTATGGAGTTCCATGCTTCGCTTCACAACTCATAATTTATCGGCTTCCAGGCTTAAGGCGAGAGAAGAAGATGAGTGATCAAGAGTAGTTTTGAGTTATGGCATCTTAACTCAGCACTCAGCAACGTCAGTTACTTCAAGTTCGTTCAAGCAAGGCACTAGCAAATCAGTGCTGTGTTTAAGCCATTTGATTTTCAATCGCCCACCGCGCTAGTTCAGTGCGGTTGTGGAGATTGGTCTTGCCCAACATATTGGACACATGGCTTTCAACAGTACGTTGACTGACATTTAATTCTTCAGCAATTTCCCGGTTAGCTAAACCTCTAGCTACAAACTGTACTACTTTCAGTTCGGTTGGGGTTAATTGCACATCGAAAGGAACCTGGATGCGAGAACCGTTTTCTCCTCCCTTTGCTTGGTGTTCTTTCCAACGGATAGTTTGCTTCAGCGAAGATTCTACTTGCGCTACGAGTTCTTCTGGTTCAAAAGGCTTGACCATATAAACGTCAGCACCTTTATTTAGACCTTTAACTCGGTCTGCGCTTTGCCCCTTAGCTGAAAGGAAAAGAACGGGAATCCAACTAGTACGTTCGTTTTGCCGGACCTGTTCCACAAAAGTGTATCCGTCCATTTCCGGCATCATCACGTCGCAGATGATCATGTCTGGAACGTCATGTTCTAGAATTTCCAGAGCTTCTCGTCCATTTTCCGCCGTGATGACTTCATAGCCCCGGAATTCCAAGTAATCCTTCACCAGCAAGATGAGGTTAGGGTCATCGTCAATCAATAGAAGTCGTTTGTGATCTTTCATGCTGGGCTCTTTCATAGCAGTGGCACTTGTTGCGCTTCGATCCATCAAGGTCTTGAATAGTTATCCTCTTTGGTGGATTATTGAGATGTTGTCTTTTTTCCCACCGAACTTGCTTTTGCTATCTCGGAGTCTTAGAAGTGGAGAGCACTTTCAAGAGATTTAGTAGCTCAAGCAGAAGTCTAGTAAGGATACGTAGAGCAGTAGTAATTATAATGCGCTATTATATATCGCTTTGAAAGGTGCGGGCTAAAAAACGCTGATTAAATCATAATCCTTCTGCTTCACAAGTTAAGTTTTGGCTCAAGATGACCCTAGCTCAAGACTAACCCGCGCTTTCATTTGCTTACTGCCATACAATATCCTTCGGATGTTTTGCCTCTATTCAGAGGTTCACGTTAAACCGGGGAAGTTTTTGGCGTCATGATGGCTTAAAAATGCGTATTCTTCCACCATCATTATGCCGATTAAGTTTTCTTGGATGATCCGCTCAATGACTTCCTTTCTTTGCTTGTCGATACCAGACCCCATCCGAGTAAACTACCATTATCGGCCCAGAACAACAAACACGCAAGCAGTTGGCTTTTGTCCTGAAGATGCAAATGGGACGACTCTCTTGCGGCTGGTTGAGTTTTAGCTCTCTCAGTCGCTTTTTTAAGTATTCCCAGAATTCCAGACTAGCTTGTTTTGAGCAGCAGTTTGCAACTGTTGAGTCAGAACCAATAAAAAGGCGTCGCTGAATCAATGCATGTTCAAGAGTTTCTACACAATTACTTAGGTCCTTACGTTCCAGGGATTTAGTAGCTTTGGGGATGGGATGGCTAGACTGGATCACTGTATTGTTACTCATCGAGCGGCTCCCTGATTACAGTTCTATAACAATTTCCCCACTTTGCAAATAAAGTTGTCTATATAAAAATATTCGTAACTTACACAACAGAACCCGAAAGATAGGAATAATTAAGTATTAATACTTTAAGTACCCTTGCCCTCTCCTAGTTCGGGAACCCGTACACCAGGTAATGTTGCTATTGCTAGGCTCTTTTCGCTAAATTAGCACTCAGGAGTTGAGAGTGCTAACTCTGGAGAAATATTTGTATGGCAGCTTTATCTCTAACCGTTTCTACAGTTAAACCATTAGGCGATCGCGTTTTCGTGAAAGTGAGCGCCTCGGAAGAAAAGACCGCAGGTGGTCTTTACTTGCCCGACACCGCCAAGGAAAAGCCCCAGGTAGGGGAAGTAGTCGCCCTTGGACCAGGCAAGCGTAACGACGACGGTGGACGTCAAGAATTGGAAATTAAAGTCGGCGATAAGGTGTTGTACTCCAAGTACGCTGGCACCGACATCAAGCTCGGCACAGAAGAATATGTACTGCTTTCTGAAAAAGACATTTTAGCAGTCGTGATTTAAATGGTTGATCAGGGGCTGCGGTGATCAAGTATTAGGACAGAGTGCCTAATCCCCAATTTCCAACCCCCAATCCCCATTTCAAGACAAATTTGACTTACCCCCTGAATTAGAGATATTTATGGCAAAGCGCATCATATACAACGAAAACGCCCGTCGTGCCTTGGAACGAGGCATTGACATCTTAGCTGAGGCTGTAGCCGTTACTCTTGGCCCCAGAGGCCGTAACGTAGTTCTAGAGAAGAAATTTGGCGCACCGCAAATCGTTAATGACGGTGTCACCATCGCTAAAGAAATCGAATTAGAAGACCATATTGAAAACACTGGAGTAGCTCTGATTCGTCAAGCTGCTTCTAAAACAAACGACGCTGCGGGTGATGGTACCACCACCGCTACAGTTTTAGCTCATGCGATCGTCAAAGAAGGCTTGCGGAACGTTGCTGCTGGCGCCAATGCAATTTTGCTGAAGCGCGGTATTGACAAAGCAACCGCTTTCCTTGTCGAGAAAATTGCTGAACACGCTCGTCCTGTAGAAGATTCTAAAGCGATCGCCCAAGTTGCAGCAATCTCGGCTGGTAACGACGAAGAAGTCGGTCAGATGATTGCTCAAGCTATGGACAAAGTCGGTAAGGAAGGCGTAATTTCCCTAGAAGAAGGGAAATCGATGACCACCGAACTCGAAATCACCGAAGGGATGCGCTTTGATAAAGGCTACATCTCCCCCTACTTCGCAACCGACGCAGAGCGGATGGAAGCAGTTTTCGATGAGCCTTACCTGCTGCTGACCGACAAGAAAATTGCCCTCGTACAAGACCTCGTACCTGTACTTGAGCAAGTAGCTCGCTCTGGTCGTCCTTTGGTAATTATCGCCGAAGATATTGAAAAAGAAGCTTTAGCAACCTTGGTGGTTAACCGTTTACGCGGTGTACTCAACGTTGCTGCTGTCAAAGCTCCTGGTTTTGGCGATCGCCGCAAAGCCCTTCTAGAAGATATCGCCATCCTCACCGGTGGTCAATTAATCACTGAAGATGCTGGTTTGAAGCTGGATAACACCAAGCTAGAAAGCCTCGGTAAAGCACGCCGCATCACCATTACCAAAGACAGCACCACAATTGTTGCCGAAGGTAACGAAGTTGGCGTTAAAGCCCGCATCGAGCAAATTCGTCGCCAAATGGACGAAACCGAATCTTCCTACGACAAAGAAAAGCTACAAGAGCGTCTCGCTAAGTTAGCTGGTGGTGTCGCCGTGGTGAAAGTGGGTGCAGCCACCGAAACCGAAATGAAAGACAAAAAGCTGCGTTTAGAAGACGCTATCAACGCCACCAAGGCTGCTGTGGAAGAAGGTATCGTTCCCGGTGGTGGTACAACTCTGGCTCACCTAGCTCCTGAATTAGAAGTTTGGGCTAAGGGTAACCTCAAAGATGAAGAGTTGATTGGTGCTTTGATTGTCGCTCGTGCATTACCTGCTCCTCTGAAGAGAATCGCAGAAAACGCCGGTCAGAATGGCGCTGTAATTGCTGAACGTGTGAAAGAGAAGGATTTCAACATTGGCTATAACGCCGCAACCAACGAATTCGTTGATTTGCTGGAAGCTGGTATTGTTGACCCTGCTAAAGTAACTCGTTCCGCACTGCAAAATGCTGCTTCTATCGCTGGCATGGTGTTGACAACCGAATGTATCGTAGTTGACAAACCTGAGCCTAAGGATGGCGCTCCTGCTGGCGCTGGCGGTGGTATGGGTGGCGGAGACTTCGATTACTAAGATTTTTTAAGTCCCCTAATTTTGAAAACGGCTGCTTCCGCAAGGAGGCGGCTGTTTTTTTTGTTTAATGAACCGCGAAGGCACGTATCGCTAAAGCGAAAGCTTCGCTAACGCGTAGCGTCTCGAAGAGATAGAGCGCGAAGAAAAATTGAAGAAAAATTAGTAAAAGTAAAAATTCTCTAGAGAAGAAGGAAGGAATAAAAAATACAATTATAATAAGCTTAATTAAGGGTATTACCGCATTTAATCAATAACTATGGCTCAATTTGAATGGTTTGAATTTACCCCTTTGTCAAAAGATGATTTTATTTCTCATTTTCAGGATAGCAAAATTAACATTGAATATTGCTATATCAGATGGTGTGAACTTTATAAACGTTGTGGTATGAGGTTTTATAGATACCAATATAATCGCCATTGTTTAGTAGAATTTCGTGAATTTTGCTATGAAAATCATATCAATATTAAGTTTATTGAGGAATTAGATCAAGATGAAAAGTATTATCAAAGCTGGCAAAAATGGAAACAAAATTCATCAGATTTAGAAAAACATTTTAACGGCCAGCAAATTTTAATTAAACAACTTTCGTATCCAACTGATAAAGAAGGACAACTATTACAAGATGTCGGAATTTTATTGATAGAAGATATAATCCAAGGATGGAATGGAAAAATTCAAACTGCTGCAAAAGGTTTATGGTTTAATTTAAATATTAATTCTACACCGGAAGAACAAGCTTATTTTAAAAAAATACCTTATTCAAATTATTTAAGAAGTTCACATTGGCGGCGTGTTCGCTCTGCCATGATTCTACTTGAGGGTGCTATTTGTAATGAGTGCCTATATCATCATGGTGGTGAATCTTATTATGGAACAGATTGGGATTCAGAACTTCAAGTTCACCATTTGCATTATAAAAACTTGGGTTGCGAAAGATACGAAGATTTGCAACTTTTGTGCAAACCACATCATAAACAAGTCCATTTAAATCTAACTAAATGATATTATCAACTATTAATTATGAAAATAGTAGGGTGCGTTAGCGACAGCATAACGCACCGCAATATATCAACAGAAAAAATTGGTTCGTCAACTTTGTGTAACGCACCCTTGGAATAGGAAAATAGAAAAATTTGAGTTACGATAATGCTTGTAAATATTTAGCTGAACAGTACCCTGCTGATTTTGTGCGTTGGTTGTTGGGGGTAGAACCGCCACAAATTGAAGTACTGAAAACAGAATTAACTCTTGAACCAATTCGCGCTGATTCTGTAACGTTTTTGCAAACAGCTAACCAAATTTTGCATATTGAATTTCAAACTTTACCCAAGTCTAAAACGCCGCTTAATTTCCGAATGCTTGATTATTCTGTCAGGTTGAAGCGTCAGTATAAATGTCCTGTTACTCAGGTGTTGATATTTTTGCAGGAAACTGATAAAGAGGTGGCTTTTACTCAAGAATACCGAGATAACACAACAACTCATCAATATCAGGTTATCCGTCTTTGGGAACAAGATTCAACGCCGTTTTTAGCAAATCCTGCACTGTTACCTTTAGCAACTTTGACGCAAACTGACTCACCACCAGCTTTACTAGCGCAAGTTGCGGAACAAGTCGCTACAATTCCAGATAGGGAGCAGCGCCAAAATATCGCCGGTTGTGTAGAAATTCTGGCGGGTTTACGGTTTGAAAAGGATTTGGTTCGTCAATTTTTGCGGGAGGATATTATGAAAGAATCTGTAATTTATCAAGATATTGTTCAAAAGGAAGCGTTTAAACTAATCAGCCGTCAGCTTAAACGGCGTTTTGGTGATATTGACGCATCATCACTTGAGCAGGTTCGCAATTTATCTGTTGAAGAGTTAGAGGAATTAGGAGAAGCGTTGTTTGATTTTTCTGAAGTTGCTGATTTGGTAGCTTGGTTAGAACAGCAGGAAAGGGGTTGATAAAGTTATAAAAGCAACACTAAGAGCGGTTAATAAACTCCTCTGGCTCAATACCAGCTTGCTTCAAAATTCCACGTAATGTTCCTTCTGGCATATCACCAGAATGATTGGGGATAGTAGCATAACGATTAGTTTCAGGATTAAACCAAATTTCGTGACTTCCTGCGGCTTGACGATGAAAAATAAAGCCAAAGGATTTGATAATTTTGACAATTTGTCTGTAGCTAAAGCCAGATAACCGTCCCATGAATTGACTACTGGCTTACAACTAAGGGATAGTTAAATTGCTCGGCTATTGGTTGCAAGTAATCGGGTTCTTTATCCTGAGATTGCGCTTCTAGCAACTTACGTGCTACATCACGGGCAATTTCTAAAGTTTCTGCAACCGTTCTTCCTTGAGCGACTAAGCCTTGAAGCTCATCAGAAGTGGCTAAATAAACACCTTCTGGTAACTTCTCAATGTGGATATTTAGCAATCTTTCCATTTTTACTTACTTGTTCAACAACTTTAATAGCTATTATATCGCTTGACTGAAAAACGCGGGCGCTCTAAATCAATTTGTAATTCTTGATGCATCCATTCAGTAATTTACTCTCTGCATAAATTCTTTAGCTAGGTTAACCATCGATTCATGAGAATCACCGTATTTTTGTTTGTATGTTAACTGAACACTATAATTTAAACTTTCGGCAATTTTTGCTCTTTCGGGAATTTTTGTGTAAAAAGCTGGGGGGAAAAAAGGATTAACGATAATGAAATTTAAACTCTCAGTTTGGGCGATGGTTCCGTTATAACGACAAATTAATGTTCCTAAAGATTTGAGGGTGTGTTGGTAATCTCTATTAAACTTATCGATGTGTTCAAGTAATAAATCTAAACCGTGAGTAGACATTCTATTTGGTACACAGGGAATTAGACAAAAGTCACTTACATAAAATGCACTATTAACAACTTTATTAATACTTGGTGGACAGTCTATTAAAATATAATCATAATTTTCTAACAATGGATTGAGCAACTGACGAAGTATAGAAACTGAACTTGGTGGTAAATCTTGCTGAATTTCAAATAATTTAGGACTGCTTGGTATTAGATGCAGACAATTGAAAGAGTTTTTGTTTCTTACATTTGAGACATTTTCTTTAACTATAAATTTATCGTTATTACCATTTTCTGAAAAATATTCATAATTTTGAAATAAATAAGGTAACGTCAATTTTCTAAATTCAAATTGTCTTTCCCAAATATCTTCAGACATCAGGGCGCTAGTCAAGTTACTCTGAGGATCAAGATCAATCGCAAGTACACGCTTGCCGTACATTGTATCGCCTGCCAAATATTCTGCCAATACCATAACAAGGGTAGTTTTGCCAACTCCACCCTTGAGGTTGCAAATACTAATCACTTTAGCTGTCATATTTTTTGGTAGATACACAGGGCTGTAATTCTATATTCCCAGAAAATCAACCCAAATAACATATCAAGTTTCAGCCTAGCAGAATTAGGGTTACAGCTAGTGGCAGCACTGCGAGCAAAACACTATTTTGTTAATGTCCGTGAATATACGTTTGTTTATCTGGCAGAGTTAGATTTAACTAGATTTAAACGTTATTCTTAGCTTTTTTGCCTCTTTACGGGAAATTATCAACTATAAACATGGTAAAACCACAGTATGAAGGTTATAGCGACAGCACACCAACAAAATTAGTTAAAGAAAAGTTTGGGGATGCCAATGTTTACGCCCAAAATGCTAAATCGATATTAACAAAAGCTACTGGTTTTATTGCTGCTTATGACTTTACTCTCAATCCTTATCGGGGTTGTCAATATGGTTGTAGTTATTGCTATGCTGCTGCATTTAGCCCTAATACTCAAATGCGTCAAGACTGGGGTAAATGGGTAATTTTTAAAGAAAATGCTGCGGAAATTTTAGAGAAAGAGTTAAATAAATGGTATAAGAAAAATCCTCATCAACCGCCCAGAATTTACATGAGTAGCGTTACAGATCCTTATCAGCCTCTGGAATCTAAACATCAGCTAACTCGTAGGTTGTTAGAGGTGATGCTTGATGTGAGAGATAATGGTTTTCTAACTCCAACTTTAGTAATTCAAACTCGCAGTCCAATTATTACTAGAGATATTGATTATTTACAACGATTTCAAAGATTGCGAATTAATATGAGTATTCCCACTGGTAGCGAATCGGTGAGAAGAGATTTTGAACCACGTTCGCCTAGTATTAAAGCCAGACTAAATGCTATTAATAAAATTAAACAAAATATTGATAATTTTAAAGGCTTTCTTCCCAAAATTTCTATTACTGTAACACCGCTACTTCCAAGTTTACCAAGTGATGAAACAGCTTTTATTGATAAATTAGCTATTGCCGATAGAGTGGTGATTCAAGATTTTCACCCTAGTCATAAAGGTTCTTTGATGGCATCAACCCGCGAAGAAGCTGAGGAAATTAAGCGAAAGTATGCTTGGTGGTATGAAAATGAGCAATTAAGCTATATCAGGTTTAAGCAAAAGTTAGTTTCTCGGCTTCCAGGTGTAGAAATTAAAGAAGGAAAAGACGGATTTGGTTATGAGTAATTTTATTGCTAATTGGTGGCGCAGTCAGCAGTTAAAGTCAGCATTGAGCCGTGGCGATATCCGAAGTGCTGTGCAACTCTTGCAAGAGATTCAAAAATCTGGTGCAAGTTTCTCATGGTTGGAAAAACTATTTAGGGATAAACTGCAACTCGAACGTTATTCTCAGGAATATAAACGAGAAAAAGAAACTTTAACGAAACAACTAACAGAAGCATCTCAGCAAAATCATAATTTGTTATTAACACCTGATGCCGAGTTCGTTAAATATATCTACAAGGTTTTTAATTTAGTCCAGCATGATGAACATAAACTACAAGCTACTGGGATTGATGAGCGGATATTTGAAGATTTTGAAGCTAGGCTAGTTGAATATCTCCAAGAAGAATTTAATAAGTTGTCTGATAAACAACTAGCAGTTAAGTTGGTAGATGCTCTTGAGGATATTAACAACTTAAAAATTGGACAAGATCCAGACTATGGTTTTAGTCTGACTCCTCATGTCTACTTTATGAAGTATTTTTTAGAAAATGTATATTGTCTCTATTTAGCCTGGTTTCTCATTTATCAAGATGGGTTACTATTAACTAAAGTTAATATCCTTGATATTGCAGCGGGTCCAGGAACAACTGCTTATGGTTTGGCTTTATTTCTCGAAAGTTGTAGCAGCTTTTTTGAGATTCCACAAATGCATGTATCTTACTATTCTTTAGAAAAACAAGATGCTTTCCAGTATCGAGGGCTTCAATTTTGGCGTAAATATATCGAGTCACGGATAACCCCTGCAAATACTTACTTTCGCTTTGTTACTGCTGACATCTTTATGTGGGATGTTCAATCTAGTAATATACCAAATAATTTTTTTGATTACATCGTAATTTCCCACTGTTTCTTTGCAGATAAAAGCAAAACATTACAGGTTAATGATATCTATAAACAAATAATTGCTAAGAGCTTAAATCAACAAGGTTACGTTCTGCTAGTTATACAGGATAAGAAATTATTCAAATATTATAATCTTCAACCAAGCGAAGACCAAGAACAGGAAAAAAATATCGTACTTAAATTTGTTTCTGAACTAGGCTTAAAGTTAATTTGGTATAGATATATAACATCTAGAGCTTCCAGAAATCCTTGTTCTGCTGCTGAGTTTACCAAATTTGCTAAAGATAAACTACCTAAACAGCGGTATATGGCTCCAATAATACAAAAGTATCTTGGACAAAAATATAATTCTAACTATACTTTAGATGATTATGTAATATTGGCAAGGAAATAATGTTAAATTTCAGTTTAAATAAAATCTAATATTTACTCTATAAATGACTTGCAAGCATTGAACTATATTTTCCCAGGTACTCAACAAGTCTCTTGAAGTACTCCTGACGCTACTGCTGGAAAAAATCTTTGCATGGGTGCTGAAGGATGAAAACTACCAACGCTTCAACCAGTTCCTAAAAATGCGAGTTCTCGTCCTCTTTCTCGATTGGGTTTTGATCAAAACACCCCGAGAATCCCTACCATTCGCACCACCAAAGAAAAATTCAGAACCCCAGGAGTAGGGTTAACGGCGATCTTTGTAGAACAAAATTAAAAAATAAATTGTTTAGAATGCTTACAGGGGGCTATCCTGGCTTTACGGGTGTGTTGCCCTGAAAACTGCAAAAGTGCCCTATACATGGCTATCCTATGAGTTCAAAATCTTCTCGTTCTGACAAAATTCTGGTTGTAGATGATTCTCCGGATAATGTGTTTTTGATCAAAACGATTTTGGAGGAAGAAGGCTATACAATTAGCACCGCCGAAAATGGTATGTCGGCATTAGCACAACTGGAAGCATCTCCTTGTGACTTGGTGTTGCTAGATTTGATGATGCCGGGAATGGATGGCTACGAAGTCACCAGACGCATTCGTAAAGAAATGAACTTACAGCAATATATCCCCATACTGCTGATTACAGCCCATGATGCCCCTAACGTCGCCCACGGCTTAGATTTGGGTGCTGATGACTTTATCCGCAAACCTGTAACATTAGATGAATTGCTGGCACGAGTGCGATCGCTCCTACGGCTAAAACACAGCATCGATGAGCGTGATGAAATAGCCCGCCAGCGTGAAGATTTCGTCTCTCGCCTCACTCACGACTTACGCACCCCCTTAGTAGCAGCTGAACGGATGCTAACGCTGTTGTTGCAAAGTGCTTTAGGCAAGTTATCACCGCAAATGCAGGAAGTAATCACCATCATGGCTCGCAGTAATTCTAACCTGCTGGCTATGGTCAATACCTTATTAGAAGTTTATCGCTTTGATGCAGGTCGCAAAACCCTGGCTCTTCAACCAGTTAATCTCGACCAATTACTCAAGGAAGTGGCTGGAGAATTAACCCCCTTAGCTCAAGAAAAAGCCCTATCAATCAATCTGGACTTTTTTGAGGAGTCAACCAAAAACACAGTTATAGGCGATCGCTTAGAACTACATCGTCTATTCACCAACCTTGTAGGCAATGCTATCAAATTTACCGATTCCGGTTCAGTGACTATTCGCCTCAGTTCTGAATCTCAATCTGACAAAAGCTACCGCTCAGAGCGTTTTGTGAACTCAAATTTGAGTGACTACATTACCATTGAGGTAGCAGATACAGGCCCAGGTATTCCCCCTGACGAACAAGCCAGTTTGTTTGACCGATTTCGCCAAGGCAGCCATAAGCGTTCTGGTAGCGGCTTAGGACTTTACCTTTCTCGCCGAATTGTTGAGGCACATAAAGGAACAATTCTACTAAAATCTGAGTTAGGCAAAGGTAGTATTTTTATTGTGATTCTACCCATCAAATAATGAGACAATAATATAGATTGTTACTGAAAAAATCAGCATCTATCACTTATTAAGTATAGCACTAAAACATTTAGTAAAACTTTATCTTTAAGCTATAAATACGAACTACTAATTAATCACTAAAATATAGTTTGGTGATATCATGTAAAATAGTTTTTTAGCAAAACACAGATGATAACTAAATTATCAATTAACGATATTATCCATCACCAGCGTGCTTATTTTTCCACAGGTAAGACCAAAGAAATTAATTTTCGCCTAGAAAAACTCAAAACTATCAAGCAAGCAGTCATTGAGAATGAACAAGCTATTATCCAGGCATTGCAAGCGGATTTGCGTAAACCAATACTTGAGGCTGTTACTGCCGAAATTATCTTTATTTTAAAAGAAATTGACCAGGCAATTAAACACCTGAAAAATTGGTCTAAGCCAAAGAAAGCCGCAGTCCCTTTCTACTTATTTCCCGCCTCAGCCAGAATTCAACCAGAACCTCTAGGAGTGGTTTTGATTATTGGTGCTTGGAACTATCCATTCCAGTTAGTTATATCACCTTTAGTAGGTGCGATCGCTGCTGGAAACTGTGCAATTATCAAACCTTCAGAAATTGCCGCTCATACCTCTCGCTTATTAGCTGATATTATTACAAAGTATTTTGAACCAGCCTATATTGCTGTCGTAGAAGGTTGTGTAGAAACAACTCAAAAATTATTAGTAGAAAAATTTGACCATATCTTTTTTACTGGTAGCCCAGATGTTGGCAAAATCATCATGGCAGCAGCAGCCAAACACCTTACATCTGTCACCCTAGAATTAGGTGGAAAAAATCCTTGTATCGTAGATGCTGAAATTCATCTTGAACATACTGCCAGACGCATTATTTGGGGCAAGTTTTTTAATGCCGGACAAACTTGTATCGCCCCTGATTATCTTTTAGTAAATCAAAATATTAAAGAGAAATTATCAGTTAGTCTGGGGAAATGCCTCAAAGAATTTTATGGAGAAAATCCCGAAAAAAGTCCTGATTATGCCAGAATTATCACTCAAAAACACTTCGAGAGATTAAGTAATTTTTTGAAGCAGGGCAAAATTATTATTGGTGGTGAAACCAATCTAGCGGAACTTTATATCGCCCCCACATTACTAGATGATGTTTCCTTAACAGATCCAGTAATGCAGTCAGAAATTTTTGGACCTATTCTGCCGATCATTGAATATACAGATATCGCCGATGCGATCGCCTTAATTAATTCTCAACCAAAACCCTTGGCTTTATACTTATTTTCCCAAAATAAAAACCTGCAACAGCGAATCTTACAGGAAACTTCATCTGGTGGAGTTTGTCTCAACGAAACAGTACTCCAATTTAATGTTTCATCTTTACCATTCGGCGGTGTGGGAAATAGTGGTATTGGCAGTTATCATGGCAAAGCCAGTTTTGACACCTTTTCTCATCACAAAGGTGTGTTACAAAACCCTTTCTGGTTGGATATAAAATTACGATATGCTCCCTACGAAGGCAAGTTACCTTGGCTGAAGCAAATGCTAAAGTTTTGAGTTTTACATTTATATCAAAGAGCAATTAGGAGCCGCTGTAACGTTCCTCCGCCCAAGGTTCACCACGGCTGTGATAACCATTCCGCTCCCAAAAACCCAGTTTTTCTTTTTCTAAAAACTCCAAACCATTAATCCACTTGGCACTTTTCCAAGCGTAAATATGAGGAACAACTAGCCGCATCGGGCCACCATGTTCAGCTGATAGCGGCTCACTAAATACTTTAAAGGCAAAGAAGTTTTCTGATCGCGCAAAGTCTGCCATTGAGATATTGGTGGTGTAGCCGCCGTAGCAATGTTCCATCACATGGGCTACTTGGGGTTCTACATCAATCAGACTCATGAAGTCTGTCACCTTAATACCAGTCCACTTAACATCAAGTTTAGACCAACGGGTGACACAGTGAAAGTCTGCTGTAAATTCGTGTTGAGGTAGTGACATAAAATCTGACCAGGTAAAACTGGCAGGTTTTACCAAACCCCAAACACGAAACTCCCATGTCTCTATGTTGACTTGGGGTGTTTCACCGTAAGTTAATACAGGGAACCCTTTAGCCAGGTGTTGACCTGGAGGGACACGTTCACCTTCTTGCTTATCTGGTTTCTGAAAAAATTTCATCTTCGGGGATTAGAGATTGGGTATTAGAGATTGGGGATTGCGGATCAGAAGGATTTCCCATTACCCAGTACCCGATCCCCATTCCCCTCCTGACTGGGAAATTATTACTCTTCTGCTTCCTCTTCTTCTGGACTTGGATAGACAAATTTGGAACGTCCAGACAAAATCGATTTGCCTAGGGAGAGCGCTTTTTGAGCTTCAACGACGGCTTTGTGTGTCCAGGTGGCGCGGCGTTTATCTCGTTTGGATTTGGACGTTTTCTTCTTAGGAACAGCCATGATAGCGGATATTGCGATTCTTGACAACCTTTTTATTCTAGGCCATCAACTGACACTAAGAATGGTAATGGATTCGAGAATCAACTCAAAATTACCGAATTTCTGAGCGGCGACAACCACTGTTCAGGCTGAACTCAAGATTTCTACTTGTCTGCTTGCTGATTAGGGACTCCGGAACTATCGAGGAGGAGTTGTTGGGTTTACATTAATGACTGCGGATGGACGCGCAACTGTGGGGGTTTGATTGACAGTTGCCGGCGTTGGTTCCAAGAACAGTAGCGATCGCGCAGTTTTGAAGTAAGTTACCCAGCGTTGGGGGTCTGGGCGCGAACGCCATTGGGGGCGAGTGACTTCTAATGCTAGAACTGGAGCGATCGCTCCATAATTTTGTGCGGAGACGATTATTGAAACATCTGTCACCAATATGTCTTGGTCGAAGCTGCGTTGAGCAGCTGCTCTAGCAGCCGCTTCTGCTCTTCTAAGAATGGTTTCGTAGTTTTCATCCGGTAGACGGTCAATTGCCAGGTCAACTCTAGCGGTCTCAGCTCGTACAATCTGGGGGGCGATTGCTGTAGTCGCCAACCATAAAGGAACCGTAAATAAGAGCAAAACTCCGGACTGAACTATCCGGATTTTTCTGGCAATTTGGCTAATAACTGGAAAGGGGATGATTGATGATGGTTGGTGGGCATAACTCTTGATCATGACCTTGTAGTTCCTTACTCTTTACTGGTGACTCTGGAGACTAGGGACTCTTTACTGGTGACTAGGGGGGCTAGGAGGACAATCCAAGCGGGAATTATTGAATTCGTCTCTAAGATTGCCTTCTCCCATTACCCATTACTCATTACCCAATACCCAGTGAAAGTATTTTCCGATTAAATAATGTAATAAGAGTTACATTTTATCGGCGATCTTGACGAGCATCACCTAGACTATAAGACATAGGTTAGCTTTGTTTTTTCAGCAAAGCCAGCCGCAATTTTAGGCAAGCAAACAACAACCGAAAAAGAGCGGGATGGCAAATTACTGGGCGATCGCAATTGGCATCAATCAATATCAGTTATTTCAACCTTTAAGTTGTGCTCAAGCAGATGCTGAGGCACTAAAGGATTTATTGGTGACAGAAGCAGGTTTTTTGCCCGAAAACTGCCTGCTAATGACAAATACTTCACCGCCGATTGGCGAGAAATCATCCTCTCCTACTAAGGAAAATATTCTGGTGTTGCTGGAGGAATTGGCAGCAACATCTTGGCAACCGCAAGACCACCTATGGTTATTCTTCAGTGGTTATGGCGTCAACTACAAAGAAAAAGATTACTTGATGCCAGTGTCCGCGAATCCTGACCTTGTGCAAGAGACTGGCATAGAAGTGCGATCGCTGATGCAAAGTCTGCAAGTGGCTGGACTGAATGTATTACTCATACTCGATATCAACCGCGCTTTTGGCACCCAAGCAGATGCCCCCGTTGGTCAAGAAATTATCGAACTAGCCGAAGAACTTCAACTGGCGGCAATTATTTCTTGCCAACCAGAGCAATTCTCCCACGAAAGTAGCGAACTAGGTCACGGATTCTTTACAGCAGCATTGTTAGAAGCTTTACGTTCTGGTAGTGGCAGCAGCTTGGCGGATTTAGAAATCTACCTGAATTCTCTAACGCCAAAATTATGTCAACACTATTGGCGTCCGATCCAAAACCCTGTCACTATAATCCCATCCAAGGAGCAAACCATCTTGCCGTCCTTGGTGGCAGTGGACAGTAACCCTGAACCAGACTCAGTTATTTATCCAGAAGAAAACTTTGCCATTAACCGGGCAGCTCCCCCCCTCGGAGACACGGCCCCTAGAAATTCAACCACAGATAGAGCTTGGTGGGCAGAAGGCAGAACGGTGGAAACTACTCTGGGCAAGACCTCTCCAGGGCTTAAGAAGTCCTACAGCCAAGAAGTAGCCCTGGAGTCAACCGGCGCCCCAATGGCCCAGCCCCTTGTAGACAGCAATCGGATGCTGGCAACTTCCGGAGAATTGAGCACAGTGGGAAGGTTTATCCCCTCCTCAGGCATTGCCTACGCCTCCCGATTGCCTTCAAATCAGGCAAATACCAGATTGTGGAAACAGTTTATATTGTGGGGTGGTGGCAGCATGGTGGTAGTAGGTTTAATCGCCACATATTTTCTCCGCAATCAGTCAAGTTTCCGGATTAAAGAGTTATTCACAGCATCGCCCAATACGACGGATCTTAGCGAGCGCCAGATTATCAAGACTTTACCCAACACTCACTCCATCCCCCATACCACCGCACCAGTTGAACTAAAAAACCCATCGGTATCCCAAATCGCTCCAACTCTCGACGAGTCAAATAAGCGCAACCAAGCATTGTCAGACCTAGGGAAAATGTCCCTCAAACAAACTCAGGCTAGTGATTTGAGTTTGGCGATCGCTACTGCCCAGAAGATTAAATCTGGCGAACCGCTTTACAAACAAGCGCAGGAGAATATTCAGATTTGGAGCCAGATGATTTTAGATTTAGCCGAGGGTCGTGCTAAACAAAGACAGTATGGAAATGCTGTAGCCGCCGCTCAGTTAATTACTAAAGATGAAGTCCTTTATCCCCAAGCACAAGCAGCAATTAAGCAGTGGCGGCTCGAGGCCAAGCAGTATGTCAGCAACAAAACCCTGTTAGAAGCAGCTAATGGCTTAATTCAGCCAGGACAGGCATCTACCTACAATCGTGCTATCGAAGTTGCCAAAAAAGTACCACCAGGTCAACCAGGTTTTGATGCTGCCCAAAAATCGATCAATAAATGGAGTGAAAAAATTTTAGACCTGGCCAAAAGTCGCGCCGCTCAAGGAGAACTCAATGCGGCAATTGAAACCGCTGCTTTAGTTCCAGAGGTGACAGCCGCTTATGAAGATGCTCAGGATGCTATCCAAAAATGGCAAGTTAGAAGGATTAAAAATTAGTCATTGGTCATAAGTAATGGGTAACTGGTAATTAGAAAAACTATTACCAATTACCCATTACCAATTACCCATTACCAATTACCTATTACCTATTAGCAGTACTGTGAAATATCCTCGCCGCATTCATCGGCTAGATAGCACATTGCTCGGAAACGTAAGCCTACTACTTCTTCATATAAGGGATTTAGTTTACACATTGGCGGAATGTGAAACAGGGTTTTGCCAAATAACTTGACATCGCGCTCAAATGGGCATTGAGCCGGAATCATCTTGCACAAACGGTGTGCTTGTTGGCGATCGCCAACTTGAAGTTTGTCTAACCACTTTCGCAGGGGTTGGAGAGGATCGCAGTAAGACTTGGAAACAGAACTATGCAGCTGGGTGAGATGCGCGTTACTAGGCTCTGCTTGATTTATCGAAACCCAGCTGGCGAGAAAAATTCTTTTTGTGGTACAATTAAATACCTTCATGGTCAATCCTCTATTTTCTTGAGGGTATTCATCTTACTGATGAATATATACAACGTGGCAACGACTTTTCCCGGAATAATCGTGTTCTGACTGATACATTAATATGATGTTTAGGCGGCCACTTAAAGTCAGAACCTACATATGACTACGTCAAGTTAAACGCAATTTTCCGGGGATGGGTAGTGTAATAATATGATCTTGTTCATAACTTGACTTAGTTGAAATTCTAATGAAGACCTCTGTCATTAGTCTGATGAAGACCTCTGTCATTAGTCTAATGAAGACCTCTGTCATTAGACAGGTTTTGGCGTATTTTTAACAAAAGTTAACATCAAACATTCCGGTGAGTGTTTGCGATAAGTATAAATATCAGTGATATAAATAATTTTGCGCGGTCTATATCTCAAACACCGCTGCTGATAATAGTTCGATAAATAAAGTGATTTTTGGGCAATTTGCGATCTATGGCGTGTTAGGACTGACTTACCTAGGTTTAGCTGTAGGCTACATTCCGGGTTTACGGATGAACCGCGCTACTATTGCCTTGGTCGGCTCTGCCTTTCTCATTGCCCTGGGTGTTTTGAATTTGCAAGAGGCATGGCAAGTGATTGATGCTAATACCATCGTGTTTCTGTTGAGCATGATGGTCGTTAACGCTAACTTAGCCTACGCCGGGTTTTTTCGGCGATCTTTGTCAGTGCTATTGAGTTTTACTCGTAGTCCTCTAGGCTTATTGATTGCTTTTACTTTTGCCAGTGGCATCCTCTCTGCCTTTTTTCTCAATGACACCCTGGCGCTGATTTTTACACCCCTAACCTTGAGCTTAACAAGGTCTTTCAAATTAAATCCGATTCCCTATTTACTAGCGGTGGCTGGGGCAACTAATGTCGGTTCAGTAGCAACTTTGAGCGGTAATCCCCAAAATATTCTGATTGGTTCCTTCTCAGGCATTCCCTACCTAGATTTTTTGCGCGTCCTCGCACCAGTTGCCTTAACTGGCTTGGTGATTCAGGTGGGTTTACTGTGGCTACTTTATCCAGATGTGCGCTCAACTCAACCTTGCCAGCAGTTACCCACCGCTAGCGATGGGCTGCGCCCCGCCAAAGGCGATGGCGCGGAGCGCCCGCTCTCTAGCGATGGGCTACGCCCCGCCAAAGGCGATCGCATTTACAAACCCTTGTTTAATAAAAGCTTAGTGATCACTACGGGGTTGCTGATTGCCTTTGCCCTTGGTTTGCCCTTAGCAGAATCTGCCTTAGTTGCTGCTAGCTTGTTGCTAATTACAAGACGCATCAAACCCCAGCGCATCCTTAAAAAGGTAGATTGGAACCTGCTGGTGATGTTTTCTGGGCTGTTTATCCTGACGAGAGTCACACAAAAGTTAAATTTACTCCAGCCATTCACCCATGCAGTTAACTCACCTGTGAGCTTTTTGGGTGTGACAGTTATTTTATCTAATCTAATTTCTAATGTTCCCGCTGTACTCTTGCTGCAACCTTTAATACCTCGCGCTGATACCCATTTCTGGCTGTTGCTGGCAGCGGGTTCAACTCTAGCTGGTAATCTAACTTTATTTGGTTCAGTAGCTAACCTAATTGTTGTCGAAGCGGCGGCTGATTTAGGTTACAGGTTGACTTTTTGGGAGCATCTGCGCTTTGGTGTTCCCCTGACACTTTCTACTCTAATTTTGGTTTATCTGTGGGTTCATTGAGGATGTTCATCTTGCTCCTTTTTAGAAAGAAGCGATCGCGAATGATCACACTTAACTTTTTTCCCAGGTATCAAACAGCAGGTTTTTTGGCTTGATCTAACATAGTCGCTAGTAGCTTGTCACGCTCAAGAGATAAATCATTGAATCTTAATAATTACCGATCATTCAAAATTTCCAGGGCTTTTTCCAGAATTACCAAAGCTTGTTCTACATCTGAATAAAGTTCCTCTAACTTTTCTCTCCTTTCGCTTGCAGCACTAGAATAGCTATAATCTTCTTTTAATTCATTTGTTAATTCCTGAACTTCATTTAAAAGTTCTGAACTTCTTTCCAGGTTCTCTTGAATCGTTTCCCATTTTTCTTGACGAATTTGATGGCTACCCATAACTAGCTTCTAAAGTAGAGGCAAATGATTCTTCTTTAACAAAAACGCAAAGACGCTAAAAACAACTTTGTGTCTTTGCGCCTTTGCGTGAGGTTCATTCTAACTAAATTAAGATGCTACTTGAGCAGCAGTCCGAGTACGGCGCCTTCTACCGTCAGCAACTTTCACAGGTGGTTCCTCAGGAATTTGCATCAACAAAGTCACAGTTGGTTGACATTGCAACTCTCGACGCAGGGAACGTTGCAATTCTCGCTCTAAAGTTGCTTGCAATCCACCCCAATCTATATCTGCTGGCTCACCTTCTGCGGCAGAAAACTCTGACCAGCGGACGCTGAGGATTTCTTCAATTCGCTGTTGTACCCATTTTAGTAAAAGCGATCGCTCGAAACTTGTGACTACACCCCGCATATGAATTTCTGGTTTTGCCAGCAATTTGCCACTCCAATCAATCGCCGCGGCGATAGTCACAAGACCTTCTGAAGCCATGCGTTGCCTTTCTTGCAACACTTTGGCACTCACCATACCAGAACTGGTAGTATCCACCAATTCGATACCAGATGGCACTTTACCAACAACGCGGAGGGAATTTTCTGTTAGTTCTATCACATCCCCATTCTGGATAATTACCATATTTTCGGCGGGAATGCCCGTACTCTGAGCCGTTTCCGAGTGCTTCACCAGCATCCGATGTTCACCATGAACAGGCACAAAGAATTTAGGTCGAGTTAAGGAAATCATCAGTTTTTGGTCTTCTTGACAACCGTGACCAGAAACGTGAATCCCTTTATCCCTTCCATAAACTACTTTTGCCCCCTGAATCATCAATTTATCGATGGTGTTGACAACAGCGATCGTATTACCGGGAATCGGGTTGGCGGAGAATACTACCGTATCTCCTTGGCGGATTTTGATGTGGGGGTGTTCTTTATTGGCAATTCGGGTCATAGCTGCCATCGTTTCACCCTGAGAACCAGTCGTGAGAACCAATACCCTCTCATCTGGCATACTGCGGACAACATGCAACGGTTGCAGCAGATTATCTTCGCACTTGATGTAACCCAGATTGCGAGCATGGGCAATCAAGTTGAGCATGGAACGACCGACGACTGTCACTACCCGGTTGTGCTTCTGTGCCAGATCCAAAATCATATTGATCCGATGCACGCTGGAAGCAAAAGTGGTAACAAACAATCGCCCAGTGGCTTGAGAGAATACCCTGTCAAGATTGGGATAAACGGAACGTTCTGAAGGGGTGAATCCTGGTACTTCTGAGTTGGTGGAATCACTCAACAAGCAAAGCACACCTTTTTCACCGTGTTCCGCTAGGCGTTGGAGATCAAATTTCTCACCATCGACTGGGGTGTGGTCAATTTTAAAATCGCCAGTGTGGATAACTACGCCCAAGGGTGTATGGATGGCAAGAGTGAAGCTATCCGCGATGGAGTGGGTGTTGCGGATATATTCGACAAAGAAATGTTGACCAATCCGCACCACATCACGGGGGCGGACTGTTCTTAATTCTGTGCGATCGCGCACCCCTGCTTCTTCCAATTTACCCTCTAGCATTGCCATTGCTAGTCTCGGCCCATAAATTACAGGGATTTCTAACTGCTTGAGGTGAAAAGCAATCCCACCGATATGGTCTTCATGACCGTGGGTAACGACCATACCTTTAATTTTGTGGCGATTTTCCCGCAGATAAGTCATATCTGGCAGGACAATATTTACTCCATGCATCGCCTCTGTCGGAAAAGCCAATCCTGCATCTAACAGGATGATTTCGTCGTCGTACTCGAAAACACAGGTATTTTTACCGATTTCGTGTAAGCCGCCCAAAGGAATAATTTTTAGGGCGGAGTCAACTTCGTTTTTAGCCATTTGCTCCTGTGATTTTTGTGTGTAGTTAATCAGTTGATAGTTAGCGTTTTTGTATGAAATACAACACGAGCTGTCTATGACGGTAGTCCCAAAGCAGCTAAAGTTTTAATTCAGATGTTCAATTGTTTGTTGAATAAAATGGACTTTACACTGAAGAATTCATCAGTTTATCTATTCAGTCGCAGCATAGATGTTTAATTAGCTACTTAGTAACAAGTATTGCCCATATTTATATGTATTTTTGGCAACTATAAAATTGCTGCCGCTCAAATTTGCGCTTACACTAAACTAAGTTCTTGAAGCACCGCCTCTAACTTTTGACAGATATCTGAGTCAGTTTCACAAAGCGGCAGACGAGTGGAACCAACCTCCCAACCTTGAAGTTTTAGTGCTTTCTTAACTGGAATGGGATTTGTAGTTAGAAATAAAGCTTTAAACAAGGGGAAGAGTTGGAGATGAATCTCAGTGGCAATTTGGATTTTCCCCGCACTAAAGGCTTGGATCATCTGCTGTAGTTGGTTTCCTACCAGATGCGAAGCCACACTTACCACACCCTTTGCCCCGATAGCTAACAGGGGCAAGGTTAAAGAATCATCTCCAGCGTAGATCTGAAATTCTTTTGGTGTCAAGCGGCGAATTTCACTGCCCTGGTCTAAACTCCCACTGGCTTCCTTAATCCCAACAATGTTATTGACCTCAGCTAATCGGGCAACTGTTTCTGAACTAAGATTTTGACCGGTACGACCAGGAACGTTATACAACAACATCGGTAGGTCGGGACAGGCTTGTGCTATTGCCTGAAAGTGCTGATATAGTCCCGCTTGTGGCGGTTTGTTGTAATAAGGAACAACTTGTAAAGAACCATGCACTCCTATTTTAGCTGCCTTTTGGGTTGCTGAGATCGCTTCTTTGGTGGAATTAGAACCACATCCGGCAATCACCTTGGCTTTACCCGCCACGGCCTGCAAAACCTCGACAAACAACTGGTACTCCTCATCCCAACTCAGGGTTGGGGATTCCCCCGTTGTACCACACACCACCAATGTATCTGTGCCATTACTAGCTAGATGTGCTGCTAGTTCTGCCGCTACATCATAGTCGACGCTACCGTCGACTTTAAACGGCGTAATCATAGCGGTTAAAACTCTGCCAAAATCTCCCACCCTGTTTTCACTCCTGATAACCCTGTTTGTTGTTTGTGCCTTGGTGGATTTTTATTGTCATAACCTAGCTACTAAATTGCTTGCAAGCCTGATTTACACATTTGCGTGAATTTTTTTCTCCTCTTTGAAAAGCTTTCATTCCCGCAACCCAACCTCATAGTTTTCTATTATTCCTAACTGGAAGCGTAAATTGTTGCCGACAATTTGAGTAGGTTTTTTTCTACCAATAACTCAGCTATTTGTACTGCATTCAACGCTGCACCCTTACGAATTTGGTCGCCACATAGCCAAAGTTCCAAGCCGCACGGATGAGAGATGTCTTGACGAATTCTTCCCACTAAAACTTCATCCCGACCGCTGGCTTCAATTGGCATGGGAAAATGATTAGTCCCCCAATCTTCCACCAATTTGACTCCAGGGGAGTGACTTAATATCTCTCTAGCTTCATCTGGACTAAAAGGCGTTTCAAATTCTAGATTAATTGCTTCTGAATGGGCGCGGAGTACGGGAACCCGTACACAAGTTGCCGTGATTCTGATCTGTTGGCTGCCAAATATTTTCCGAGTTTCGTTGACCATTTTCATCTCTTCCTCACAATATCCCAAATCGTTTAATGGGGAGTTATGGGGAAATAAATTAAACGCCAACGGGTAAGGCAGTACCTCAGCAACAGGCTGCTGTCCTTGTAGAATAGCACTAGCTTGGGTTTTCACTTCTGCCATTGCTTTGGCGCCAGCACCACTAGCTGATTGGTAGGTTGCGACCACCAGGCGTTTTACTGGTTTGACTTGATGCAAAGGCCATACTGCCATCGCCATTAAAATTGTTGTGCAGTTGGGATTAGCAATAATCCCTTTGTGGCTAGCTGCGGCTAGTGGATTCACCTCTGGCACTACCAGTGGAACTTCCGGGTGCATCCGAAAGGCACTAGAATTATCAATTACTACTGAGCCTTTTTCTACAGCCACTCTTGCCCAGGTTTTGGATGCGCTACCACCGGCACTAGCTAACACCAGATCCACATGATCAAAAGCGCGATCGCTCACAGGCTCGACTGCTAGATTTTCCCCCCGAAACCGCAGTGTCCGCCCCACACTTCGCTCTGATGCCAACAACCTTAAGTCAGAAACCGGAAAATTACGGTGTTCCAGTAATTCCAGCAACTCTGTGCCTACAGCACCAGTTGCTCCCAAAATAGCTACACGATAGGATTTAGACAAACTGACTTCCTCCTTTAAGAGGTTATTGACAATTTTTGGGAACAATTCAACAAAATATATGCATGTTTTTTAAATGGCAATAGCAGATATTAAATAAATTTGAATATTTCTTTAAGATGTTTCTCTAATTTAATAGATATTTATAAATTTGAAACATTTATTTTCTTTGTTATGTAAGTTAACTGATTTTAGCCCTTGACAAACAATTACTACTGCTGAAATTTTTCACCGATTTAAGCCATAAACATAATAATATATTATTATACAACAAACCGCCATCCGGGGAAATCTGGAGATATTTACACTCAGGTATTTTCCAGACGCCCTAGCTGTAAAGTAAACAAACATCACGCAATAAAAGTTTGTTACCAGGACGATGAATGTACTATGATCCAAATGGATTAGCATCATCACAGCAATAAACTGAGCTATGTGGCCAGGCAATAGCTGCGCTTGAACCAAGGCTGCCAGAGCAAACGGTACAAGTTTGGCATCCGATCTGCTGGTTGAAAACCAGGATATCACGGTGTTAGCCCTCTGATCACAAGTCCGCTTCTAGTAAACAGTTCTGAATAAAAAACCTGAGAAAACAATTGAGCAGGTTTTTATGACTCAGCCACGCCAGTCACTGCAACTCTCTCGACCAGAGTAACGTACTGGCTCCTTAGAAATCAGAACTCATGACTAATGTGGAGGTGGGGTAAAGTTATTGCGGTAAAGTGTTAAGTCCTTTGCCATTGGCAGTAAACTAGATCTCTGCTGAAGGGCAACCATCCAATCCTTGAATTCTGACGCAGCCTTGTGGGCATATCCCCCTGCCGCAAGACATCAAGTTAGCAACGCGAGCCTAGGCTCCGCCAAAGCCTTATTTTTCCCTGCGGGATGCGGCGTCAAGGTCGGCGCTATACCAAACAGTGATCGCGCAAAGCGGACGCTCTCCGGCGATGGGAAAAAAGGCCCGCTCTCCAGCGACGGGCTTCGCCCCGCCAAAGGCGAACGCGTCTTGTGCGTAGATTTCGGAGTTTAAAATACCAGAAAACAGAGACAAAGCATGAAAGTTACCCAGGAGAAACTTCCCGCCAGCCAAATTGGCCTGGAAATAGAGATCACACCGGAAATTACCAAACAAAAATACGAACAGGTTATTAAAAACTTAGCCAGTACTGCAAATATTCCTGGGTTTCGCAAAGGTAAGGTGCCGCGGCAGATATTGCTACAGCGCCTAGGCGTCAGTCGCATCAAGGCAACAGCCCTAGAAGAGCTAATTCCAGATGGCATTGAGCAAGCAGTTAAACAAGAAGACATCGCCGCAATTGGTCAACCGCGGTTGCTCTCCTCCTTTGACGATTTGATTAATAATTATGAACCGGGGAAACCCCTGATTATCTCCGCTGCCGTCGACGTAGAACCAGCAATCAACCTGGCGCAGTATACCGACTTGCAAGCCAAAGCCGAGGAAGTAAAGTACGATCCAACGCAAGTGGAAAGCGTCCTGGACAAGGAACGAGAAGAATTAGCGACCTTGATTCCGGTAGAAGGACGCGCAGCCCAAATCGGCGATATTGCCGTAGTTGATTTTAAAGGTGTGTTGGTAAAAGCCGAGGGTGAAGACGAAACAGTCGAGCCAAAACCAATACCCGGAGGAGAAGCGGCTGATTTTCAAGTAGAGTTGCAGGAAGATAAGTTTATTCCCGGTTTTGTCACTGGCATGGTGGGGATGAATCCTGGAGAAACTAAAGAAATTTCGGCTCAGTTTCCAGATCCCTATGCCAACGATGAGTTAGCTGGAAAACCAGCAAGTTTCACAGTGACACTCAAAGAAATCAAGGAAAAAGAACTACCGGAATTGAATGACGATTTTGCCCAAGAAGTCAGCGAATTCGAGACTTTAGCAGAATTGCGGGCCTCTTTAGAAGAGCGATATCAAAAAGAAGCTGAAGATAAAACCAAAGCGAATCAGCAGGAAGCACTGGTAGCAGAACTGCTTAAGCACGTGGAAGTTGACTTGCCAGCAACATTGATTGAACAAGAAGCTGATGCCATGCTGACACAAACAGCAATCCGGCTGTCACAGCAGGGGCTGGATGTCAAAAAGTTGTTCACCCAAGATATTATTGCCCAATTGCGGGAGAGATCCCGGCCTGAAGCAATTGAGCGCCTGAAACGTTCCCTAGCTTTGCAGGAAATTGGTAAACGCGAGTCTATCGCAGTGGCACCAGAAGAAATCGAAGCTAGAGCCACAGAACTGTTGCAGCAGTATGAAGATCAAGACGTTGATGAAGATAGACTGCGCTCAGTGGTGGAAAATGAACTGTTAACCGAAAAAATCCTCAATTGGCTTCTAGAACACTCATCTGTTGAACTTGTACCAGAAGGTTCTTTGAGTGCTACAGAGGAAACAGAACCACCAACCACTGAATTGGACAAGGACAATGAGTCCACTATTCCTGAGTAAAGGTAATGGGGTGATGGGGTGAATAACCCTTAACCCTTAATCCTTGACTCTTGACTGCTCAATACTCAGGACTCAGGACTCAGCACTAAGTTTAGACGAGACGAATTTAGATGAGGCATAATGGTTAAAACATAGCTCAAATAAAAATTCCATCCGTGGAAAAAGCAGTCATTGCTGCTTCAATCTCTGTCCTACTTATTGTTAAATGTTCTTGTATGCTTGTATCGCAGTCGGGAAATTACCCAATTAGCAGCTTGAGTCGAATAGATATTAACTCCCACTTGAGCAGCCCTAGCAACATCGTGCCGATGGTGGTAGAACAATCTGGTATGGGAGAAAGGGCTTTCGACATCTACTCCCGCTTACTGCGAGAGCGGATTATCTTTTTGGGAACACCAATAGATGATGCTGTCGCCAATTCAATTGTTGCCCAGTTGTTGTTCTTGGACGCCGAAGACTCAGAAAAAGATATTCAACTGTACATTAATTCTCCCGGCGGCTCCGTCTACGCAGGGATGGCAATCTATGATACAATGCAACAGATCCGTCCCAATGTTGTTACCATCTGCTTTGGACTAGCTGCAAGCATGGGGGCATTCCTGTTAACAGCCGGAGCTGCGGGGAAACGTATGTCTCTACCAGACTCACGAATTATGATTCACCAACCCCTTGGTGGCGCTCAAGGGCAAGCCATCGACATCGAAATTCAAGCGCGAGAAATTCTTTACATTAAGGCTAAGTTGAATCAGTTATTGGCCCAGCATACTGGTCAAGCTTTAGAAAAGATCGAAGCAGATACGGAACGCGACTTTTTCATGTCGGCAGAAGAGGCGAAGAACTACGGTTTGATCGATCAGGTCATCTCCAGACAAAATATTCCCACAGTAGGGGAAAACGTCACCATTCTGAAATAAGAGGCTGGTATGTCTAAGTACGACTCCCATTTAAAATGTTCGTTTTGTGGCAAGTCTCAGGAGCAGGTGCGAAAATTGATCGCGGGTCCGGGAGTCTACATCTGCGATGAATGCGTGGACTTGTGTAATGAAATACTAGATGAGGAGTTACTGGACACGAATGGTGCGGCGTCGCCACCAGCGCCAAAGTCAGAACCGCCTCAAAAACGCCGTACACGTACTTCTAGTCTCTCGTTTAATCAAATACCCAAACCTAGAGAGATTAAAAAGTATCTAGACGAACACGTGATTGGTCAAGACGAAGCCAAGAAAGTGCTGTCAGTTGCGGTTTACAATCACTACAAGCGGCTGGCAAGCGTGCAGGCTAAAAGCAGTGGTAAAGGTGGGGCAGAGGATGCGGTAGAACTGCAAAAGTCCAATATTCTGTTAATTGGCCCCACTGGTTGCGGCAAAACTCTCTTAGCACAAACCCTAGCGAAAATCCTGGATGTACCCTTTGCCGTCGCTGATGCCACGACACTGACGGAAGCCGGGTATGTGGGAGAAGATGTGGAAAATATCTTGCTGCGACTGTTGCAGGTGGCAGATTTGGACGTAGAGGAGGCACAGCGGGGAATTATCTACATTGACGAAATTGACAAAATCGCCCGCAAGAGTGAGAACCCGTCGATTACACGTGATGTTTCAGGTGAAGGCGTACAGCAAGCTTTGCTGAAAATGTTAGAGGGGACGATCGCTAATGTTCCACCCCAAGGAGGACGCAAGCATCCCTATCAAGACTGCATCCAGATTGATACCAGCAATATCCTGTTCGTTTGTGGCGGCGCCTTCGTCGGTTTAGATAAAGTTGTAGATCAGCGAGTTGGCAAAAAGTCCATCGGCTTTGTGCAACCAGGAGAAGGTCAGACGAAGGAGAAACGGGCAGCAGATACATTGCGCCACCTCGAACCGGACGACTTGGTGAAGTTTGGCATGATTCCCGAATTTATTGGGCGGGTGCCAATGGTAGCGGTGGTAGATCCTCTAGATGAAGAAGCACTGATGGCGATTCTCACCCAACCACGCAGCGCCTTGGTGAAGCAATACCAGAAGCTGCTGAAGATGGATAATGTTCAGTTAGACTTTAAACCAGAAGCCTTGCGGGCGATCGCTCAAGAAGCCTACCGCCGCAAAACTGGTGCGAGGGCGCTACGGGGCATTGTGGAAGAATTGATGCTAGAGGTGATGTATGAGTTGCCATCCCGGAAGGATGTTACTCGCTGCACAGTGACGCGGGAAATGGTCGAGAAGCGATCAACTGCCGAACTACTGGTGCATCCATCTTCGCTACCGAAACCAGAATCAGCATAATAGTCGTTAGTCATTAGTTATTAGTCATTAGTAAAGGCACAATGACTAATGACGAAGGACTAATGACAAAGGACTAATGACTAATGCCTTATATTAATGTTCGTGGTGTTGAGCACTACTACGAGTGGATCAAAAAACCATCTGGTTCTTTGGTAAAACCAGTGATGATTTTTATGCACGGTTGGGCTGGTTCGTCTAGATACTGGCGAGGTACTGCTGAAGCTTTATTAGACCATTTTGATTGTTTACTCTACGATATGCGGGGTTTTGGGCGTTCCCGTGGGAAACCAACTATCGTCCAAGCCAGTGAATCTGTTGTCGAGTCCCAGTCGCCCCAGGAAGAAGCTGAAGCAATTAAAGAGTTAACCTATGAGTTAGAGGACTACGCTGAGGACTTGGCAGCTTTGTTAGATGGCTTGCACCTCCAGCGCGTCTATGTTAATGCTCATTCAATGGGTGCTTCAATTGCCACTTTATTTTTTAACCGCTACTCCCAACGAGTGGAAAAAGGAATTTTGACCTGTAGCGGTATTTTTGAGTATGACGAAAAAGCCTTTGCTGCCTTTCATAAATTCGGTGGCTACGTAGTTAAATTCCGTCCCAAGTGGTTAGGGAAAATACCACTTGCTGACAGGATATTTATGGCCAGATTTTTGCATCTCCCCATACCAAAATCTGAGCGTCAGGCTTTTTTACAGGATTTTCTTGAAGCTGATTATGATGCGGCGTTAGGCACAATTTTTACTTCCGTGAGCAAGGCACAAGCAGAATTTATGCCTGGGGAATTTGCCAAGCTGACAGTACCGACTTTGCTGGTGTCGGGGGAGTATGACATCATTATTCCCGCCGACATGGGGCGTCAAGCAGCCGCATTGAACGAAAAAGTTGAGTATGCTCTGATTCCCCAGACAGCGCATTTCCCAATGTTAGAAGATCCAAAAACTTACCTGGCGCGGGTGCGAGAATTTTTGCAAATTCCCACACCAGAACTATCAAAAAGTTAACTTGACGGCAAAGGTTCGCCATAGTTTTCGCTAAAGCAAACTTGGTTGAGTGGGAAGCGTCCGCCATAAGGCTTAAATGGTTCTGAGGCATATCCAAGTGCTAGTAAACAACAAATATCTACTTCCTCAGGAATCTGGAAGGCATCTTTAACTTGGGCGCTGATAAATCCTTCCATTGGGCAGCTATCAACGCCGAAGCTTTTCGCCACAATCATCAGGTAAGCTACTGCTAACATAGTGTGACGGTTCGTCCAAGCTTCCATGTCCCCAAAGCTGGGATGATTGGCGAAGAATTCGGGAATGCTAGAATGCAGATAATTTGCATAGCTATCAGTCATAGTCCCGTGCTCTTCCCCCAAATGGATGACAGAGGCGATATATTCTTTTGTGCCTACAAGGCTTGTACTACAACAAATTAAAACAACAGGCGCTTGACCGACTTGGCGCTGGTTGAAGGCGCAAGCTTGGAGTTTTTCCTTGTTTTTTTGTTCCTTGACGATAATAAATCGCCAAGGTTGGAGGTTAAAGCCTGATGGTGCTTGTACTGCTAAATTGAGTATTTGTTGCAAAATAGCTTCTGGAATATCTTCGCGCTTGAAAGCTCTAGCAGCACGCCGTTGCTTGATTGCTTCCCCCAGACTAAGAGAGGCTTGTATTTCCACAATCATAGTTATTTAGTCATTTAGTGAAGAGCCAAGAGTGAGTTTCCACAAAAATGTGTCTCCCCATCTCTCATTCTCGCCCTTGACCTATCTTTAGCTCCTCTATCTGGGGTTTAACCTAAACCCAGTTCTCGTTTTAGCAAATTGATAGACTTGGCGCCGATGTAATTTTCACAGCGTACTAGCTTGGGTGGACGAATTAAATCTTCCGAAGCTGTTTGTGCGGCTGCTTGCACTGCTGAAAAACTGGCTTGATCAGTGCAAAAGATCATTTCTGCCCGCTTGACGAGGGCCTGAAGTTTATAAGCATCTTTGGGTTGCGAGGTCATGACAAGTAGTTCATCCCCGCGTAGACCGTGAAGGATGACTTCTGTGGCTCTGAGAATCCCAGGACTGAGGCTAGCTATGCCAATACAACTAGCTTTGGGTAGGTTTTTCACCAAGTTGAGTTCTTTGCCATAGTCGTGGATATCTAGGGGGATCACGCGCACAGCTTTTGGCGCGGCGATCGCTTCCGCATCCCCAATAAAATAACGACTGGTGACCAATGTCGCAGAGGTTGTTTGATCTAGCACAGCAGCTAATTCTTCCATCGCTACCAACTGCACTGGTATTTTTAGCGATTCTTCCAATTCAAAGACCATTAATTCGCCAGCACCAATGTCTTGAGATGGCGCTGCTACTAGCACTCGCGCACTACAACGCAAGCGCCAGTCAATTTCAGCCAGAAATATTTCCCGTGCTTGATTTAGGGTGCAGCCTTGGCTGAGTAATTCGTCAAGTGCTTCTTGAACAACTTTGTATGCTTCGGGATGTTGCTTGAGAATGGGCGATTGTAGCCTACTACCGCCCTCATGACCTTGGGCGCGGACATAAATTCCCGAACCAGCTAGACTTTCAACAAATCCGTCTTCCTCCAACTGGCGGTAAACTTTACTAATGGTATTGCGGTGCAACCCAGTTTGCATTGCTAGCGCCCTTGTGCTTGGCAATTTATACGCGGGTGGATATTGCCGGGATGCGATCGCAAACCTGATTTGATTAAACAGCTGGGTGGATGCGGGAATTTCGCTGTCTGGCTGAATACGGAATTGAATCATCACCAAACCTGCTCCATAAAACTAATACAACGCCGGACTTGTCTGGACATTGAGGTTTACGTCCTGCTTCCTCCGCGACTGTCGGTATTTCCCCCTGTCCACAGGACGAGCAAATTTGGGAACTAGGGTAAAACTGATCAACTAACACCAGTTGGGAACTAGATCGCTGACGTTGGTACTCGAGTTGGCGGCGAAATTTGTAGAAAACCAACTGCATATTCTACCTGTTAAATATTTTATTGTGACGTTGAGTTTTTCTGGTGGAAATTTCTAATGCGCTCACTTTTGCTAATTGATAATTTGATTGGAGATAGCCTGAAGATACTGGCATAGTTATATCAAACAATCACAGTACATTAGTAAAAATTATTATGACAGACCATGCAATCACTACTACAAAAGTTAAACTTTCTCTACCAGACGCTACGGTAAGCCAAAATAATTTCCTCTCTACCGCTTACTTGGCACAGCCCAAAGATCCTGGTTCTTACCCAGGAGTTGTAGTCCTACAGGAAATTTTTGGTGTTAACGTTCATATTCGGGAAGTGACAGAACGGATTGCCAAGCTGGGGTATGTAGCGATCGCCCCCGCACTCTTTCAACGACAAGTAAAAGACTTTGAAACAGGCTATACCCCCCAAGACATTGAAACTGGCAGAAGCTACGCCATGCAAACTCAAGCATCAGAGTTATTGAGGGATATTCAGGCAGCCATAGATTACCTCAAAAGCCTCCCCCAAGTCAAAAAAGATGGCTTTGGCTGTATAGGCTTCTGTTTTGGCGGACACGTAGCATATCTTGCCGCCACCCTACCAGATATTAAAGCCACGGCTTCCTTCTACGGTGCTGGTATCACCACCCGCACCCCTGGAGGTGGAAATCCCACCATCACCCGTACAAGCGAAATTCAAGGCACTCTCTACGCCTTTTTTGGTACTCAAGATGCCAGCATTCCTTTAGAACAGATAGACGAGATTTCGGCAGCGTTAGAAAAATACAACATTCCCCATCGTGTGTTTCGCTACGATGGAGCTGATCACGGTTTTTTCTGTGACCTTCGTGCCAGCTATAATCCTAAAGCTGCAACCGATGCTTGGGAGCAGGTGAAACAACTGTTTGGTAGCGTGTTGGCGGGGTAAAATTGCTCAGTGCTAAAGCAAGCGTACAACATTTACAAATGGCTGCCATCACCCTCTCACCAAGTCCGATGTTGTTGGGCGTTGAGTAAAACTCCAGTGGCATCAGATCAAATAACAATTTATCTTCAAAAGTCATGAATTCCGAATCGAAAAGTTCTCAAACAGCCAATTCGCCCTTTACAATGGACGATTTCGCCAAAGCACTGGAAAAACACGACTACCAGTTTCAAAAGGGACAGGTTGTACATGGCAAAGTGTTCCAACTTGACCATGATGGAGCGTATGTTGATATTGGTGGCAAGTCGTCAGCTTTTCTCCCCCGCGATGAGGCTTCTTTGAGAGCAGTAACCGATTTATCGGAGGTGCTGCCGATGCAAGAGGAACTGGAGTTCTTGATTATCCGAGATCAGGATGCTGAGGGTCAAGTAACTCTTTCTCGCAAGCAGTTGGAAATTCAGCACATCTGGGATCGACTGCTAGAGATGCAGGAAAATTCCCAGACAGTGCAAGTGCGGGTTATGGGTGTGAATAAAGGTGGTGTCACCGTTGATCTTCTGTCTTTGCGGGGATTTATTCCGCGATCGCACTTGCAAGAGCGTGATAACTTAGAAGCACTTAAAGGTCAAACTCTGAATGTTGGCTTTTTAGAAATCAATCGCAACACCAACAAACTGATACTTTCCCAGCGCTTGGCAACTCGTTCTAGCAACTTCAGCTTACTAGAATTAGGTCAGCTGGTAGAAGGTAAAATTACTGGCATCAAACCTTTTGGCGTATTTGTAGATTTAGATGGTATGAGCGCTTTGCTGCACATCAAGCAGGTGAGCCAAAAATTCATTGAATCGCTGGAAAAAGTCTTTCAAAACGGTCAGAAGATTAAAGCTGTAATTATTGACTTGGATGAAGGCAAAGGTCGGGTAGCTCTTTCCACCAGGATTTTGGAAAACTTCCCCGGCGAAATCCTAGAGAATTTTGAAGAGGTGATGGCTTCCGCTGAAGCGCGTGCCAATCGAGCTAGCAACAAACCTGCTGAATAGCAATTAAACAGCTATCAGCGATTTTTCCTGGTGATAGCTTCTTCGGAGTTCCGGCAAAGTGTCTTCGGCAAAGGCAAATTTGATCAACTCGACCAATTGTCCCCAACTAGACAACACAGACTCTGAGGAAGCTTGGCGAAACTCATTAGTAAAAAATTCCGCCCACCAATAGGGAGCTTGCTTTTTGTGGGCATAATCATGTGTTTTACGCCAACACTTGCGCCACTTAATACAGTCTAGGGCTGTGGGTGGCGTTACTCCCACAATCGGCGGAAAATCGGCATAGCTGGCAAATTTACTCACACCCTTTGCGTGGATGTAAACGATGTGCCGCCAGCATTCAACTGTATATATATCTTCAAAGCCAATTCTGAACATCAGGCAAACTGCCTCTTCGCTGACAAATCGTGCTAATTGGTGGGGAGTTGCCGATTTGTAAACGATTTTTGATGTGCGAATAACGAGCATTTTTGTTAAAAGTGATGATACCATAAAGCAAACCTGATTTTTCAAGTGATTGCTCACCTTATTTTTAGAGTGATTGGTCTCTTTTGAAAGTGAATGGTTTTTGTGAAATATGCGATCGCCTTTCAGTTTTGCAGGACGGAGGGCGATTGCTTTATATGATACTATATATTTAAGATATTTAAGATAAAATTCAATCGTTTGTCAAGATAGAATGGGGCTGATTAGGCTACGAATTCGGGAATTTGCTGATGATAAGGGTTGGACACTGAAAGATGTCGCCGACCGTTCTGGAGTTGCCTATAGTTCTGTTAGAGCCTATGCAAGAGCGCCAGGGCTAGCAATGGTAGATTATACCTCAATTTTGAAGATGGCCCGCGCCTTAGATGTGATGATTGAAGACTTGGTGGAAGTGGTAGAAGAATAAATACCCTTGATGAACACACTCCTTGTCAAGCAAAGGGACTTCTAAGGGACTTCCAGAGAATAAAATATACGGCTCTTCAGTACCTAGTATGCCAGACTATTAGTTAAATAGGAGAATAAAGATAATTTATTTGATAAAAATATTCATCAAATACTTGAAGGGATTGACAAGTAGGAATCATCTATTGTTCACTGTAATGTTAGCCAAAACGATTTTTGAGTGCATTTACAGTCATGAAGGCAAAAAGGGGAATAAAAATACTGACAGAGCTTCTGAATCTATAAGGGATAAAGGTATGCTCACAGCGCCAGCATGAAGGAATCGGAATAATTCTACAGATTGAATCAATCAATTCGGAAAGTGTTTGTCCTCGCTACGGGACAAAAAGTCAAAGATTACATACAAAATCATAGATATATAATTAAAGATTTACCCTGGGCAGAGAAACCAGTATTATTAGAAATAAATAGAAGACAATTTAAATGTGATAATGTCCTCAAATACACCATAGGCATTTACTGACACAATTAAGTGCTCTATTTTCCCCAAATTACCAATATATTGACGGGCTACATAGTCAGTTCTTTTCCCTTTCTTTTTATCTCCTGTCTCATCAATTATCAAAATGAATGACCGAGAATTTAATCCTTTTGATAATAATTCTAATCTTTGGTCTCTTAATTTATTTACTGCCCATGGTGAATTAGCTAAAAAATGATGTAGCGATTGTGCATTTTCTAATCTAACTACTTTAGCAATCTCCGGCAGTGTCTTTTTATATCCGAAATTATCCCCAAAAGTAAGCATTTAAAACATTCAAAGCTTCTGACTTCTGGAAATATATCCTTGTATGATTCACAGCAGAAGTGTTGAATGTTAAGAAAATTCCGATAAGAATAGCCCAAAATATGTTAGATTTTGGGCAAAGGATTAAAATATTTCGATTAACGATGATTATAAATTCATTTCCCAAGATTGTCAAAAATATCCTGGGAGGGCTACCAAAAAATGATTATCCTGTTTTGAACAGCCGTCTTTTTGTCGAGTGTTGGTTAGCTTATGCCCTGGATAATAGCTTAACGAGTATGAGGGATTTATTTAAACGATTAAACAATACAGGATTTGATGTAGATATTTCCACGTTTTCCAAAGCTAACACTCATCGAAGTCAAGAAGTATTCCAGAAGATTTATCATCAATTAAATCAATTAGTCCAGAATAAAGTCCAGAAGAAGTTACACAATAAATATGCAATATGTCCAATTGATTCAACAATTATTACATTGACAAGTAAGCTGTTATGGATTCTGGATTATCATCAAGTTAAACTGTTTAGTTCCCTAAATCTTGCTACAGGAAGTCCAGAAGATAATTTCATCAACTTTGGTCATAATCATGATTATAAATTTGGCTCAAAGATGATGTCTAATTTGCCAGCAGATGCTGTTGGAGTAATGGATAGGGGCTTTGCAGGTTTAAATTTTATTCAAGAACTAGTTCAAGAAAATAAATACTTTGTGTTACGGATTAAAAATAATTGGAAGTTAGAATTTGAATCAGAAAATGGACTGGTAAAAATTGGCTCATCAACAGATGCACAAGCTTATAGAGTGATTAATTTTTGTGATTTAGAAACGAGAACTGAATTTCGCTTAGTCACTAATTTACCAACTAATGGAGATGCAGCAGTTAGAGATGATGATATTAGAGATATTTATCGCTTAAGGTGGGGAGTTGAATTGTTATGGAAATTTTTAAAGATGCACCTAAAACTTGATAAATTAATTACCAAAAATGTTAATGGTATTACCATACAAATCTATGCAAGTCTCATTGCTTATCTGATTTTACAACTTGTATCTGTTCCTAAACAATGGGGTGAAAAAATATTAGATAAATTCCGCTATTTACAAGCCTGTATGTGTCAACAAATTAGTTATGTACATTGGATGGAAGATATTATGAAATGTTGACAATTAACCCTTGATAGGACAATTACATCTTAGTATGTAAAGTTTTATTGCTGCATTCAACGTTTCTGGATTCACAGTATTCGTCGATTACAGAAACTGTTTTGAATGCAATTCTTGGTAAAGTCATGGCAAACCTCCTGTGGATATAGGTTTTAGCCTTTTATTTCTATTTTATCACCCCACTCTGACAGAAGAGGGATATTCCTGTTCTGTCACTCTCCGAAAACATTCGCCATTTCTGAATTCTAGAGCTTTTATCTACCAAGCGATTGCACAATTTCTTTCTAATAACAAATACAACACCCATTTTTTTCTAATAGGATAGGTTGGATTGATTGGTTGATAAGGCTTTCAGAGATTGTCCTCCCGGAAAGTGACAAAAGCGGTTGATGGACGATATGTCCGCGATGGATGAAAGAAACGAAATAAAAAGTACGGAAAAAGCTTATACTTGCATTGTTTCTTGACAGTTAAGACCGTTCCCTCAATGGTGCAACTTTGCCCGTACAAAAGCGTGGTTCTGGGTTGTGACGGCGATGGCATTGGTGAAGCGTTTAGACGTTATCCCGTTTAGAAGACTGTAATAATTCCGTCAACCTGGGTCAAGGCACACCTCAACTTTGATACTGCTTGAGACTAGGGGAACTAAAATGAAGAAGAAGCAGAAGTCTTCAGTTCCGAATTGCCAATCTATAGGCAAGGCATCTAAACTTAATCCGATTCATCCTAATGCGGCTGGGATTGATATTGGTTCTCAACATCATTGGGTGTGCGTACCCTCAGGACACGCTAACGAGTGCGTCCGGCGTTTTGGTTGTTATACAGCTGAATTATACGCCATTGCTGATTGGTTGAGTGAATGTGGAGTTGAGACAGTGGCAATGGAATCAACAGGTGTTTATTGGATTCCGTTGTTTCAAATTCTGGAGATTCGTGGCTTTGAAGTTAAACTTGTAAATGCTCACCATGTAAAGACTTTACCAGGACGTAAAACAGATGTTCTGGATTGTCAATGGCTGCAACAGTTGCACAGCTATGGATTGTTGTCAGGTTCTTTTCGCCGCGCCACTTGCTTCAAGTCGGCAAAGCCGCCCAACGCAGTGGCTCCAGAAGACGAAATTTGTGTTTTACGTAGCTATATCCGTCAACGTGATAGCCTCATCAGAAGTGCCAGTGTTCGTATACAACGGATGCAGAAAGCTTTAACTCAAATGAACATACAACTGCATCAAGCAGTCAGCGATATTAATGAGTGGGGTAGATTTTACCCGTGTTGACGGTCTTGGTATCCTGACAGTGCAAATAATCCTGTCTGAGGTGGGTTTAGATCCTAGCCGATTCCCTACAATTAAACACTTTACCTCTTGGCTTGGCCTTTGTCCTGGTAGCCGCATTACTGATGGCAAAATTAAAAGTTCTCAGACTCGTCCTGTAGTCAACCGCGCTGCCAATGCTTTCCGCATGGCAGCACAAACCGCCGGAAAAAGTAATTCTGCTTTGGGTGCATTTTATCGTCGCTTACGTTCTCGACTTGGCTCTCCTAAAGCTATTACTGCTACCGCTCATAAAATTGCCCGGATTTTTTACAAACTTTGGACAACCGGAGGAGATTATACCGATCCTGGCATGGATTATTATGAGCAGCACTACCGAGAGCGAATGGTCAACAACCTCCACAAAAAAGCTCAGGCTCTTGGTTTGGAACTTATTCCTATTTCTCTCCCCACCGAATGTGTTTCTTGAAAGAGGGATATATAGCCACCAACTTCAGTCTGTCGGAATAAAATTCCACTCCTCACCCCATTCTCATACTCAAATCCAACCACTTCGACTGAGTAATCGGCGCACTACTGGAAATATAGTCCACACCAGTTTCCGCCACAGCCCGAATAGTCTCCAAAGTCACATTCCCCGAAGCTTCAATTTTAACCCCACTATCCTGCTGGCGAATCAACTGCACCGCCTCGCGCATCATCTCCAAAGGCATATTATCCAACATAATAATATCAGCTTTGTGCTGTAAAGCCTCCCACACCTGTTCCAAACTTTCCGTCTCCACCTCAATAGTTAGAGGATAAGGAATCTGAGAACGAACGCGAGTAACAGCTTCTCCAATTCCCCCAGCCGCCGCAATGTGATTGTCCTTAATCATCACCGCATCATCCAACCCCATCCGGTGATTAATCGCCCCACCCACAGCAGTCGCGTACTTTTCCAAAAGTCTCAGCCCTGGTGTAGTTTTGCGCGTATCCACCAACCGAGGAGGTAAATCAGCAATTTTCTCTATATATATATTAGTGAGCGTCGCAATCCCACTCAACCGCATAGCTAAGTTGAGAGCAACCCGTTCCCCCATCAGCAGCGCATCCAGCGAACCATGGATTTCTGCCACTACCTGTCCAGGCTCACACCTAGCGCCTTCATCTGCGATCGCCACAAAGCGCACCTTCTCATTCAAAAGCTGAAATACCCTACCAGCAACTGGTAAGCCAGCAATTATTCCCCCAGCTTTAGCTATCCATTTAGCGCTTCCTGGAGTCACATCTTCCACTAATAGGCTACCCGTCGTGCGATCGCCCCGACCAACATCCTCCAACAACCACCCACGCAACAGCGGATCTAACACCAACCTTGGCGGCAAAACACCAAACTTACTCACAACTTAATTAGTCTCTACTTGCCGAACATGAACAGTATAGCCTACAACCCTTACTCTATAAGGATTTTAGTCAGTGCAGAAATGGTTCCAAAATTATTTTGGAAAAAGAGTTGACAAAAGATTGTGTGCTCGCTATATTAGATGAGTGCCTGAAAAGCGAGCGCGACAGAGCGGCGCCGGAGGGAACCGAACCTTGAAAATATTATAGTTTGAAAGCCAGTATAAAACAACTAGCCTGCGTCAGTAAAAAATAACCTGACCGAGGTTGTAAAAATCGGTTGAAAGAGCTAAAACAAACAAACCAAAACGGAGAGTTTGATCCTGGCTCAGGATGAACGCTGGCGGTATGCTTAACACATGCAAGTCGAACGGTCTCTTCGGAGATAGTGGCGGACGGGTGAGTAACGCGTGAGAATCTGCCTTCAGGTCTGGGACAACCACTGGAAACGGTGGCTAATACCGGATGTGCCGAGAGGTGAAAGGTTAACTGCCTGAAGAGGAGCTCGCGTCTGATTAGCTAGTTGGTGGGGTAAAAGCCTACCAAGGCGACGATCAGTAGCTGGTCTGAGAGGATGATCAGCCACACTGGGACTGAGACACGGCCCAGACTCCTACGGGAGGCAGCAGTGGGGAATTTTCCGCAATGGGCGAAAGCCTGACGGAGCAATACCGCGTGAGGGAGGAAGGCTCTTGGGTTGTAAACCTCTTTTCTCAGGGAATAAAAAATGAAGGTACCTGAGGAATAAGCATCGGCTAACTCCGTGCCAGCAGCCGCGGTAATACGGAGGATGCAAGCGTTATCCGGAATGATTGGGCGTAAAGCGTCCGCAGGTGGCTATGTAAGTCTGCTGTTAAAGAGCAAGGCTCAACCTTGTAAAGGCAGTGGAAACTACATAGCTAGAGTGCGTTCGGGGCAGAGGGAATTCCTGGTGTAGCGGTGAAATGCGTAGATATCAGGAAGAACACCGGTGGCGAAAGCGCTCTGCTAGGCCGCAACTGACACTGAGGGACGAAAGCTAGGGGAGCGAATGGGATTAGATACCCCAGTAGTCCTAGCCGTAAACGATGGATACTAGGCGTTGCTTGTATCGACCCGAGCAGTGCCGTAGCTAACGCGTTAAGTATCCCGCCTGGGGAGTACGCACGCAAGTGTGAAACTCAAAGGAATTGACGGGGGCCCGCACAAGCGGTGGAGTATGTGGTTTAATTCGATGCAACGCGAAGAACCTTACCAAGGCTTGACATGTCGCGAATCTCCTTGAAAGGGGAGAGTGCCTTCGGGAGCGCGAACACAGGTGGTGCATGGCTGTCGTCAGCTCGTGTCGTGAGATGTTGGGTTAAGTCCCGCAACGAGCGCAACCCTCGTTTTTAGTTGCCAGCACTTCGGGTGGGCACTCTAGAGAGACTGCCGGTGACAAACCGGAGGAAGGTGGGGATGACGTCAAGTCAGCATGCCCCTTACGCCTTGGGCTACACACGTACTACAATGCTACGGACAGAGGGCAGCAAGCTAGCGATAGCAAGCTAATCCCGGAAACCGTAGCTCAGTTCAGATCGCAGGCTGCAACTCGCCTGCGTGAAGGAGGAATCGCTAGTAATTGCAGGTCAGCATACTGCAGTGAATTCGTTCCCGGGCCTTGTACACACCGCCCGTCACACCATGGAAGCTGGTCACGCCCGAAGTCGTTACCCCAACCCTTGTGGAGGGGGATGCCTAAGGCAGGACTGGTGACTGGGGTGAAGTCGTAACAAGGTAGCCGTACCGGAAGGTGTGGCTGGATCACCTCCTTTTAGGGAGACCTACCCACTCAGATATCGAAAACAATCAGTGATTAGATATTGAGTTGGTCATCCTAAGGTCGGTCGCAGATGGTTATTGATGGCTTTCAAACTATGATTGGTTCGTTTAGGGGCTATTAGCTCAGGTGGTTAGAGCGCACCCCTGATAAGGGTGAGGTCCCTGGTTCGAGTCCAGGATGGCCCACCTGAATCAATTAAAAGTCTAAAATCTAAGCATTAAAAAGGCGGAAAGTCTTTATTTGCTAATTTTTAATTTTTAATTGTTGATGGGGGTTTAGCTCAGTTGGTAGAGCGCCTGCTTTGCAAGCAGGATGTCAGCGGTTCGAGTCCGCTAACCTCCACCTAGTGTGACGGTTACCAAGCTCAATAAACACAGCTATAAATAGTAAAAAAGTGTTAAAATAGTCTTTGTGGTATCTTAGACTGTATGGTAGGATGGTAGACCGGGGAAAATTCAGCAACTAGGCTTATATGCCAGACTGCTGGGAATGAAACCAGCCAGAACCTTGAAAACTGCATAGTGACGCGAAAAAAATTGCAGGCAGACACAGACATAAGTCATGTTCGTGGATGCTTTAAAGTGAAACACCAAAATGTTTGAGTGGTCAAGCTAATAAGGGCTAACGGTGGATACCTAGGCACACAGAGGCGATGAAGGACGTGGTTACCGACGATATGCTCCGGGGAGTTGGAAGCAAACAAAGATCCGGAGATTTCCGAATGGGGCAACCCTAAATACTACCTGCTGAATATATAGGCAGGAGAGAGCCAACCCAGCGAACTGAAACATCTTAGTAGCTGGAGGAAGAGAAATCAAATAGAGATTCCCTAAGTAGTGGTGAGCGAAAGGGGAAGAGCCTAAACCAATTGGTTTACCGATTGGGGTTGTGGGACAGCGAGATCGAATCTAGAGACTAGACGAAGCAGCTAAATACTGCACCAGAGGAGGTGAAAGTCCTGTAGTCGAAAGTCAAAGGATAGTAGCTGAATCCCGAGTAGCATGGGGCACGAGGAATCCCATGTGAATCCGCGAGGACCACCTCGTAAGGCTAAATACTACTGTGTGACCGATAGTGAACCAGTACCGCGAGGGAAAGGTGAAAAGAACCCCGGAAGGGGAGTGAAATAGAACATGAAACCGTTAGCTTACAAGCAGTGGGAGGACGATTTAACGTCTGACCGCGTGCCTGTTGAAGAATGAGCCGGCGACTTATAGGCACTGGTAGGTTAAAGCGAGAATGCTGGAGCCAAAGCGAAAGCGAGTCTGAAGAGGGCGATAATCAGTGTTTATAGACCCGAACCCTGGTGATCTAACCATGTCCAGGATGAAGCTTGGGTAACACCAAGTGGAGGTCCGAACCGACCGATGTTGAAAAATCGGCGGATGAGGTGTGGTTAGGGGTGAAATGCCAATCGAACCAGGAGCTAGCTGGTTCTCCCCGAAATGTGTTTAGGCGCAGCGGTAACGATTACATCTGGGGGGTAAAGCACTGTTTCGGTGCGGGCTGGGAGACCGGTACCAAATCGAGACAAACTCTGAATACCCAGAGCACACGTTG